>JBPCRP010000075.1:0-34775 GCA_050996715.1 Propionibacteriaceae bacterium
CCGAACGGCGTCCACCCCAGACCTGGAGCGACGGCGTGAAGCAACCCCAGCAAGACCTGCGGGTCCACGGCCTCGTGGCCGCTGACCAGGTGGGACACGATGCCGATCGAGGCTCCGACGAGCGCCAGCGCGACGGCGGCGAAGTCGCGGAATCGCCGGGAGGCGAGAGCCTGGGTGAAGGCCGCCGTCGCGGTCCGCGAGAGCAGGAAGCACGTCCCCACCCCGAGCGGTACGGCGACCACGGCCGCCAGCGTCAACACCAGCGAACGCGACCAGGTGAGCACCAGACCGCACGAGACCAGCACGGTGGCGAGGCCGGGAACGCCGAGCAAGCCGGCGACGAACAGCCCGGGGACCAGCCGACGCGCCGGTACGGGCAGCAGGGCGAAGCGACGCGGGTCGACTGTCTCGTCGATACCGAAGACCAGCAGGCTGAACAGCAGCCAGCCCACGGTCAGCACCGAGAACGCGAGCACCGTGACGTCGGAGGTGAGACCTACCGAGGTGAGCCGCAGCGCGCCCAGACCGACCCAGACGGCGACGACCAGGCCCAGGGCGTACACCGCCCCGAGCACCAGACCGACGACCCGCCAGACACTTCGGCGCAGGCCGTTGCGCATCAAGGTGAGCTTCAGACCGACGAGGACCGCAACCACGCGAGCGCCTCCTTCCCACCCGCACGCACCCCGACGAGGTCCAGGAAGCGCTGCTGCAGCGATTCACCGTCGCGGACGTCCGCGATCGTGCCCGCGGCCAGCACTCGCCCCTGCGCCACCACGGCCAGCTCGTCGCAGAGGCTCTCCACCAGCTCCATCACGTGGCTGGACAACACGACCGTGCCGCCGCCGGCGACGTACCCGCGAAGGATGTCGCGGATGCTCTCCCCCGATACCGGGTCGACCGCCTCGAAGGGCTCATCGAGAACCAGCAGCCGGGGCGCGTGGATCAGCGCACAGGCCAGCCCGATCTTCTTGGTCATGCCGGCCGAGTAGTCCACGACCAGGGTGTCGGCGTCCTCGGTCAGACCGAGCGCGTCGAGCAGGTCGTCGGAGCGGCTCACGATCTGGGTGGGGTCGACCTCACGGAGCAGCCCGATGTAACGCAGCAGCTCACGACCACTGAGTCGGTCGAAGAGCCGCAGCCCGTCCGGCAGCACCCCCATCAGGGCCTTCGCCCGCGGAGGGTCGGTCCAGACGTCATGGCCGAGCACCACGGCCCGGCCGGCGTCGGGTCGGAGCAGCCCCGTGGCCATCGACAAGGTGGTGGTCTTGCCCGCACCGTTGGGGCCCACCAGGCCGAAGAGGCACCCGGCGCGGACGTCGAGGTGCAGGTGGTCGACGGCCCGTTTCTGGCCGTACGTCTTGGTCAGATCTGTCAGGGAAAGCGCTGCCGTCATGATCACCAGTCAAGCATCCTTCGGTGTCCGTTCCGGCTGACAACTGTCACCTGCTGGAAGTAATAACCACGTCCGGAACGGACATGAAACATTTTCTCCCGGAAACCGATGGAAGCGGTGAGCGCAGCCACCGGCTCGCGCACGAAAGTACCCACCCGCCAGCTAATTGAGCCAGTCGTTGACTCTCGAGGGTCACCGAGGTTAACGTGACGTACCCCACTCGTGAGAGCGCTCCCACGCTCATCTCCGAGTCACGACGCTCAATGAGGAGAACACGTGAACCGATTCCGCACTCGGGACCAGCAAACACACCTCCGGCCCGCCCGGAGCCGGAGATCTCGGGGGAGCGGGATCGCGATCGCCATCTCCCTCTCGCTCGTCGTCGGGGCCGTGGCGACCGCCACCATGCCGCGCGAGGCCAGAGCCGCCACCGTGGGGGCCGGCTCCTACACCACCTCGTTACCGGCCGGGGCCAAGCTCCCGACCGGCTGTGGGGACATCGCCACCAACCCCCGCGCCTACGTCACCAAGAACGCCCCGAAGGGACCGATCCCCACCAACGACTGGTGGTCCTCGATCATCTTCAAGAAGACCGACTGCGCCTTCGGTGAGCCGATGTTCGCCCACCCGGCGGCCTACGACACCTACCCTGGTGGGCTTGGCATCTCCTACGCCACCACCCCGACCATCACCGGCACGGCCGGTGGCGTCGGGGAGTACAAGTTCTCCTACACCCGTGACGTCCTGGTCGGCGTGGACGGCATGAACGCCGGTACGGTCGCGGTCGACGGCTGGTCGGACTGGACCGTCACCCCGTCGTGGACCGACGGCAGCAAGAGCCTGACCGCCACGATCGGCCACGGTCTGCCCCTGTCCTACTACCAGGTCAAGGGCGGCGATGCGAAGATCACCACCGACGGCGGCAGCATCTGGAGCAACTCCGGATCGACGGTGGGCTTCAGTGTCCGTGGCCACGACTATGTGGCGTACGCCCCGACCGGGTCGAGCTGGAAGAACACCGGCGGGGTCCTCACGTCGTCCTTGGGTGGCAAGGGCTACTTCTCCGTCGCGGTCCTGCCGACGACGTCGAAGAGCACCGACACCCAGCGGAAGAACCTGGCGAGCTCGTACGGCACGTACGCCTACGCGTTCGTCACCGGCACCAAGGTGAGCTACTCCTACAACGCCGCGACCGCCAAGGTGAACACCACCTACGCGTTCACGACCAGCAAGAAGGAGGGCAGCGAGACCAAGACGATCGCCGCTCTCTATCCGCACCAGTCCAACGCCCTGACCGGGGCCACCCCGATCGCCGCGAGCTACGTCTCGCCCCGCGGGGCGATGAAGACCCTGGTCGGGATCAGCTCGTTCAGAACCTCGATGACCTACCAGGGCGTGCTGCCCGAGGTGCCGGCCGTCGCCACCGGCAAGGGTGCTGACCTGGCAACCCTGAAGGGCTACCTGGCCCAGGCCGCCGCCGATCCCGAAGGTGGTCAGCAGTTCGCGGACACCTACTGGAGCGGAAAGGGTCTTGGCCGGGCCGCCAGGATCGCCGAGATCGCCGATCAGGTGGGCGACACGGCAACCCGCGACACGGCGTTGGCCGCGATGAAGAAGACGTTGAACAACTGGTTCACCGCAGCGCCCGGTGAGGCGGGGCAACTGTTCTACTACGACAAGAACTGGGGCACCCTGATCGGCTACCCGGCGTCGTACGGCAGTGATCAAGAGCTCAACGATCACCACTTCCACTACGGCTACTTCATCGCCGCCGCGGCCACGCTGGCCAAGTTCGATCCCAACTGGGCCAAGAACACCCAGTACGGGGGCATGGTCGACCTGCTGATCCGAGACGCGAACAACTTCGACCGCTCCGACACCCGGTTCCCGTTCCTGCGCGACTTCGACATCTACGCCGGTCACGACTGGGCCTCTGGCCACGGCTCCTTCGCCTCCGGCAACAACCAGGAGTCGAGCTCGGAGGGGATGAACTTCGACGGTGCGCTCATCCAGTGGGGCCAGGCCACCGGCAACACGGCGGTCCGCGACGCGGGCATCTACATGTACACCACCCAGGCCGCGGCGATCGCCGACTACTGGTTCGACGTCGACAACAAGAACTTCCCGGCCAACTTCCCGCACAGCGCGGTCGGCATGGTCTGGGGCGACGGCGGGGCCTACGCCACCTGGTTCTCGGCCGATCCCGAGAAGATCCAGGGCATCAACCAACTGCCCGTCACCGGTAACCACCTCTACCTCGGTGATCACCCGGCCTACAACGAGAAGAACTACGCCGAGATGGTCAAGAACTCCGGTGGCGAGCCGAAATACTGGCAAGACATCTTGTGGGAGTTCCTGGCGCTGGGCAACGGGGAGAAGTCGCTGGCCAAGTTCAAGGCCAACCCCGGCTACCTACCCGAGGAGGGCGAAAGCCGAGCCCACACCTACCACTGGATCGACAACCTGGCGGCGCTCGGCAACGTGGACACCTCGGTGACCGCGAACTACCCGATCTCCGCGGTGTTCACCAAGGCGGGCAAGAAGACCTACGTGGCCTCGAACCTGTCCAACACCCCGGTCACGGTGAGCTTCTCCGACGGCAAAAAGCTGACCGTCGCCGCCGGGAAGACGGCGACCACCGGTGCCTTCTCGTGGACCGGTGGCGGCGCGAAGGGCGGCACCGCGCCGACCAACCCGCCGACGACCCCGACCAGCCCGCCCACCACCCCGACAGCGCCGCCGCCGACCACCACCCCGACGGCACCTCCCACCACCCCCACGGCGCCGCCGACGACCCCCACGACGACGCCAACCACCCCGCCCACGTCCCCGCCCACATCCCCGCCCCCGGCGTCGGGATCCACCGTGCGCTACCTGCTGACCGGTGGCACCACCGGCAGCAAGGGGTCTGCCGGCACCGTCTCGATCACCCCCGCCGACGGTGAGCACCAGGACACCCCGAACCACGCGGCGTCCTTCACCAGCACGGGCCTGACCCTGGCGTACCGAGGAGGCCAGACGGCCTTCGATCTCGCGGTCGACGCCAAATCGGTGGTCGGCAACGGGGTCCAGGTGAGGGTCTCCTACGACCTGACCGGTAACGGCAGTGTCGACCGGGTGGAGACCTACCGGTACTTCGCCACCGACCCGGTCGACGGGTACGAGCACTACAGCGCCGCCGCGGGTCTCTCCAGTGCCACCGGCGCCCTGGGTGACCTCAAGGGCGGGACCGTGAAGATCGAGGTGTGGAACGCCATCGGTCACGGCGCCACGACCCTCGGGATCGGCGACACGTCCCAGGTGACGCTGCCGTTCGGCTGAGCTAGCCACGACAGGGCCCGGACCAGGCAGTGGTCCGGGCCTTGTTGTGCGCTCCGGGGGCCACCGATCCGAGCCGGGCGGCGGGACTACGATGAAAAATCAGCAGGAACACCACGCACGGCCAGCACGAGACAAACGGCCAGCACGAGAAAAGGAGCACTACCCGATGGCGGATTACACCCTTCCCGATCTTCCCTACGACTACGCGGCCCTCGAGCCCTCGATCTCCGGGGCGATCATGGAGCTGCACCACGACAAGCACCATGCGGCCTACGTGAAGGGAATCAACACCGCCCTCGACCAGCTCGCCGACGCCCGCGACAAGGAGTCCCTCGGATCGGTCGCCGGTCTGGAGCGCGCCCTGTCGTTCAACCTCGGCGGCCACGTCAACCACTCCGTGTTCTGGCCCAATCTGTCCCCCAACGGCGGCGACAAGCCCACCGGCGGCCTCGCCGCCGCGATCGATGAGTACTTCGGCAGCTTCGACAAGTTCCGCGCCCACTTCGAGGCCACGGCCAACACGATCCTCGGTTCCGGATGGGCCGTGCTGGCCTACGACACCCTCGGTGCTCGACTCAACATCGTCCAGCTCTACGACCAGCAGGGCAACCTGCCGTTGGCCCAGGTCCCGATCGTGCTGCTGGACATGTGGGAGCACGCGTTCTACCTGCAGTACAAGAACGTCAAAGCCGACTACGTCAGCGCCTGGTGGAACGTCGTCAACTGGGCCGACGCTCAGACCCGCTTCGACAACGCGACGACGTCGACGAAGAACCTGATCATCCTCTGAGTCGCCTGATCAGCCGCTGAGTTAATCGTGCCGCGATGATGACGGCACGACCCTCACCACATTGCACACCTCCGTCGACGTCGCACCCGCTCTCGTTGGTGCGACCTCGACGGAGGTGTGCAATGTGCCGTGAGGTTCGATCAGTCGGTGACCTGGAGCAGCGAGGTCACGGTGTCGATGGTGTCGGCCTCCGCCGCGGACTTGTCGTCGCGATAGCGGAGGACGCGGGCAAAGCGCAGCGCCACCCCGCCGGGATAGCGGGTCGAGCGCTGCAGCCCGTCGCAGGCGATCTCGACCACCAAGGTTGGCTCGACGATCACCGCGCCTGGCGTACGGCGCACCTCGCGCGCCAACAGCTCCCTCGTCTGCCACTCCAGCAGCTCGTCGGTCAGCCCCTTGAACGTCTTGCCCAGCATCACCCAGCCTGCGTCGCCGTCCGACGGACCGCCGTCCGACCGGGCGCCGAGGTGCAGGTTCGACAGCCACCCGGCGCGGCGCCCGTGGCCCCACTCCGCGGCGAGCACCACCAGGTCGAAGGTGTGCCGCGGCTTCACCTTCACCCACCCCGAGTCCCGGCGACCGGCGGCGTACGGCGCCGCGGGGTTCTTGATCACGACCCCCTCATAGCCCTGGGCCACCGCGTCGAGGAAGAACGCGTTCGCGGCGTCCGGATCGGCGGTCATCAACCGGTCCACCCGGAACCGGTCCGGCAGCACCGACTCCATCATCGACACCCGCTCACGCAGCGGCACATCCAGCAGGTCGGTGTCCTCGACCCGCAGCAGGTCGAAGGCGAACAGCGAGAGCTGCCCGCCCTCATCGTCCCCCGGCTGGCCGATCTCGCGCGTCGCCGTCCGCGACGCGATCACCTGAAAGGGCTCCGGGCGGCCGTCGGGTCGCACCAGTAGGGCCTCTCCGTCGATCACGAGCTGGTGGTAGGGCAGCGCTGCCACCGCAGCCACGATCTCGGGCATCCGGCTGGTCACGTCGTCGAGGCTGCGGGTGAACAACCAGACCCGCTCCCCCTGCTTGTGCACCTGGAGCCGGATGCCGTCGAGCTTCACGTCCACGACCCGCGGTCCGGGGTCCCCGGGCCTCTTCGTCCCCCCGCTCCTGATCAGGGCGGCAGCGACGTCGGGGGCGCTGGCAGCCAGCATCGGCTGCACGGCGATCCCGACCCGGAGCTGCACCGCCCGCAGTGCGGCCTCGCCACCGGTGAGCAGCAACAAGGTCATGTCGCTGGTGGACCCGAGCAGCATGGCGGCCCGACGGACGACCGCCGCGTCGACCTCGTACGCTGCCGCGATCCCGTCCTGCACCTGCGCCTCCAGGGCACCTTGGCGGAGCTCGCCGACCACCAGACCCCGGAGCAAGGACTGCTCGACAACCGTGGCCCGGCCGAAGAGCTGCTGCACCACGGCCGTCCGACGGCCCGCCGAACCCGCCCCCGTCAGCTCGGCCGCGGCGGACATCGCATCGTCCACCTCCGTGACGGTGAGGGTCGGCTCGGCAGCTGGCGGCGGCAGCTCAACCATCGACCGCCAGCCGATCCCGGTCCGGCGCTGCCGCAGCGACCCCGAGAGATAGCTGACGGTGACCTCGACGTCGTCGACGGTGGTGTCGCGCACCACCGCGGCGATGATCGCCCGCTTGGCTAACCGCGATCGGGTCGCAGCTAGAGCGACCGTCGCGTCGGCGATCCGGCTCAGCTCCATCGCCGGCTCGCCGCCCTCGAGGTGCTCGCTGCGGCCTGTCGGCGACGGACTCGTGGTGCCCCGGGGCGCCGCGTCGCTGTCGATACCACGTCGTCATGCTGTCACGGGTAGCGGTACGACCCAGCACCGTTGCCCGACCGCCCCGACGGGAGTTCGATGACCGACCCGACCGAACGGCTGACCGAGGTTCTGGGCCAGCGTCCGCGCGAGGTCCACCCGCTGGGTGGCGGGTCTAACGGCACTCCGTACGCGGTCACCGCGGCCGACGGACGCCGGCTGTTCGCCAAGCTCGTCGACGGGCCCGACGGGCCCGACGGGCCCGACGGGCCCGACGGCCCACTGACCGTGATCACCAGCGAGGCGCGCAGTCTGCTCGAGCTGACGGGCGCGGCTGCCGTGGGGGGTGCCCCGGTACCGCGGCTGGTGAGCGTGGCCGCCGACGTCCTGGTGACCGAGCTGGTCGAGCAGGCTCCACCGACCCGTGCCGCGGCCGAGGTCTTCGGCGCCGCCCTCGCTCGGACCCACCGGTTCGGCTGCCCGAGCTTCGGAGCGACCGACGAGATCTACCTCGCCTCAGAGCTGCTGCCCACCGGACGGGAATCGACCGACTGGCCGAGCTTCCACGCGAACGCCCGGTTGATCCCCTTCCTGGCCCGGGCCGAGGCGTCCGGCGGCATCGGGGATCGCGACGCGGACGCCGTCCGCGAGGTGGTCGACAGCCTCCCGGCGCTGGCCGGGCCGTCCGAGCCCCCCGCCCTGCTGCACGGCGACCTGTGGTCGGGCAACGTGCTCTGGACGACCGGCGGGGGGACCATGATCGACCCCTCGGCGTACGGGGGCCACCGGGAGACTGACCTGGCCATGCTCGCCCTCTTCGGACTACCCCACCTCGACACGGTGCTCGCCAGCTACGACGCGACCTTCCCGCTGGCCGCGGGGTGGCGGGACCGGGTCAGCCTGCACCAGGTCTTTCCGCTGCTGCTGCACGCCCTGCTCTTCGGCGGCTCGTACGGCGCCGCCACCGGCGACGCCGCCCGTCGCGCCCTGAGAGGCGACCGCGGGAGCTGACCGCCGGAACCGGCCAGCCGTGGCCACCCGGTTCAGCTCAACGACGAGTCGCTTCCGCTGGCCCTGCGGTGTCGTTAGACCGACGTCTCCCCGACGACCAGCGGGGGGCGAGGGGACTGTCCGCCGAGGAGTTGGTGGTCGACCCAGCGGGTGGTCCGTGGTTCCGCTCGTGCGACACCGACAGACTGGGCCCCGTGACGAACGGAGTTTCCTTCGCCTGGCGTGATCAGGTGACCGACGCGGAGATGATCGACCTCGTGCGGTCGCACGGCGGGAGCCCCAGCGCCGGTTGGTGGAACCGGATCCGCCCGCACAGTCTCGGGTGGGCCAGCGCCCGCGACGAGCTGGGTCTGCTCCTGGGTTTCGTCAACGTGGCCTGGGACGGCGGTGACCACGCGTTCCTGATCGACACCAGGACCCGCGGCAGCCACCAGCACCGAGGCATCGGGCGTGAGCTGGTGCGACACGCGGTCGTCCACGCCCGAGCCGCCGGATGCGAGTGGCTGCACGTCGACTACGAGCCGGAGCTCGCCACGTTCTACCTGGACGCGTGCGGGTTCGGTTCGACCACGGCCGGCCTGATGCACCTGCCGTCTTGTCCCCAGGTCGGCCCGCCTCAGACCAGCACGCCGTAGAAGCCGAGCGGATCGCAGAGCTCGTCCTCCTCGTAGGCGAAGTGGCTGAGCAGCAGCGACTCCAGGTGCCCGAACAAGGCCCGGACCTCGGTAAGCCGGGCGGGGTCGTCCACCATGGCGACCAGCTCGTGGTCGAGCGCCACCAGCACGCGATGGACCACGACGTGCTCGTCGCCGAGCCGTTCCAACACCGGGGCGAGGTCGAGGTTCGCCCTGCGCAGCATCGGGTACATCGAGGTGTCCTCGATCGTGTGGTGGACTTCCACCAGGTGGCACGCCTGCCCACAGAACGACCCGAGCTGCTCGTAGGTCGCCCGCAGACCCATCGCGTGCACCGCCTCTCGGGCCTCTCTCACCTGCAGTGCGCCGGCCGCGACCCGCTCGAGCACCGCCCGGACCTGGGCGAGGTGGCTGCGGTACAGGTCGTGGATCTGCGCCAGGTGGCGACCGCGGGCTCGCATCGGCGCGGTCAGACCGGTGAGCCGTGGTCCGCGGGGCCGGTCGGCCTCGCGCCAGGTCGGAAGCTCGGTCGGCACCCCGGAAGGATAGGTGGAGGTCACGGTCGGCGCCGACGCCCAGGTCCGTGCCGACGGGGTTCAGGCGGGCAGCGTGCCCCGCACCAGGCTGTTGCGGGAGTGGGCGGCGTTGCCGTCGTACGGCTCGATCGACACGTCGACGATCCGATAGGCCCCGAGCTGCTGCGCCAGCCCTGGCGGTACCGGGTAGCTGCCGACGCCGGACGGCGGGAGCGTCCCGAGAGAGACCATCCGCTTGCCGTCGGTGTTGATCAGCCACAGCTCGTGGAAGTCGTCGGCGGTCCCGGCCGCGTCGACCTGGACGCGCAGCTCGGTGCCGGCGGCGTCCCGCACGAGCTCGGCGCTGCCTGAGCCGGTCTTGCCCGGCAACGGGGCGAGGGTTGTCCGAGCGATCACCTCAACCGGGGGCCCGGGGTTGGCGGTGGGCTCGGTCCGGAACGCGCGCCCGATCCCGAGCACGCCGCTGACGCCGACGATCAGCCCGACGGCCGCCGCGAGCAGCACGAGACCACGCCGCGACCAGCCCTGACGCGTGGGCTCCGAGGCGGCTATTGGGGCCGGGGACACCACTGCCGCAGGATCCGGCGGCACGACCCAGCCCGAGGTCTCGTCCGCCGCGAGCTCGTCGCAGATCCGGGCCCAGACGTCGGCGTTCGGCGCCAGGGGAGCCCGCGCCGTGCCCTCGTGCCGGCTGAGATCGACGACCCGGCGCAGGTCGGTCAGCTCGTGCTGGCACTCGAGGCAGCCGGTGAGGTGGTCGAGCTCCGCGCGAGTCAGCTCCTCGGAGAGGTCCAGCGCGTGCCCGGCCAGGTGCTCGGCGCTCACGTGGGTCACGTCGTCACCTCCTCGAGTCGGGTCCGCAGATGGAGCAGCGCGCGGCGGGCGTGGCTCTTGACGGTGCCGAGCGGCAGGTCGAGCCGCTCGGCGATCTGGCTGTAGGTGTGCCCCTCCCAGAAGGCCAGCCGGAGGATCGTCCCCCGCGGGTGGGGCAGTTGCTGGATTTCGGCCGCCAGGACGAGGCGGTCGACGGTCTGGTCGACCCGGGCGACGTCGCCGTGCGCGGCGGCCTCGACCTCGACGGCGCCGACGAGCCGCAGCTCGCGGCCCCGAGCCCGTTGCCGGTCGACGATGCGGTGCCGAGCGATCCCCAGCAGCCAGCCGGGCAGGTTGCCGAGGTCGGCGTCAAAGTTCTCGCGGGACCGCCAGGCCCCGACGAAGACCTGTTGGGTGACGTCCTCGGCGTCACCGGTGTCGCCGAGCGAGCGGTACGCCATCGTGAACACCAGCGGGGACCAGCGCCGGTAGCTCTCGGCCAGGCAGGCCTGGTTACCCGCGACGAAGCCGATCGCCAGCTCCTGAACCGACACCTCAGCGCCGATCTCCGGCTCGGACGGCGTCGGTCCGGGCTCGTGAGGTCCCCCCGGGTTCACCTCGACGACCATACGCGACACCCACCGATCGAAACCATGTGTCGTCGGTCGAGCTGCGCGGTACCGGCGCAGGGGCGGATCACCGGGGCCGCGCGGTGAGCACCACGTTGTCCTGGTACCCGCCGCGGTCGCGATCGTAGGTGCCTCCACAGGTGATGATTCGGAGCAGCGGTTCGCCCTGGCGGTCGAAGACCTCCGCGGGGTTCAGGGCCCGTTTGCTGATCCTCTGCACGGCGACCACCTCATAGCGCACGGAGCCCGTCGCGGTGCTCACCGTCAGCGGGTCACCCCGCCGCAGCGAGGCCAGCCCGACCAGCGGCCCGGTGCCGTACCGAGCGCTGTCCACGTGGCCAGCGAGCACCGCGGTGCCGTGGCGCGACCCGGGGGCCGGACCGTAGGCGTACCACCCGAGTTCGGACGGCTTGGCGGGCAGGGCCATCAGCCCGGTGCCGTCGACCGTGGTGGCGAGGATCCGCATCGACAGGTTCAGGGCGGGGACCTTCAGCCGTTCGGGCCGCACGACCCGGGCAGCAGGTACGTCGGTGGCCGGGTGGGCCGGCCACCCGCGGACCTGCGTCGCGGTGCTGCTCGGTGCCGACGACGCACGTGGTGGGGGGTCGGACGACGAGGTGGTTGACGGTGCCGCCGCGAGCGTCGTGCTGGGCACAGCGTCTGAACCCGCGGTGCCCGCCGCCGCGATCCGCCAGCCCGTGAAGCCGAGGGTGAGCGCGGACACGACGAGGACGGCCAGCCACAGCTGACCGCCTCGTCGTGTCCCCGATCTGCTCAACGGACTCTGTTCACCCGACTCTGATCAACAGGTTCTGATCAGCGCCGGCTGGTGGCCCGACGCCGCGCGAGCTGCACGCCCGCCAGCGCGAACCCGACCAGCGCGAGGCCGAAGAGGCCGATGGTGATCGGCGAGGCGACGGCCGCCTGGCCGCCGTTGCCGCCGGGCACGCCGCCCGGATTGGACCCCATGCCGCCGATGGTCTGGACGGCGAGTTTGAGGTTCTTGTCGCTAGCCGAACCCCAGGCGTACACGATGGTCGTGGTGCCTTCGGCGAGGTTCAGGTCGGCCGGGCCGATCGCGACCTTGTCGGTACCGGCGAGCACGACGTCGGCGCTGATGGTGCCGGCCGGCAGCTCGGCAGTCTTCTCCTTGGGGTTGGTGAGACCCGCGAAGGCGACCTTCTTGTTGGCACGGACGTCGACCGCCGGGGCGGCTGCGTCGTGCCGGACCGTGAGTCGGGCCTGACCGGCCGGGATGCTCGACACGTCGTTGACGTAGGGCGACAGGGTCGGCGAACCGTCGGCGTCGAGATGCGCGACCACCGTCACGTTGGCCCCCGCCGGGACCTTGACGCCCTTGGCCTCGGCCACGGCCTTGCCCTTGGCGCCGTCTCCCGCCTTGACCACCTTGAGGTCATAGGTGGCGGCCGGCAGCATCTGCGGGTCGGTGAGGGTGCCGGGCTTGAAGTCGGTCAGCAGGGCTTTACCGTTGGCGTACACGTCGACAGTCGCTCCCGGGACCGCGTGCAGGATCGAGACGGTCGCGGTGTCGGCGGCCTGCGCGGGACTTGACGTGAGCACCACCCCGGCCACAGCGAGCGGGAGGGTGGCCGCAGCTGCCACCCAGCGGACGAGTCTGTTCATGGAGTTCCTCCGAGGTGTTGGAGTGTGCGGATGCTTGTTCTGCGTTCGCCAGGTGAATGCGGATGCGCTCGGCCGCTGGGCATTAGGTTTCGTCCATGGCCAAGGCGAGCTCGCCCGCGATCGAGCTGGAGGTGGGCCCGCACACCGTCCGGATCTCCAACCCCGACCGGGTCTACTTCCCCGAACGCGGCGAGACCAAGCTC
The DNA here is from genome assembly GCA_050996715.1 of Propionibacteriaceae bacterium. Taxonomy (GTDB): domain Bacteria; phylum Actinomycetota; class Actinomycetes; order Propionibacteriales; family Propionibacteriaceae; genus Microlunatus. The sequence goes on from JBPCRP010000075.1 coordinate 12,751, forward strand.
GATCTGGTCGAGTACTACCTGAGCGTCGGGGACGGAATCGTCAACGCACTCCGTGAGCGGCCGTGCATGCTGCATCGCTTCCCCACCGGAGTGAGCGGGGAGAAGGTGCACCAGAAGCGGGTCCCCCACGGCGCCCCGTCGTGGCTGGAGACCGTTCGAGTGTTCTTCCCCCGATATCAGCGGACCGCCGACGAGCTCTGCGTGACCGAACTGGCGCAGGTGATCTGGGCCGTCCAGATGTCGACCGTGGAGTTCCACCCGTGGAACAGTCGCCGGGCCGACGTCGAGAAACCCGACGAGTGGCGGATCGACCTGGACCCGATGCCCGACTGCCCCTTCGACCGCGTCCGCCGGGTGGCCGACGTGGCCCGAGAGGTGCTCGCCGATCTCGGGGCGGTGGGCTGGCCCAAGACCTCGGGTGGGCACGGGCTCCACGTCTACGTCCGGATCGACCCGGCCTACGGCTTCACCGACGTCCGCCGGGCCGCGCTGGCCTTCGCGCGCGAGGTGCAGCGGCGCGCGCCGCAGGACGTGACTACCACCTGGTGGCGCAAGGACCGCGATCCGAGGCTGCTGTTCGTCGACTACAACCAGAACGCCCGCGACCACACCATCGCCGCGGCGTACTCGGTCCGGGGCAACCCGCGCGGCACCGTCTCCACGCCGATCACCTGGGACGAGGTGCGCGACGTCGAGCCCGACGACTTCACCATCGCCACCGTCCCGGCGCGGTACGCCGAGCTGGGCGACCTGCACGAGGGCATCGACGAGGACGTCTTCTCCCTCGAGCCGCTGATGGAGTGGGCCGAGCGGGACGAGCGCGACGGCGCCGAGACACCCCCCGAACCCGACGCGCCCTGAGAACACGGCACCAGTGGGCCCCAGGTGCCCCCGTGGACCCTTGTCGGACCCGTTCGAACCGTGTTCTCAGGGCGGCGACGCACTAACCTCGCCGTGTGCCCGTCCCCGACTTCATCCTCGAATTGCGCCGGCACGTCGGTCAGGCCGAGCTCTGGCTGCCCGGGATCACCGCCGTCGTCCACCGCGGCACCGGCCCCGACCTCGAGCTGCTGCTGGTCCGCCGCTCGGACAACGGGAACTGGACCCCCGTGACGGGCATCGTCGACCCCGGGGAGGATCCGGGCGTCGCCGCCCGCCGCGAGGCCCAGGAGGAAACCGGCGTGCAGGTCAGCGTCGACCGGCTGGCCTGGGTGCTCGCGCAGCCCCCGCACACCCACGTCAACGGCGACCGTGCCATCTACCTCGACCACACCTTCGCCTGCACCTGGCGCAGTGGCGATGCGCACCCCGCCGACGACGAGTCGAGCGAGGTCGGCTGGTTCGGTCTGGATGCCCTGCCTCCCATGACGCCGGTGATGCTCGAGCGGATCGCCGTCGCGCTGGCCGACGACCCGGTGACGCGGTTCCGGTCATGACGACCTGTCCCGAGCTCGACGTACGGGTCGCTGCCCGGGGCGGGGCTCGATCAGGTGCCCGACCCCGACGTCGGCAGCGGGTGGCGGCCGGGGCAGCCGCCGTGCTGCTCGTGACCATGGCGGTGCTCGGGCAGCGGTTCTGGAGCCAGCGCACACTGACCCTGCCCGCCCCCGGGGTCGGCCTCGGACCGTCCGGACAGACCGTCGAGCTGGCCGGGGTACGCGGCGCCTCGAGCCCGACCGAGACCGGTTGGCTCAACGCGGGACGGCTGCCCACCGCCTCCGGTGTCGACCCCGACCTGGTCCGCGACGCGCTGCTGGACCTGCGCACCTTGGGCCACCAGCACGGGGTCACGGTGGCGGGCTGGACCCCGGCGTGGCGCTACGTCTGGCCCCGCGACAGCGCCTTCGTCGCGAGCGCCTTCGCCCGAACGGGGCATCTCGCCGACGCCGCAGCCCAGCTCAGCTTCCTGCAGCGGGTGCAGCCGACCGACGGGCGCTTCCAGGCCCGCTACCTCCCCGATGGCTCCGGCCCACCCGACGCCCGCGGGGTCGAGCTCGACGGCTCCGGCTGGGCCCTGTGGGGACTGGCCGAGGTCGCCGCCGAGGTCCCCGCGACCAAGCAGGCCGCGTTCGTCTCCCGCTACCGAGCCCTGCTCGACCGGTCGACCGCCGCCTCGATCACCGGTCTCGACCCCCGCACCCACCTGCCCGTGCCCTCCCCGGACTACTGGGAGGTCCCCGAGTCCGCACCCACCCTGGCCACCGGTGCGACGCTGCTGGCGGGCCTGCGCTCGGCCGAACAGCTCTACGCCCTGATCGGGGCCGACGACGCCGTCCGCTCGACCCGGATCGGGGCCGACCTCCTCCAGGACGCGCTCGTCGACCACTTCGAACGAGACGGCTACCCGCGCCATCCCGGTGGGCGCGCGTCGAGCGTCGACCTCGGGGTGACCTTTTTGCTGCCGCCGTTCGCCGGCGTCGAGCGGCCCGCTGCCGTCCGCGCGTGGCAGGGTTCGGCCCACTACCTCGCCCGACCCGCCGGCGGGCTCGCCCCGGGTGGCTCGTGGCGCAACGACGGGATCAGCTGGACCCCGACCGTCAGCACCTACGCGATGGCTGCGTCCTGCCGGGACCCCGCCGCGGCCACCCGCTGGCTCGATTGGCTCGACCAGCACCGTACCGAGGCCGGGGCGCTGCCCGAAAAGGTGCTCAGCGACGGCTCCCCCGCCTCGGTCGCCCCTCTGGCCTGGACGGCCGCCGCGGTGGTGATCACCGCCGACCAGCTCCAGCACGGCTGCCGAGTCCCCTGACCGATCCGGTCTCGTGGCGATGGTGAAGGCTTCTGGGGTACGCCACCGACCCGAGGAGCCATCGTGCCCGACCTGACCCGCATCCATCTCGGCCCGCAGCCGGACCCGACCCTGACGTCCGCGATCACCGTGGCCGGGGCCGAGCTGGTCGACCTCGACCAGGCCGAGGCGGTGGTCTGGGTCGGCGGGCCGGGTGACTTCCCCAAGCTCCCCGACGCGGTCCGCTGGGTGCAGCTGGGATCGGCCGGGGTGGAGTCCTGGTTTGCGGCCGGGGTGATCGACGACCGTCGGATCTGGACGTCGGCGACCGGGGCCTACGGACCCACCGTGGCCGAGCACACCGTCGCGCTGCTACTGGCGGGCGTCCGCGCACTGCAGGAGCAGATTCGCGCCACCCGCTGGGACCGGGACGAGATCGAGCCCCACGTCGGCACGCTCCGGGGAGCCACGGTGGCGATCGTCGGGGCCGGGGGGATCGGCCGAGCCATGGTCTCGATGCTGACCGCCCTGGGAGCCGACGTGCTGGCGGTCAACCGGAGCGGCCGACAGGTCCCGGGCGCCATCGAGACCTGGACCAGCGACCGCACGGCTGAGGTCTGGGGCCGAGCCGACCACGTGGTGATCGCTGCCCCCGCGACGTCCGACACCGCCCACCTGGTGGGCACCGAGCAGCTGGCGGCCATGAAGCCCACGGCCTGGCTGGTCAACATCGCCCGAGGCAGCCTGGTGGACTCCGACGCCCTGGTCGCTGCGCTGGCCTCGGGGCAGATCGCGGGGGCCGCTCTCGACGTCACCGACCCCGAGCCCCTCCCCGACGGCCATCCGCTGTGGGACCTGCCGAACGCGATCATCACCCCCCACGTGGCGAACCCGACCGCCGTCCAGGGCCCTCTGCTGGCCGAGCACATCGCGGGCAACGTCCGACGGTTCGTCGCGGGCGAGGCGTTGGAGTCGGTGATCGACCGGGGACGCGGCTACTGAGACGGCTCCTGCGACGGTGCTCCCCCGTGCCCCCCGACCGCACCCGGCAGTTAGCCGCCAAGCCCGGACTCGTGTGGGTCTACCTCGGCTCCTCGGCCGGAGGCCACCGGTCGAGCCCAGGTGCCGCGCCCAGCTGACCACCGTCCAGGAAGCTGTCACGCGTTCGCCCCGGAGTCCTAGGCTGGGTGGGTTCACTCCGTACCCGCTCGCGAAGGACCCGACATGACAGACCTCATTACCCCCACCACCGGCACCGACCGGGTCAAGCGCGGCATGGCGGACATGCTCAAGGGAGGCGTGATCATGGACGTGGTCACCGTCGAGCAGGCCAAGATCGCCGAGGACGCCGGAGCGGTCGCCGTGATGGCGCTCGAGCGGGTGCCGGCCGACATCCGCGCCCAGGGTGGGGTCTCGCGGATGAGCGACCCCGACATGATCGACGCCATCATCGCCGCGGTCTCGATCCCGGTGATGGCCAAGGCCCGGATCGGGCACTTCGTCGAGGCCCAGGTGCTGCAGTCGCTCGGCGTGGACTACGTCGACGAGTCCGAGGTGCTGACCCCGGCCGACTACGCGAACCACATCGACAAGTGGCAGTTCACCGTGCCGTTCGTCTGCGGGGCCACCAACCTCGGTGAGGCGCTGCGCCGGATCACCGAGGGCGCGGCCATGATCCGGTCCAAGGGCGAGGCCGGCACAGGCGATGTCTCCAACGCCACCACCCACATGCGGACGATCCGGGCCGAGCTCCGCCGGTTGGCGAACCTCGCCCCCGACGAGCTCTACGTGGCCGCCAAGGAGCTGCAGGCGCCGTACTCGCTGGTCGCCGAGGTCGCGGCCGCCGGGAAGCTGCCGGTCGTGCTGTTCACCGCCGGGGGTATCGCGACCCCGGCGGACGCGGCGATGATGATGCAGCTCGGCGCCGAGGGCGTCTTCGTCGGCTCGGGCATCTTCAAGTCGGGCAACCCCGCCCAGCGGGCGGCCGCCATCGTCGCAGCCACGACCTTTTTCGACGATCCCGACGTGATCGCCAAGGTGTCCCGGGGGTTGGGCGAGGCCATGGTCGGCATCAACGTCGACGAGATCCCCCAGCCGCACCGGCTGGCCGAACGCGGTTGGTGACCCGTCCGCTCGTCGGCGTCCTGGCGCTGCAGGGGGACGTGGTCGATCACTGCCGCGCCCTGACGGCGTGCGGCGCCGACGTCCGGCTCGTCCGCCGACCAGCGGAGCTGACCGGGTTGGCAGGTCTGGTGCTGCCCGGCGGCGAGTCCACCACGATCGACCGGCTGGCCCGGCTCTTCGGGCTGCGCGACCCGCTGCGGGCGGCGTTGGCCGACGGGCTGCCCGCCTTCGGCTCGTGCGCCGGCATGATCATGCTGGCGAACGAGGTCGTCGACGGAACGAGCGACCAGCAGACCTTCGGTGGCTTGGACATCACGGTCCGACGCAACGCCTTCGGCCGACAGGTCGACTCCTTCGAGACCGACCTGCACCTGACCGGGGTACCGGGCGGGCCGATGCACGCGGTGTTCATCCGGGCTCCGTGGGTCGAGCGGGCGGGCCCTGACGTCGAGATTCTCGCGACGGCCGCGGACCACCCGGTCGCCGTCCGTCAGGGGGCGTTGCTGGCGACGTCGTTCCACCCCGAGGCGACCACCGACGTCCGGGTGCACCAGCTCTTCGTCGACCGCCTCTGAACCACCGGCGGGACTCGCCGACCGACGGCGACGTCCTCGTCGAGAATGCACTGGCCAACCTCCAGGGCTGCGCAGCAGGTTGCTGACCGCAGTCTCGGGGTCAGACGAGGGGATCGACGCCCAGGAACGCGGTTGGTGTCCGTGCCCCTCGCTAGGTTAAGTGAATGACCAGCCGAGAGGTTCAGATCACGTTCGACTGCGCGGACCCGGCCGCCCTGGCAGACTTCTGGTGCGAGGTGCTGGGCTATCAGGTCCAACCACCACCGCCGGGTTTCGACAGCTGGGACCAGGCTCTCGACACCTGGGGAGTCCCGCCCGAGGAGCGCAACGGTCGCTCGGCTGCGGTGCCGGGTGTCGGGGACTCCGGCCCACGGCTGTTCTTCCAGCGGGTACCCGAGGGCAAGACCGGCAAGAACCGAGTGCACCTCGACGTCCGGGCGGCGCCGGGCACCGACGGCGCCCAGCGGATGACGGCGCTCGACGCGGAGGCCACCCGACTGATCGCCGTCGGCGCGACCCGGGTGCAACGGGTCGACCCCGACGGGCGCCTGGAAACCGGCTTCGTGATCATGCAGGATCCTGAGGGCAACGAGTTCTGCCTCGACTGACGCCGCCCTCTCGAGAAAACGTGGGTGGAGCTAAGGGGATTCGAACCCCTGACCTCTTCGTTGCGAACGAAGCGCGCTACCAACTGCGCCATAGCCCCGGAGCGACTCCGACCGGACACTGCGCCGGGAAAACCGCAAGGTCGAGCCTAGCAGGGAGAGCTGGTGGCTCCTACTCGCCGACGGCCCGCCGGGTGGGTGCGGAAGCGTCGGAGGCGGTCTCGTCGCCGGGTGCGTCGGCGGTGACCGGGACGGCGACCCGAGCCGAGGAGGTGACGTCGGGGGCCGAGAGGTCGATGGTCCGGACCGTACGCGGGGCGAGCGGTTTGGACACGTAGGTCGGCAACGTGATGGGGAGGGGCTCCCACAGCCCCCCGGTGTGTTCCTTGGCGGCCGGCCCGACCTCGGCGACCGAGACCACCTCGTCGAGGCTTTTCGCGATCGCCTTGCGGCTCAGGAAGACGGTGGTTTCGTCGCTGCCGCGGGTGATCAGCTCGTAGCGGGCGTCGAAGCTGCGCCGCATGACCCGCACACTGATCCGGGCGATCCCGGCGAAGACCAGGACCAGACCTCCGGGGATCGCCACCGTCCACCAGGGCAGGAGCCCCGCCAGGCAGACGGCGAGGACCGCGGTCGAGGAGACCAGCAAGACGGTGAGCACGCGCCGGCGTCGGGTGGCGGCACGGCACTCGGACCGACGCAGCTCAGCAACGGCGGCCCGCCGGGTCAGCGGGGTGGAGATCTCCACGTCCATGGCCGCGTACTCATGATCAAGAACTGGGGCCGCACCGGTGCGGATGATCCGCACGGAGTTGGAGAACCGTTCGCTGGGATCGGCCTGTTGATCACCGGCCTCTTCCTCGCGCTTCTTGAGGTAGTGCGGGATGAGATAGGCCAGCCACGCCGCCGCGATCGCCAGATAGATGAGCCCAGTCGTCCCCACACGCAAACGTTATGGGGCCGAGACCACCCAGAGCCTCACCTGACAAGGCGTGTCGGCCGCGAATCCCCGCGATGATCAACGACGCAGGCTGTGCCAGCGGTTGAGCAGTCCTTCGGGAACTTCCTCGGCGTTGAGGGCGAAGACCAGATGATCACGCCAGTCGCCGTCGATGTGCAGGTAGCGCGGTCGCAGGCCCTCGGGTCGGAACCCGAGCTTGGTGACCACCCGCAGGCTCCGGGCGTTCTCCGGCCGGATGGCGATCTCGATCCGGTGCAGCCGGATGACGTCGAAACAGTAGTCGACCGCCAGGGCCACCGCGGTCGGGATCAGGCCTCGGCCGGCCCACTGCTCGTCCACCCAGTAACCGATCTGCCCCCACGATGCCGAACCCCCCACGATGCCGCTGACCGTGAGCTGGCCCGCCAGCACGGGCCGCTGGGACCGGCTCCCCTCCCGCGCCTCGGGCTGGTAGGCCACCAGCCAGGGCAGCATCCGGCCCTCGCGGGCCTGGGCGTTCAAGGTGCGGATCAGCCCGACGTACGACGACGGGCCCGGATCGGCGTGCGGCGGCAGCGTCGCCTCCCACGAGCGCAACCAGCCGTGGTTGCGCCGCCGCACCCGTTCCCACTCGGCGGCGTCACGGCGGCGCATCGGGCTCAGGCTGATCGGCCCGTCGACCAGGGTCACCGGCCAGCGGTGGGAACCCAGGTACGGCCGGACGCCGGACTGGGGTGCGGAGTTGGTCGGCTGCACGTCAGCGATCATCCTGCATCGGCGACCAGCATCAGTGGTCGCCGCCACGGAGCTGGCTGACGGCGTGGGTGAGCACCGGTCCGAGGACGGCCATCGCGTCGCGAACCCCACCGGTCGACCCGGGCAGGTTCACGACCACACTGCGGCCCGCCGTGCCGGCCACCCCCCGGCTGAGCACCGCCGTCGGCACTCCCTGAGCCACGCCGTAGGCCGCGATCGCCTGAGCCAGCGCCGGGATTTCCCGGTCGAGCAGGGGCCGGGTCTGCTCAGGCGTCTGGTCCTGGGGGTTCAGCCCGGTGCCGCCGCTGGTGATGATCACCGGGTGCCCGGCGGCGATCGACGACCCGAGCGCCGCGCCCACCGCAGGACCGTCGGGCACCACGACCGGGTCGCCCACGGTGAACCCCAGCTCGCGCAGGGCCGCTACCGCGATCGGTCCGGATCGGTCGGGGTAAACCCCGGCCGCGGCCCGGGTCGAGACCGTGATCACGACGGCGGTCAACGGCGGCGGAACCATGCCCTGGCGGCTGATCCCGGGTTCAGTCATCACGCGTCCACTCTCCCGATCGGCCGCCGGCCTTGTGCACGACCATCACGTCGGTGATCACCGCGGCCCGGTCCACGGCCTTGATCATGTCGATCACGGTCAGCCCGGCCACGGTGACCGCGGTCAACGCCTCCATCTCGACCCCGGTCCGCTCGGTGGTGCGGACGGTCGCCTCGAGGGCGACCCCGTCGTCGTCGACCTCGGCATGCACGTCGACCCCGGAGAGGAAGAGCGGGTGGCACAGCGGGATCAGCTCGCTGGTGCGCTTGGCGCCCTGGATGCCGGCGATCCGGGCCACGGCGAGGGCGTCGCCCTTGGGCACCGTCTGATCGCGCAGGGCGGCCACGCACTCGAGGCTCAACCGGACCCGCGCCCGCGCTGTCGCCGTCCGCGCGGAGACGGCCTTCGCCGAGACGTCGACCATCCGCGCCTCGCCGGTGGCGTTGAGGTGCGGCAGCCGTGGAGCGGCGGGGTCCGACACGGCGCTCAGTGCCCCCCGAGCAGCAGAGCTTCGACCTGGTCGCCCACCGCGACGGACTCGACGTCGGGCGGCAGCAGCACCAGGGCGTTGGCCCGGGCGAGCGACCCCAGCAGGTGCGACCCGTGGCCGCCGACCAGTCGGACGCTGCGTGCCCCGTGGTGCTCGACGGTCACGATGCCGCGGGCGGCCTGGGTCTTGCCGCGGATCGACCGCATCGGTTCAGCGGCGACGCAGCCGACGGTCGACTGGGTGTAGGGGGTGGTACCCATCAGCTTGCGGATCACCGGGCGGACGAAGATCTCGAAGGAGACGAAGGCACTGACCGGGTTGCCCGGCAGCATGATCATCGGGATCCGGTCCTCTCCGATCAGCCCGAAACCCTGTGGCTTACCGGGCTGCATGGCCACACCGGCGAAGTCGGTCACCCCGAGCTCGGGCATCACCTCCTTGACCACGTCGTAGTCGCCCTGGCTCACCCCGCCGGTGGTCACGATCAGGTCGGCGCGGACCAGCTGCTCGGAGACGGCGTGCGCGAGCTCGCCGGGGTCGTCGGAGACCAGACCGACCCGGAACACCTGCGCCCCGGCCGCCTTGGCCGCCGCAGCGAGCAGGTAGGAGTTCGAGTCGTAGATCTGCTCGTCGGGGTTGAGGGTCCGTCCGGGCTCGACCAGCTCCGTACCGGTGGAGATGACGACGATCCGCGGCCGCGGCCGCACCATGGCCTGGTCTCGCCCGACCGCGGCCAGCAGCCCGATCATCCGCGGGCCGAGCGGGTCCCCGACGCTGATCACCTTCGACCCGCGAGCCACGTCCTCGCCCTGCCGACGGACGTGCTGGCCCAGCTGGACCGCACCGAAGATCCGGACGTCTTCGGCTCCCCGGTCGGTGAGCTCGTAGGCGACGACCGCATTGCTGCCCGGGGGCATCGGCGCCCCCGTCATGATCTTCATGGTGGCGCCGGGCGACAGCTGGTGCGGGGAGGACTGTCCGGCAGCGATCTCACCAACGACGGGGAGCACCACCGGCGCGTCGTCGGTGGCCGCCGCCACGTCGTCGGCGTGCACGGCGTAGCCGTCCATGGCCGAGTTGTCGAAGCCGGGCAGGTCGATGTCGGCGATCACGTCCTCGGTGATGCTGAGGTCGACCGCGTCGAGCAGCTGCATGCGGAACGGTGGCAGCTCCGCCACGCAGGCCAGCAGGTAGTCCCGGTGATCGGTCAGGCTGCGCAACCCCGCCGCATCGACCGCGGGCGGCACCGGCAACGGCTCGCGGGCCACCACCCTGGGGGTCGCCTCGGGCTCACGTCGACGTCCGAACAGGGGCATGGGATCACCCTAGTGCGGTGGGTAGCCGGACCGGCGAGGTCGCCCGGAGCGGCCCACCCCGGCTCTCCCGCGAGGCCGACCTCAGGCCGGCGGCCACTGCGTCAGCCAGACCGTGGTCTCGCCCGGGAGCACGTCGCCGCGGACCGCACCGCTGGCGATCCGGGCGACGCCCGCGGGGAGCCGGACCGACTTCGTCCCGAAGTTGGTCACGCAGTGCCAGCCGCCGGGCCGGACGAAGTGCAGCACGGTCGCCTCCGGTGTCTCCACCCACGCCAGCTCCTCGCTGGTCTGCAGCTGGTGCCGCAGCCGAAGCGCGTCACGGTAGAGCTCGAGCGTGGAGTCGGGGAGGCCATCCTGCCGGGACACCGAGCTGCGCGCGTACGCGTCGGGCTGGGGCAACCACGGACGCGGACCACCGAAGCCGAGCGAGCCTCCGCTGTGCGACCAGGGCAGCGGTACCCGGCACCCGTCGCGGCCCTTCTTGGTGTGGGCGGTCCGGTCCCAGATCGGGTCCTCCAGCGCCTCGACGGGCAGGTCGGCCACCTCGAAGAGCCCGAGCTCCTCGCCCTGGTAGAGGTACGCCGAGCCGGGCAGGGCCAGCATCAGCAGGCTCGCGGCACGCGCGCGGCGCAGCCCGTGCTGCAGGCTCGGGACCGGCGATGTGCCCCCGCTCAGCAGCCACGCGTCGTAGTCGGTCCCGATCGGGAGCGCGTAGCGGGAGGCGTGCCGGACCACGTCGTGGTTGGAGAGGGTCCAGGTCGAGGACGCACCCGACGCCGCGGCCTGACTCAGGCAGAAGGCGATTGCGTGCCGAAAGGACGGTGCGGTGAAGTCGGCCTCAAGCAGGTCGAAGTTGAACGCCTGGCCCAGACCGGTCGGCAGGGCGTAGAGGTGGCGACGCTCGGGAGCCGAGCAGGCCTCGGCGACGGCGCTGCGCGGCGGGTCGTACTCGTTGAAGACCCGCCGCCACTCGGCGTAGATCTCGTGCACGGCGTCGCGGTCGTAGAGCGGGTCGCTGCCGTCGGTCGGCAGGTCGGCCTCGAGGTCGGTCTTGCTGCGCAGCGGCTCGGTCAGGTCCTTGGCCAACGCGTGCGCCACGTCGACCCGGAAGCCGTCGACCCCCCGGTCGGCCCAGAAGCGCAGCGTGGTGAGGAAGTCCTCGCGCACCTCGCGGTTGTCCCAGTTGAAGTCAGGCTGCTCGCGGGCGAACAGGTGGAGGTAGTACTGCCCGTCGGGTACCCGGGTCCAGGCGCTACCGCCGAAGTGGGAGACCCAGTCCGAGGGCGGCTGAGATCCGTCGGATCCGGTGCCGTCGCGGAACACGTAGCGGTCGCGGGCGGCCGAGCCGGGCTCGGCGACCAACGCCTCGAGGAACCACGGGTGCAGGTTGGAGGAGTGGTTGGGCACAATATCGACGATCACCCGGATGCCGGCGGAGTGCGCCACCGCGGCCATCTCGTCGAACTGCTCGAGCGTGCCGATCTGGGGGTGGACGTCGCGGTAGTCGATCACGTCGTACCCGCCGTCGACCATCGCCGAGGGGTAGAAAGGGCTCAGCCAGATCGCGTCGACCCCGAGGTCGGCGAGGTAGCCGATCCGCGAGGTGATGCCGGCCAGGTCGCCGATGCCGTCGCCGTTGCTGTCGGCGAAGCTGCGCGGGTAGATCTGGTAGACGGTCGCCTGACGCCACCAGGTCGGGTCGGCGGTGAGATCGGGGCGGAGCACGAGCTCGCTGCTGAGATCAGTGGTCACGAAGAGTCTCCGGAAATCGGGGAATGGGCGTTGGCAGCCCTGCGGCGATGACAGCGCTTGCAACGAGTGTAGGACCGAAGCCCCGACGACGCGCAAGTCAGTGCGCCAGACGAGTCCGTTAGCCTCCTCACACCGCGGCGGGACGACTGCAAACGTGAGGAGAGCACATGGGGGACGACCGGGCGGCCGGCGACGTCACCATGACCGACGTCGCCGCGGCGGCTGGGGTTTCTGTCTCCACGGTCTCGCGGGCGCTGCGCGACTCACCGCTGGTCTCGCTCGCGACGACGGCACGGGTCCAAACGGCCGCCGCCGAGCTGGGGTTCGCCGTCTCGCGCGCCGCGTCGAGCCTCGCCACCGGGCGTCAGGGCCGGGTGGCGGTCCTGCTCGGCGGTCGGCTCGGCTCCTGGTTCAACGCCGCCGCCCTCGACGGCATCTGCACGGGTCTGCAGGGCAGCGGGCTCGACCTGCTCGTCTACCGGATCGTCGACCCCAGCGACCGGGCAGCCTTTTTCGCGCGGCTGCCCGCCCGGCGCAACGCCGACGCCCTCGTGGTGGCCTCATTCGGGCTGGAGGCTGATGAGCACGCGCGGTTGGACCAGCTCGGGATGCCGATCGTCTACCTCAACCAGCGGGTCCGCGGGGCCGCCAGCGTGGCGATCGACGACCTCGCCGGGGCCCGGCTGGCGACCCGTTATCTGCTCGGGCTCGGCCACCGGCGGCTAGCGTTCTGCGGGGTCGACCAGCGTCACGACATGGCATGGAGCGCGGTGCTCCGCGTCGAGGGGTTCCGCGCCGAGCTGCGGGCCGCCGGTCTCGACCCGGCCGCCCACCCGGTCGTGCTCCCCCCGTACGGCGGCCACCCCGACGACGTGGTCGCCCAGCTGCTCACCGCCGGTCCACGCCCGACCGCGATCCAGGCGGAGTCCGACGAGATCGCCTTCGGCCTCCTCCCGGCCCTAGCCCGGGCGGGGCTGCGCGTACCGGAGGACGTGTCGGTGCTGGGCTTCGACGACCACGACCTGGCCGCCGCGTACGGTCTGTCCACGGTCGCCCAGCCTGTGCAGCGGATGGGGGAACTGGCCGGGCGCCTGGTGGCAGAGTTGGTCGCCGGCGCTGCCCCGACGAGCGTGGACGTTGACACCCGCCTCGTCCTCCGCCGCACCACCGCCCCTCCGACCAGCCAGGTTTTGCCGGGTTCTGGCGGCGTGTCGGACAGGGTTTGACTGGTCGGTGCTGTCCTTCCCGGTGACGTCCTAGGGTGAGTCGGTGACCAACGAGGCGGACGACATCGCCCTGTCCGAAGCGAAACGCCTGCTTCGCCAGGCCGTCCTGATCCGCCGCAAAGCCCGGCCGACCGCGACCCGGACCGCCGCCGACACCGCACGTACGGAGGTGGTCAAGAACGCCCTGATCGCCGGCGACCGGCCGACCACGGTCGCGGTCTACCTCTCGGCCGATACCGAACCCGCCACCCTCGAGCTGGTCGCGTGGTTGGCGTCGGTCCGCGTCCGGGTGCTCTTGCCCGTGCTCGGCCCGCACGTCGTGGACGGCCGGCCGGGCGAGCCGGACTGGGCGCCGTACGCCGGCACGGACCGACTGCGGGACGCCCCGTTCGGCCTGATCGAGCCCGACACCGATCCCCTCGGCGCCGGGGCCCTGCGCGACGTGCAGGTCGTCGTGGTCCCGGCCCTCGCGGCCACCTCCGGCGGGGACCGACTCGGACGAGGCGGCGGCTGGTACGACCGGGCTCTGCTGCACACCCACGCCCGCACGAAGACCTGGGCCCTGCTCAACGACGACGAGGTGATGGAAGTCGTCCCGGCCCAGGGCTGGGACGTTCCCGTGCACGTCCTCGCCACCCCGACCCAGTTGCTCACCTGCTCCTGAGCGACGCCCAGGGCTTGCAGCGCTCGCGGTCGAGATGGGGGTTGTTCACAGCCCCGTTGCTGCCGTCCACCAAAACTTCCACCCTGTGATATGCCGCGATACATCGGCAGTTAGATTAGATTAGCACCGCGCAACAGAATGGACTATGCAGAACTTATCTACATCGCTCGACGTGAGATAAATAGGAGCCACGTCCAGTAAACTTTAGACCATCGATCTGCCATGCTCCATTGAATTCACTCCTCGGGGATCCACCTACCCAAGGAAGTGTCTCTCATGCTCCGACCTCAGCTGCCGCAATGTCATCAACATCCGAGGACCGAAACAAGTGCTCGGACGACCGACTCTGCCAACCGGCCCGCCACACCACAAAGCATCTGGATGAGCAAACGGTTCGTGGTCGCCAGCGCGCTGGTATTTCTTGTCTGCAGCATTGTGTTGCCTACCACTGCGTCCGCCGCCACGACGGGCGTCGAGACTGATCAGACGTTCCTCAGCTTCACGGCGTCTAACGGGCTCACCAGCCAGTATCACTTGTACGCAGCCGGAGTCGCTCACAAGCCGCCATCTTGTGCTGTGTTTCAGTTCCACGGTGACGGTGCCTATGAGTTCAATAACCCCACCGCATCGTATTCGCTGGGTGGGCCGAACGGCATCGTGGCGAAGTTGAGAGAACAGGGCTGCCTCACTGTTCCTGTCCTTTCGCCCGACAAGACCGGGTCGATCACCTGGTGGGAAAACGGCGCAGAAAACGCTCAATACGCCCACGAGCTCATGAGCAAAATCACTGCTGACTACAAACTCGATACCGCACGGATCTGGCTGGTCGGCTACTCGGGCGGATCCCAGTTCATCACGCAGTTCTACCTCCCGTTGTACTCGAGCACCATCAAGGGCGGTGCGGCTGTGCTCTTCGGTGGCGGCGGAAGCCCTTACTCGGTGACCGAGAAGCCTTATGCGTCCACCTTGACCTCCGCCTTTCACCTCCACTGGTACACCGGAGCCATCGACGACGGGAGGGGTGGAAGCTACAACGCTCTGCGCGACGCCCAGGCCGGGGAGGAACATTACAAAGCCTTGGGATTCTCCACGTCGGACGAGTACCCCGCGGCCACCGGGCACGCGCTGGACGGCCGGTTTGGTGGGATCGTGGCCCACCAACTTCGGCTCTACAACCATGCTGCGGCGACGCCGACTCCGTCGACTGACCCCCCGCAATCCCCAGCGATTAGCTGGACCCACACGGTGGTTTCGACTCGCACTGGCGCAACGTTGACGGCGAACGTACCAAGCCAGACCACCCGAACCACGTTTCGGGTTTCCAGAAACCAGTTCGGAGCACAGACGGGCTTTTACGTGTACACCACGCGCACCGGTGACGGCATCACGCTGACGCTCTCCAACAGCCTCACGCCTGGCCTCACCTACAACTACCAGGTCGAGTCCGGCACGGACCGGCAGGTGGTGGGCAGAGGCACCCTCACAACAGCGCCTTGACGCACCGCCTGGGGCACCACAGCGCCTTGATGCAACGCCTGGGGCAGCGACCGGCGCGGGTCCACGACGACGCACGAGACGCTGGTCTGTAGTACGTTCGCCACATCAGGACCTCCCGGGGGGGAGGGAACGTTCGGTTCTGGGGGCTGTGTCGCTGTGCTTCTGGCTGCTCGTTCACGCCAGGGCTGAGAGGCACGAACACGTGACGTTGTTGGATGAAGTCGTTAGCCCGATCGGGTTCAGCGGGAGACCGGATCGGCTCCACAAGTTCTTCGAGGATAGTGTTGATCGCACACCGGGAGCGATCGCGGTCCGAGATGACCAGGACGAGATCACCTACGCAGAACTGGACCGGCGCGCCAACCAACTGACGCACCATCTGAGCAGTCGCGGTCTGGGTTTAGGTTCACGGGTCGGAATCCTACTGATGCGGTCGGCGTCCACTTATGTGGCCCTCCTGGGGGTCACCAAATCGGGTGCGACGTTCGTGCCGATCGACCCTGCGTCGCCGGCCGATCGCATCGCCTACATCGTCGATGACTCGGCCTTGGATCTGCTCATCACCAGCGCGGATCTGGCCGTCGGCCTCACTCAACTGTCCTGCGACCTGCTGGCGTTGGACGCTGCGGCGACTCAGATCGCGGATGAGCCAAGCTATCGGGTTGGCACTCCCGCGGCAGCGGGCGCCTTCACCTCTGCTGACGATCCGCGAGATCTGACCGAGTGCTACGTCATCTACACCTCGGGCTCCAGCGGGCGGCCCAAGGGTGTCGCGGTCTCACAGTCCAGCATCTGCAACTTCATCAGTGTGGTCACCGACGTGTACGACGTGCGTCCCACGGATCGGGTGTACCAGGGGATGACCATCTCCTTCGACTTCTCCATCGAGGAGATCTGGCCCACCTTTGCGGCGGGGGCGACGCTCGTCGTGGGCCCCAACGACTCCCGACGCCTTGGCGCCGAGCTCGCCGACTTCCTCGACCAGGCGCGCGTCACGGTCTTCTACTGTGTGCCCACGCTGCTGGCCACGATCTCTCGCGACCTGCCGCTGATCCGGAGCCTGATGGTCGGCGGAGAGGCCTGCCCGGGGGGCATCGTGGAGCGTTGGAGCCGTCCAGGGCGGCGGATGTTGAACACCTACGGTCCGACGGAGTCGACCGTCACCGCGACCTGGGGTGAGCTGCACCCCGGTCACCCCGTGACGATCGGACGCCCCCTCCCGACCTACTCGGTGGTGATCCTGGACGATCAACGACGTCGCGTGGCGAACGGTGAGGTCGGTGAGATCTGCGTGGGCGGGCCGGGGGTAGCACTTCGGTATCTCAACCTGCCGGAGAAGACGGCGGACCGATTCATCCACCACGACGGCGAACGCATCTACCGCACCGGCGACCTGGGACGCATCGACCGCGACGGGGACATCCACTACCTGGGACGGGCCGACGACGAGGTCAAGATCCGGGGGCACCGCGTCGATCTTGGTGAGATCGAGAGCTTGCTCCTAGACGACCCTGAGGTGGAGAGCGCCGTCGCGGCGATGATGGCGGTCGGCGAAGCGGACGAGCTCGTGGCCTACGTCACCCGGCAGCCCATCTCGCAGTCGACCGCGGACGCGGAGCTCGTCCTCAGGTTGCGCGACCACCTGCGCGACCGGGTACCGGACTACATGATCCCCGGATACCTCGACGTCCTGCCCGAGCTACCCACGATGGTCAGCGGGAAGGTCGACCGCCGCAAGTTGCCCCCGCCGAGCGGCTCACGACTAATCACCACCACGGACGAGGTTGTCACCCCGGTCGGCGCGATGGAGGAGCAGGTCCGCGACGCGTGGGCAGCGACCTTCGGCCTACAACCCGGTGATCTCTCGGTCACCGCCGACTTCTTCGACGACCTCGGGGGACACTCTCTGCTCGCCGCCACCTGCGTGTCCTTGCTGCGCGAACGCGGAGTGGGTGTCAGCCCGGCCGTGCGGGACGTCTACAGCAACCCCACGGTGCGCGCGCTGGCCCAGCGGCTCGACGACAAGGCCCAGCTCGTGCCGCGCCGGACGCCGTCGTCGACTCGCCTGTCCCTGCAGCGGCACAGCCGCGCGCGCTACAGCCGTGCCGGTGTCGTCCAAGCCGGCATCTTGTACCTCATGCTTCTGGTGCTCACCCTGCCGGTCGCGTCCATCTATGCCGCCAATCACGGCCACATCTCGCTGGGTGTGCTGAGCACGATCGCGGTCGCCGCGACTGTCGTCTACTTGTTGCTGCGGTGGTTGGTCGCCCCGCTGCTGGTCCGGGCACTCTCCTCAGGTGTCGTTCCGGGTCGCTACCCACTCTGGGGATCGGTCTACCTGCGGGTCTGGACGCTGGACCTGATGTTGGCCCTGTCTCCCCTGCCGGTACTCAGCGGTTCGCCGCTGTTCGCCGCATATCTACGCCTCCTCGGGGCACAGGTCGGCCGCAACGTCCACGTCGGCACGTCGACCATGTCGATCCCCACGCTCCTCCGGATCGGCGACGGGGTCAGCATCGGTTACGGAGTTGCCATCCGGCCGTGGCTGGTAGAGGACGGCTATATCGTCATCCAGTCCATCGTCATCGGGTCGAACGCCTTCGTCGGGTCCGGCGCCGTGCTGGAGCCCGGGGCGACCGTGAATGCGGGCGCCGCCGTCGGGGAGCAGTCGACCGTGGCGAACGGCCAGCGAATTCCTGGCGGTGAGCAGTGGGGCGGGTCTCCTTCCGCCCGGCTCGACGAGCCGGATCCGATCGTGTCACAGCTGGCTTCGACACCGGTCGCCTGGGACTGGACCCGGTCACAGTGCACGGCGGTCGTGGCTGGGCTGGGGCTGCTCGAGATCGTGCCCCTGCTGGCCCTGATCCCTTCTCTAGCGCTGGTCTGGGGGGTGCTTCTCAGCACCAACGTGGTCCGCGGTCTGTTCGCAGCCGCTTTCGTCGGTCCAGTCTTCGTTCTCACGGTCTGCGTCCTGATCGCAGTCCTGCACAAGCTGTTCCTGCCCAGCACGCCGGTGGGCGTGATGCCCGCCCGGTCCTCGGTCGGAATCCGCAAGTGGCTGGCCGACAAGTTGCTCGAAATGAGCCTGACCTACACCAACTCTCTCTACGCCACGCTCTACACGGTGCCGTGGCTACGGTCGTTAGGCGCACAGGTCGGGCGTGGCGCTGAAGTCTCGACGGTGGCACACCTGGATCCCGATCTGCTCACGTTGGGCAAGGAGAGTTTCGTCGCCGACATGGCGATGGTCGGCAGCGCAACCTTCCACCAGGGCTGGGTGTCGTTCCGTCGGACCGACGTTGGCGCTCGAGCCTTCGTCGGAAACGCCGCCATGCTGACCCCAGGCACCACGATGGGCTCCGACTCCTTGATCGGGGTGGCGACCGTGCCACCCAGGGGCGGCATCTCGGCCGGCTCAGCCTGGCTCGGCTCGCCCGCCATGAACCTGCCGGCACGCCAGCACAGTGGTGACTTCGCCGAGCACCTGACCTACCGCCCATCGCGTTGGCGGGTGGCCGAACGGCTGGGCATCGAGTTTCTCCGGATCACCCTGCCTGCGTCCCTGATCGCGGTAGCGGTTTTTGTCTACCTGCAGTCGCTGGCCACCATGGCCGTGCAGGGCACTCCCTTCCCCGCCATGGTGCTGGTCGCGCCGGTGCTCGCGATCCTGACTGCCATGTCCGTGGTGGGCGCGGTCGCCATCCTGAAATGGCTGGTCGTCGGGCGCTACCGGCCTCGGGTGGAACCGCTGTGGAGCCGTTTCGTACGCCGCGCCGAATTTGTCACCGGGTTGTACGAGGCGGCGGCTGTGCCAGCGCTCCTCTACATGCTCGTCGGCACCCCGATGCTGCCGCCGATCCTGCGGCTGTTCGGGGCGCAGGTCGGACAGCGCACCTGGATAGCCACCACCTACCTCACCGAGTTCGACCTAGTCGACATCGGCGACGACGCCATGATCGGCCGCGACGTCTCGCTGCAGACCCATCTCTTCGAGGACCGGGTGATGAAGATGTCCACGGTCCGGATCGGTGCCGGCGCCATGGTCGGTGACCGGGGAATCGTGTTGTACGACGCGACCGTCGGCCAGGGAGCGGCACTGGAGCCGTTGTCGCTGGTGATGAAGGGCGAGCACCTGCCCGCCCAGACCCGCTGGCGCGGCATTCCGGCTGAGGCTGCCGCGTGAGCATCCCTTTGGCCCTTGTCTACCGGGGTCCGGCGGCCCGACCGAGTGCCTGTTCCGACGCCGTGGCCGAGCTGTTGCGCTCGTCCCCGTACGGCTTCGACGTGCGTTTCGTCGGCCCCCGGGGCGAGTTGCCGCTGGAACCGCAGATCCTGTCCCACGCGGCCGTCTACGCGCAACCCGGCGGGGGTGAATTGGCTCCTGCTTACCGGCGGATGCGCAAGTACCGGTCGACGATCCGGACCTACGTCGCCGAGGGGGGCAGCTATCTCGGGTTCTGCCTGGGTGGCTACCTGGCCGGCGCCACCCCGGGCTTTGGTCTGCTCCCCGGTGACACCGATCGCTACATCACCAGTTCGGACGCCGTCACGCGCAGCAGCCACGACACGCTCGTGGAGGTGCGCTGGCGCGGCCAGCGACGCCGGATGTTCTTCCAGGACGGACCGATCTTCCTGCTCGAATCGGACGTCGGCGTCACGGTGCTGGCTCGCTACAGCAACAACGGTGTCGCGGCGGTGGTCGCTCCGTTCGGTCGCGGGCGGGTAGCGGTCGTCGGGCCACACCCCGAGGCCACCTCCGACTGGTTCGTCGACTCCGGACTGAGCCAGGTGCCGGCCCTCGACCTGGGAAACGACCTCGTCGACGCGGTGATGTACCGGTGATCACCCCATCGCAGATTCGTGACCCTGCAGCAGCGGACCCTTCGGCTGCGGGGCCGGGAACGAGTCCAGGTCAGCTCGTGCCGTCCGGCGCCACCACCACGAAGCAGCGCCTGCTCGGGATCGACGTGAGCCGCGGGCTGGCGTTGTTGGGCATGATGGCCGTGCACGCCCTGATTCCTTACGACGAGGACTACAACCCCAACTGGGTGACGTACATCCCCACCGGTCACGCGTCCGGAGTGTTCGCCCTGTTGGCGGGGGTCGGGCTGTCGCTGACCACCGGACGGGCCGTTGTTCCGAGGTCCAATGCCTCGACGACGGTGGCCGGCATCGCCGGGCGTGCAGCGGCCATCGGCGTCGTCGGGCTGCTCCTGGGTTACACCAGCGCCACCATCGCCGGCGTCATCCTTCCCTACTACGCGGTGATGTTCCTGCTCGCGATCCCCCTGCTCTTCCTCCGCACCCGGATCCTGGTCGGCGTGGGAATATTCGTTGCCGTGGCTGTGCCCGTGCTGAGCGAGCTGGTCAGACCCGCTCTGCCGGAGGCGACGCTCGAGAATCTCGCCTTCAGCTACCTCTTCGACCACCCTCTCCACTTGTTGTCGGAACTCCTGGTGACTGGGGCCTACCCAGGGGTGCCGTGGGTGTCGTACATCTGCACTGGCCTGATCGTCGGTCGGCTCACCCTGTCCTCGGTGCACGTCGCTCGCCGGATGCTGATCTTCGGCGTCGCACTTGGGCTGGCTGCCACCACCGCGTCGTGGTGGCTGCTCGGTCCCTTGGGAGGACGGGCTGCGCTCCGATTGGCCGTGCCCGGACCCCTGAACTCAGAGGGCGACACCGTCGATGATCTGCTGGTCTTCGGTTTCGAAGGCACGACACCGACCGGTAACTGGTGGTGGCTGGCCACCAGCGCACCGCACGCCGCAACTCCTCTCGACCTGCTCCACACCATCGGAACAGCGCTGGCGGTTGTCGGCGCCATGCTGCTGCTCGGCCACGTCACGGCACCCGCGCTGCGGCGGGTCATCCACCTGTTCACGGCTCCGCTGGCTGCGGCCGGGTCGATGACGCTGACTCTGTATACCGCCCACGTGGTTTTCATGAACTCCCCGCTCGACCAGTTCACTCCCATGGGCGGTTACATCTTCCAGGTGGTGGCGGTCCTGCTGTTCGCCCTGGGCTGGCGCCAAGCCGTGGGCCGAGGCCCCCTGGAGACCGCCGTCACGGCCGTCGCCAATCGGGCCAAGGCCCGGGCCGCCCGGGGTCACGGCGCAGGACGTGCTCCGTCGACGGTGCACGCGCCCAGCCATCCACCTCCCCAGGAGGAGGCCAGGGCGCGGCGCGACGAGACCGGCCGCCTCGCTGACCGCTCCTCTCCTGCATTCCAGGCTCAAGGTCCGCGTCGTGCCCTGTCCCCAGTCGACGGTGGCCCCCGGCGCGGGCGTCGGCCGACGGCAGACCGTCGGAGTAGGCAACGGGGACCGAAGAGTCCTCAACCCACTCCCTGAGGGTGACCGACAGCAAACCCGACCAGTCCACGTCAGGCAAGGTATTCAGATGAACAAGGCCCTCCTCGTGTCCGACGCTGACAACTTCAGCGTCGAGTTCGAGATCAATCCCTACATGCACAAGGTCGACCAACCCGACTGGGACCAGGCCGTGGTCGAGCACGAGGCCATCGTCGCCGCCCACCTCGACGCGGGCCGGACGATCGAATACGTCCCCACGGTGTCGGGCTGCCCCGACATGATCTACACCGCAAACGCCGCCCTGGTTCGGGATCGTCGGGTCCTTATGGCTCAGCTGCCGTCGGAGCGTGAGCCCGAGCTCCCCCACTTTCGCCGCTGGTTTCTCGAGCACGGCTACGACGTCGTCGAAGCGCCTCATCGTTTCAGTGGCCAGGGCGACGCGCTGGCGTTTGGTGCACGACTCTTCGCCGGCTCGGGCTGGCGGACCGACG
>JBPCRP010000087.1:0-73507 GCA_050996715.1 Propionibacteriaceae bacterium
AACTACTTCAGCAACCGGGACAGCCGCCGGTCCGCCAGCTTCTTTCCCCCGGTCTGGCAGGTCGGGCAGTACTGCAGCGCCGAGTCGGCGAACGACACCTCGGCGATCGTGTCCCCGCACACGGCGCAGATCTGACCGACCTTCCCGTGCACCCGCATCCCCGACTTCTTCTCACTCTTCAGGTCCTTAGCCGCCAGCCCGGCCGAACGGGCGACCGCGTCGGCCAGCTCCTCCTTCAGCGCGGTGTAGAGCTGGTGCAGCTCCTCGGGCGAGAGAGAGTTGGCCGGTTTGAACGGGCTGAGCCGGGCGGCGTGCAGGATTTCGTCGGAGTAGGCGTTGCCGATCCCGGCGATCACCCGCTGGTTCTTCAGCACGCCCTTGATCTGGGCCCGGCCGTTGGTGCCCAGCAGCTCACCCAGCACGGACTCGGTGAACGCGTCCGCCAACGGGTCGGGACCGAGCGTGGCCACGTGCGGGATCGACATCGGGTCGATGACCACGTGGATCGCGAGCTTGCGCTGAGTCCCGGCCTCGGTCAGGTCGAAGCCCGAGTCGTCGTCCAGCCGGACCCGCAGGGCCAACGGGCTCTTGCCCGGCCGGACGGGAGTGCTCGGCAGCTCGCCGGTCCACCGCAGCCAACCTGCCCGGGCCAGGTGGAACACCAGATGAAGTCCCCCGGCCGAGATATCAATGAACTTGCCCCGCCGGCTCACCGACTCGATCTCCAACCCGTGCAACGCCGACAGCGGCGGGTCGTAGGTCTTGAGCGCGCTGAAGTTCGCGAGGTCGATCCGGGCGATGGACTTTCCGACGCACCGTTCCGTCAGGAACAGCGCCAGGGACTCCACCTCTGGCATCTCGGGCACGTTCGCATTATGGTCCCGCGACCCCCCGGGCGGGCCAGGGCGCTGCCGGTTGCCGCAACGCCCGGTCGAGCCGACGCAGGTACGCCGCCCGCGAGATCTCCACGACCCCCAGCGTCGCCAGGTGCTCGGTCTGCCACTGCACATCCAGCAGCCGGTCGGTCGTCCCGCCCCAGCTCAGCAGCTCCACCAGCCCCAGCAGTGCGACCTTGGAGGCGTCCCGCCCGATGTCGGGCCGGTGGAACATCGACTCCCCGGCGAACAACCCGCCGATCGCGACGCCGTACAGACCGCCCGCGAGCTCGGGCACCGCGTCGTCGGTCGGTCGCGTCCACGCCTCGACGCAGTGCACGATGCCGGCGTCGTACAGCTCGGTGTAGACCGCACGGATGGTCGTGTCGATCCAGCCGTGGGGCCGGCGCTGGTCCGCGCACCCCGCCAACACATCGGCGAACGCGGTGTCCACCCGGATCTCGTAGCGGTGGGCCATCTTGCGCAGCGACCGGGTGACCCGCAGCCCGTCCAGCGGGAGCACGCCTCGGGGATCCGGGGAGTACCACCCGACGAGCCGCTGGCCCAGCCCGCCGCGATGGGGCATCGGGAAGACCCCGGACCGGTACGCCGACACCACCAGGGCGGCGTCGATCTCGGTGGACACCCCGATCAGGTCGTCCGCAAGCCACTGCGCTGGCTCCCCGAACACCGCATCCGCCACACCCCCACCCTCTCAGGGACCGACCGGGGTCGTCTCGGGGTCAGCCGGTCCGGACCCGCAACTACGCTGGGGCCCTCACGCAGTCCTCGAAGGAGTGCCATGCCCACCGCTCGGTCCGTCGGCCAGGCCATCGTCCGCAACATCGCGCCCGTCGCGACCCGGGGTCCGCAGGCGGCCGGTGGCATGCTCCGGCGGGTACTCGAGGTCGCCATCGACGGCGTGGGGCGGGTGCCCAGCGCCCGCGCCGTGGCCGCCCGCCAGCTCGAACGCCACGACGGCTCGGTGGACGAGGCCATCGACGGGCTGATCGACCAGCACGTCCGGCTCGGCTCGGCCCAGGGCTTCCTCACCAACGTCGGGGGACTGGTCACCGTCCCGATCGCCATCCCCGCCAACCTCACCGGGGTCGCGGTCGTCCAGGTGAGGATGGTCGCGGCCATCGCTCACCTGCGGGGCTACGACGTCAACGACAACCGGGTACGGACCGCGCTGGTCATGTGCCTGATGGGCGGCGAGCAGATCGCCCGCCACATCCACCAGGGTCGGCTCCCCACCTCACCGATGGCGGTGGCCACGGCCCCGGTCTTCGACGCCGCACTCGACGCCCGGGTGGCCGAAGAGGTCGTGGCCGACCTGATCGGACGGGTCGGGGGCAAACGGCTGGCCCTGGTCGTGACCAAGCGCATCCCGCTCCTCGGTGGCGGTGTCGGCGCCGTCCTCGACGGATACGCCACCCACCAGATCGGCCAGTACGCCAAGGGGGAACTGGCTCGCCGCCGGGCGCTGCCCGCCTTCTGACCCCTCCTCAGCTGACCCCTCCTCCGTGGGGTCCTTTTCAGCCGAACCGGTGGAGGACCGACAGTGGCACCACCCGCATCGCCCGGGCCATGACGGCCCACGGCACCGACGGCACGATCGAGGTGAACCGCTCGCTCTCGACGGCGTGGAGGATCGCGTCGACCCCGGCGTCCAGCTCGGCGGGGAACAGCACCTTGTCCGCCTCGGCCAGGATGTCGGTCTTGATGTAGCCGGGGTGGATCGCGCTGACCTGGATCTCGCTGCCCCGCAGGTCGCCGCAGATGCCCTCGGCCAGCGTCGTCACCGCGGCCTTGGTCGCCGAGTAGACCGTCATCGACCCCTTGAGTCCCCGCTCGCCGGCCACCGACGACATCAGGACCAGGTGTCCGCGGCCCTGCCGGCGAAAGATCTTCAGCGCGGCCTCGGCTGTGTTGAGCACCCCGACGAAGTTGGTCTGGGCCGTCAGGTGGTTGTTCTCGGGACGGCCGGTGCCGATCATGTCGCCCTTCATCGTGCCGGCGTTGGCCACCACCCGGTCGAGCCCGCCGAGTGCCTCAGCCGCCCAGCCGAGCACGTGGTCGACGGCGAGCGGGTCGTTGACGTCGAGGGTGTAAGTCTCGATCTGGGCTGTCGGGTGGGCGGCAAGGAGCTCTCGACGGAGCTCATCGAGCCGATCGGTCCGCCGCGCGCAGAGGGCGAGGCGACGACCGTCCGCCGCCCACCGGCGGGCCAACTCCTGGCCCAGACCCGACGAGGCACCGGTGATGAGGATGCGCTGCCGGCGAGCCGGCCGCCGCGAGGATGGCATGGGCCCAGCCTAAAGACGCGTGGGCCATCTCACCTTGCGCGGCACCGCCCCTGAGATTTAGGTTAGGCACACCTCATCTCCAAGGGAGGGCATCGGATGCTCGCCAACTATCTGATCGGCCTGCGGGAAGGTCTCGAGGCCGCCCTCGTGGTCAGCATCCTCGTCGCCTACCTCGTGAAATCCGACCGACGAAACCTCCTGCCACGCATCTGGCTCGGGGTCGTCGCGGCCGTCGTGATCTCGCTGGCCTTCGGAGCCGCCCTCACCTTCGGTCCCCGCGGGCTCACCTTCGAGGCGCAGGAAGCCATCGGCGGCACCTTGTCACTGGTCGCGGTGGCCTTCGTCACCTGGATGATCTTTTGGATGGCCAAGGCAGCCCGGTCGCTCTCGGGCCAGCTGCGCGGACAGATCGACCACGCGGCGCAAGCCGGTCGCTGGTCACTGGCCGTGGTGGCGCTGCTCGCGGTCGGCCGCGAGGGTCTGGAGACCGCACTCTTTCTCTGGGCCGCCACCTCGGCTACGGTCCAGGTCAACGGCGGCGTGGCCGCCCCGCTGGTCGGTGCCCTGCTCGGGATGGCCTCGGCGGTGATCATCGGCTACCTGATCTATCGCGGCGCGCTCACGATCAACCTCAGTCGCTTCTTCACGGTCACCGGGATCTTCTTGATCGTGGTGGCCGCCGGGGTGCTCAGTTACGGCATCCACGACCTGCAGGAGGCGGGCATCCTGCCCGGCCTGCATTCCCTCGCCTTCGACGTCTCGGCGACGATCCCGCCGAGCTCGTGGTACGGCACCGTACTCAAGGGCGTCTTCAACTTCTCCCCAGCCACCACCTGGCTCGAGCTTGTCGGCTGGCTGCTCTATCTAATCCCCACCATGACCGTCTTCGTGCGCCGACTCCGTCGGCGGTCCCCGCAGCCCACCCCGGCGCAGTCCTCGCGGGCAGGAAGGACCGCATGATCGCCCGGCTCCGTACCCCGGTGGCTCTGGCCGCGGGTGCCCTGCTACTCGTGCCTTTGGCGGGATGCACCGACAGCACCGCGCCGGTGGCCGGTGCCGACAGCAACCCCCGGGTGCTCAGTGTCACCGCCACCGAGACCGCGTGCGACGTCTCGGCCGCCAGCGCCCCATCGGGGACCCTCACCTTCTCGGTGAAAAACGCCGGCACCAGGGTGACCGAGTTCTACCTGCTGGCCGCGGACGGCCTGCGGATCCTCGGCGAGGTCGAGAACATCGGTCCCGGCCTGACCCGTGACCTCGTGCTGACGGCCGCACCAGGCACCTACACCGCCGCCTGCAAGCCGGGCATGGTCGGCGACGGGATCCGCAGCAGCTTCGAGGTCACCGACTCGGGTGCGGACACCCCCACCGGCAACGACAAGGCATCGCAGGACCGGGCCAACGCGCAGTACGGCGCCTACGTCAAAGACCAGACCGAGCAGCTGCTCGGCCAGACCCAGAAGTTCGTCCAGCACTACGAGGCCGGCGACGACGACGCGGCCCGCGCACTCTATCCGGTCGCTCGCACCCACTGGGAGCGGATCGAGCCGGTGGCCGAGTCCTTCGGAGACCTCGATCCCGAGATGGACCTTCGGGAGGCCGACCTCGACCGGGGCGCCAGATGGACCGGGTGGCACCGGATCGAGAAGGACCTCTGGCCTGCCCGGGCCACGAACTACACCCCGCTGACCGCCGCGGAGCGCAGGACCTACGCCCAGAACCTGCTCAAGAACACCACCACGCTCTACGACCGCACCCGGAGCATCACCTTCACCGCCGACCAGATCGCCAACGGCGCCAAGGGGCTCCTGGAGGAGGTGGCGTCCACCAAGGTCACCGGCGAGGAGGAGTACTGGTCGCGGACCGACCTCTATGACTTCCAGGCCAACGTCGACGGAGCGCGGGTGGGCTTCGAGGGACTCCAGCCGCTGCTGACCAAGAAGGACCCGACGTTGAACACCCAGATCGAGACCCGCTTCGCCGACCTGCAGAAGCTGCTCGATCGCCACCGGCGGGGCGACGGTTTCGTGGCGTACGACGACCTGAGCAACCCCGAGGTCAAAGCCCTCGCTGCGGCGGTCGACGCCTTGTCCGAGCCGCTGTCCCAGCTCACCGCCGCCGTGGTCTGACCCGACTGCAGGTAAGGAACCCATGACCCAGCGCTCCCGTGTCACCGTCTCCCGTCGCGCCGCTCTCGGCGCGGCGGGTGCGGGCGTAGCGGGGGTGGGCGCGGCGTTCGCGGGTGGACTGGCCACGGCTGGGGCCGACGAGCAGCCCGCGGCGAACGGCCCCCGCCCGTCGTACCCCTTCTACGGCGTCCACCAAGCGGGCATCCTCACCCCCGCCCAGGACCGGCTGCACTTCGCCAGCTTCGACCTGACCAGCCGGCGCCGAGACGACCTGGTCACCCTGCTCCGGGACTGGACGGACGCGGCGACGCGGATGACCCAGGGTCTGGGTGCGGGCCCGCTCGGACCAACGTCCGGGTCCTACCAGGCCCCGCCGGACGACACCGGCGAGGCGATCGGGCTGCCGCCGTCCGGACTGACCCTGACGTTCGGCTTCGGACCGTGCCTGTTTCGCGACGCGAAGGGCGAGGACCGGTACGGCCTGGCCGCCCGGCAGCCGGTCGCACTGACCCGGCTCCCCCACTTCCCCTACGACGCCCTCGACGAGGACCGCAGCGACGGTGACCTCTGTGTGCAGGCCTGCGCCGACGACCCGCAGGTCGCGGTGCACGCCATCCGCAACCTGGCCCGAATCGCGTTCGGCACCGCGCAGCTGCGCTGGTCCCAGCTCGGCTTCGGCCGGACCTCCTCCACCACCCAGGGCCAGAGCACCCCCCGCAACCTGTTCGGCTTCAAGGACGGCACCGCCAACGTCAAGGCCGAGGAGACGACCGCCGTCGACGAGCACGTCTGGGTCGGCGCCCACGACGACGCGAAGAGCGGCTGGCTTGCCGGCGGCTCCTATCTGGTGGCCCGCCGGATCACCATGCGGATCGAGACCTGGGACCGGCAGTCGCTCGGCGACCAGGAGAAGTTCATCGGTCGCACCAAGGCCGAGGGTGCGCCCCTCTCCGGTGGCACCGAGCACTCCACCCCCGACTTCACCCTGAAGGGCAACGGGGACCTGCCCCTCATCGCGGCCGACTCGCACGTGAAGCTCGCGCATCCCGACAACGTCAACGGTGCCCGGATGCTGCGCCGCGGGTACAACTTCGTGGACGGCAGCACCAACCTGGGCCGGCTGGACGCCGGGCTGTTCTTCCTCGCCTACGTCCGCAACCCGCGGACCCACTACATCCCCGTGCAGAACGTGCTGGCTCGCGCCGACGCCCTCACCGAGTACCTGCAGCACACCGGCTCAGCGCTGTTCGCCGTCCCGGCCGGAGCCACCGAAGGCCAGTTCGTCGGTCAGGCGCTCTTCGACTGATCCGCGAGGTCGGCCGCCGGGGTCCGGAGGTCGAGCACCGGATCGGTCGGGTCGACGACCGTCAGCTCGGGCCGCTTCGGCGCGATCCCGCGACCGTGCGGGATCCGCCGGATGCCCTTACCGACCCACGGTGCGAGGTAGTGCACCGCCCAGTCCACGTCGCTGGCCAGCTGCTCGCGTCGGGCGGGACGCATGAACTCCTCGTCGAAGGCCCGGGCCCAGCCGTCGTCGGCGCCAGCGATCCCCAGCCGCCAGGCCATCGCCGCGGCGACGCGTTGGTGACCGAGCGGGTTGCCGTGCAGCCGGTCGGCGAACCATAGCCGCGGGTCCTCGGCGATCGGAAACTGCTGGAAGTCCACGACCAGCACGTCGTGGGCCAGCGCTGAGGCCCGGATCAGGTCGTTCAGCACGAACATCCGCTCTCGGACGAGCCGACCCACCGGGCTGATGGCCAGCGGATCGGGCATCGTGAAGGTCGCCACCGTCGCCCCCGCGGATCGGGCTGCGCCGAACACCGCGACGAGGTCGGCGCCGATCTGTCCCCAGTGCGGACGGGGGCCGATCACGTCGTTCACCCCGCCGAAGACGGTCACCAGGTCGGGCTCCATGGCCAGAGCCGGGGCGAGCTGGGTCGCGCGGATCTCGTGCAACCGCAGGCCCCGGACCGCCAGATTGGCGTACGCCAGCGGCGGGCCGAGCGGTGGCGGCTGGGCAGCCGCGATGAGCAGGGCCAGCCGGTCTGCCCACCCCCGGTAGCCGCCGAAATCGTCGGGGTCCTCGAGCCCCTCGGTGCTCGAGTCGCCGAGGGCGACGTAGCGCTCGAAGGTGGGGGGCGCGGAGAACACGGGTCCTTCTCCCATGGAGCCATCCTGCCTCGCACCCACCCGGACCGTGGATCCGCGTCGACTGCACCGAACCCGCGGCCGACGTAGGGTCTGATCATGAGCCGACGTCGCTCCGACGAGTCGTTCGTGGCGTTCGCCGGAGGACAGCGCGAGCGGCTCGTCGGTGCCGCGACCCTGCTGGGCGGCACGTCGCAACAGTCCCACGACCTCGTTGCCTGGGCGATGGCCACGACGTACCCGCGGTGGGGCCGCTCGAAGCGTCCCGACCTCGACGTGGTCCGGCTTGTGCTGGAGTCCGATCCCGGCGTGGTCGAGTTGCCCTGGCGGGACCGGACGCGGGTCCAGCTTGTCGACGCCGTGGCGCCGACCCTCGCCGCGATCCCGGCGGCCCTCCAACGGCTGCCCCGCCGGCAACGGATGGTGCTGGTGGGCCGGCACCACCTCGGGCTGTCCGACGCCGACCTGGGCACGGTGACCGGGCTGGACCCCGTCCAGCTCGACCAGCTCCACCGAGACGCCGTGCGGGTGTTCGGGCCTGACGTCACCGCCCGGCTGGCCTCGGCGGTCGTCCCGGGTCAGGGATCCACCGGCCCGTCCCCGGCCACCCTCCGACCGGGCGTCGCCCAGGATGACCTCGACCACGGTCGCTGGGTACAGCGCCGCCGCCGGGCCCGGATGGTCCTGGTGTCGGTCGTCGTCGCGCTGCTGGCCGGGATCCTCGTCCTCACGTTCGGTCCCACCCCGGCCCCGACCCCGGTATCGGCGCCCGGAGTCCCGCAGTCGACCCCGGGCACGAACCCGAGTGCCAGCACCCCGCCGCCGTGCGACACCCACGAACCGCGCTGCCAGGTCCAGGCGACCCGGGCCTGGCGGGCCGAGATCGCCACGCTCGTCGCCACCGCCCTCGATCCCGACGGGCGCTACTTCACCGGCGGGTTCTCCTACACCTACGACGAGCGCTACGACGGCTACTGGTCCCGCGCCGACGGGGCGTTGGGCCTCAACCTGCTCAGCGCGGACGGCGGGGCCACGCAGGTCTTCGTGCAGATCGCGACCAGCCGGGCCTCGGCGGTGGCCTGCGGGACGATCACCGTGAACGCCTGTGTTCGCCAGCAGTTCCTCGACGGCAACTGGTTCACCCTGACCCCGTCGGTCGACGTGGCGCACGGCATGGAGGTGCAGTACCGGCCCGACGGCGACGAGGTGATCACGGTGGCCGCCTACGACACGACCAAGGGGCGCTCCCTCGACATCGGCCGGGCTGACCTGCTGAACCTGGTTCAGGACCCCCGGCTGCGGCTTCCCCCGCGGTAGGTCGCCGCCGGGGCGGCGGCCTCGGGAACCTTGCCTCAGCGGCCGGGCGACGACGGCCCGGGCTGGCGTCGCCCGCGGTGATGGCCGGCGGCCGGCATCTCCAGCAGCGTCGGCACGACCGCGACCACGACGACCGTGGCGATGCCGAGCACAGCAAAGATAGTGATCATGAGCTGCACGATGTCCATGGCTCAAGCCTGCTGCGCGGCGCTGTCTCGCACATCGGCTCAGAGTGTGTGACTGCTGTGCCGATCGTGCGACCGGGGGCCGACCAGGTAGCTCCGCGGGCGCACTCGGTCCTCCCTGGAATCATGGTACCCGCCGGTACCCCGGCGACAACTCCCGTGATCGCCGCCCGATCCGGACAACCGAAGGACTGCCACCTTGACCACCGCTGACAGCCCCGCCGACAGGCCCGCCCTCAACGCGCCCGACCACCAGAACTCCGCCGCCGACCTGACGACGGCCACCGCGCCGGCTCCCCCGCTGTTCGGCGTGCTGGTGCTGGCCGCGTTGGTCATCGCCGGGGCCGGGCTGCAATCCGTGTCCCAGATCGCCGGCCCGCTGTTCCTCGTCCTCACCCTGGTCATCACCGTGCACCCGCTGCGCGTCGTCCTGACCCGCCGCAAAGTGCCGGCCCCAGTGGCCAGCGTGGCCGCCCTGCTGAGCATGTACGCGTTGCTGGTCGTCGTCCTGGGCTCGGTGGTCTGGTCACTCACCCAGCTGGTGTCGATCCTGCCGCGCTACACGGACGCCTTCACCAACCTCTACAACGACGCCCTGGCCCAGCTCAGCAAACTGGGTATCAGCACCTCGATGCTGTCCAGTGCCTTCTCCCAGGTGAACCTGACCTCGTTCACCGGGATCGCGCAGACCCTGCTCAACACCGTCACCAGCGGCGTCTCCTTGTTGGCCCTGATGCTGGCGCTGGTGTTCTTCCTCGCCTTCGACGGCGCCGGTATCGACGAGCGGGTGGCGCTGATCAGGGTGCAGCGCCCGCAGATCGCCGACGCGATGGTGGAGTTCTCTCAGAGCGTGCGCAAGTACTGGGTCGTCACCACCGTGTTCGGCCTCATCGTGGCCATCATCGACGTCGCCGCGCTCTACATCATCGGCGTGCCCCTGGCCATCACCTGGGGCGTGCTCGCCTTCGTCACCAACTACATTCCCAACATCGGGTTCCTGCTGGGACTGGTCCCGCCGGCGCTGGTCGCGTTGCTCAACGGCGGGGTCGGTCCGGCCCTGGCCGTGATCATCGCCTACGTGGTGGTCAACGTCGTCGTGCAGACCCTGATCCAGCCGCGCTTCACCGGCGACGCCGTGGGGATCACCGCGACGGTGGCGTTTTTGTCGTTGATCTTCTGGGCCTACCTCCTCGGTGCGCTCGGAGCCCTGCTCGCGGTCCCGGCCACCCTGCTGGTCAAGGCGTTCCTCGTTGACCACTCGAGTGCCGGCAGATGGTTCGGGGCGTTGATCAACTCCACCCCTGACGGCGCCGAGAAGCAGGAGACCGTGGAGCAGGAGACCGACAAGTCCGAGACCGACAAGTCCGAGACCGACAAGACCGAGACCGACCAAGCCGAGACCGACAAGGCCCAGCAGCCAGCGACGGGGTCAGCGACCGTGCCAGGTCCGCAACCGTGACCACGCGATCGGCGCTGGCGGTGAGACCAGTGCCTCGACTGGTCAACCACTCCTGAGGTCGCACTCTTGGTGCGCGAGGGGGGATTTGAACCCCCACGTCCATAAGGACACTGGCACCTGAAGCCAGCGCGTCTGCCGTTCCGCCACTCGCGCGTTTCCGCTTTTCGCGGCTCAGGAGCACCTCCCGAACCGCCGGAAAGGCTAGCACGGGCAAGCGCCGCGACCCAGTTGAGATTCCGGGACCGGCCAGCCTGCACGGGCGGGTCCCCCCGGGCTGGGAGAATCGACACCGCCGTCCAGGCGGTTACGATCGAGGATCGTGCGGTCGGGTCGGATGGTGTACCCGGGTAGAGATCGAGGCAGCGGCGAGAGGAGGCAACGGTGGGGGTTTTCGGACGGATGGAGAAACGGATCGAGGGCGCGGTCAACGGCGTCTTCGCGCGCGCCTTCAAGGGCGACGTGCAGCCGGTGGAGATCGCGGCCCGCCTGCAGCGCGAGCTGGACGCCGAGGCCAAGCTGCTCTCCCGGGACCGCCGGCTGGTGCCCAACGAGTTCGTGGTCGCCCTCTCGACCCACGACCACGACCGGCTGGCGCCGTACGCCAAGACCTTCACCGGTGAGCTCATCCCGGAGCTCCGCTCGCACGCGACGGCCATGGGCTACGTCTTCAACGGCCCGATCCTGATCCACCTCGAGCACGACGAGTCGTTGCCGACCGGTCGGTTCGACGTGACGTCACAGGCGGTCGCCGGCGAGTCCGTCCCCGGAGAGCAACGTCCGGCTCGCGACCACGGGCCCATCCCGTCAATCCCTGAGGATCGACTCGCCCGACCGCGCCTCACGTCCCCCAGCGACGAGACCCAGATCCGACCTGCCGACCAGCACCCGCCGCTGGTGCTCGAGGTCAACGGCATCCGGCACCCGCTCGAGCCACCGGGTCTGGTCATCGGGCGCGGCACCGACGCCGACCTGCGGATCAACGATCCCGGCATCTCGCGACGGCACGCCGAGCTCCGGGTCAGTGGTCGTGGATCCGCGCAGCGGGTGAGCATCGTCGACCTCGGATCGACCAACGGGATCATGGTCAACGGCCGCCGCGTCCGGGAGGCCACGCTCTCCGACGGCTCCCGGATCGAGGTCGGCTCCACCCGGATGCTGGTGCACGCACCGGCTGGACGCTGAGCCCGGCCCGATGTCTGAGATCACCCTTACCGTCATCAAGGTGCTGTTCCTCGCCCTGCTCTGGCTGTTCATCATGTCGGCGGTGTCGGTGATCCGCAGCGACCTCTTCGGCCGGGCGGTGCCCTCGGGCGACCACGACGAGCGGCGCGCGCTCGAGGAGCCGAAGCCGTCGTCGGCCAAGCGCCGCAAGAGCAAGGGTGAGCCCCGGCTGCTGAGCATCACCGGCGGCAGTCAGGCGGGCCAGTCCGCCGAACTGGCCCCAGGCATGGTGATGATCGGTCGCGGCGCTGACTGCGCGGTCATCCTCGACGACGACTACGTCTCCACCCGGCACGCCCGGGTCGTGGCCCACGAGGGCGGCTACTACGTCGAGGACCTCGGCTCGACGAACGGCACCTACGTCAACGGTCAGCGGATCACCGCACCGACCACGATCACCCTCGCCGACACCGTACGCATCGGCAAGACGGTGCTCCGGTTGGAGACCTGACCGCCGTGACCGAGGACAGCGTGACCGAGGACGCGACCGCCCGGGCCCCGAGCCACGACCCCGGCCGGCTGACCCTGCGCATCGTCACGCACTCCGAGGTCGGGCTGGTGCGCAAGAACAACCAGGACTCGGGCTACGCGAGCCCCCGGCTGCTACTCGTCGCCGACGGCATGGGCGGGGCGGCGGCCGGCGACCTGGCCTCGGCGGTCGCCGTCGACACCATCCGCGCCATCGACGGCCCGGTGGACGCCGACACCAAGCTCACCGACCTCGCCGCAGCGATCGAGCGGGCCAACGACCGGATCGCCGAGCTGGTCACGGCCGACTACACCCTCGAGGGCATGGGAACCACGCTCACCGGGGCGCTGTTCGACGGACACCAGCTGGGCTTGGCCCACATCGGCGACAGCCGGGCCTATCTCTTCCGCGACGACCGGCTCGAACGCCTCACCCACGATCACAGCTGGGTCCAGTCGCTCGTCGACGACGGCAAGATCACCGTCGAGGAGGCGGCGGTCCACCCGCACCGCTCGCTGCTGCTCAGGGTCCTCAACGGCGCCCCGGCCACCGAGCCCGACCTGACCACCGTCCCGCTGGAGGCCGGCGACCGGCTGCTGTTCTGCAGCGACGGGCTGTGCGGACTGGTCAACGACGACGAGATCGCCCACGCCTTGCGCCTGGACGTTCTCGACGACGCGCTCGACATGCTGGTCGCCGACGCCCTGAGCGCCGGCGGCATCGACAACATCACCGCCGTGCTGGCCGGTGTCATCACCCCCGACTCGGCCCCGGCCCAGCCGGAGCTTCCGGTCGTGCTCGGCGCCGCGGCCGACCGGGACGTCACCGCCGCGATCAGCACCGCCCGCGCCGGCGGCGAGGCCCGCCGCCACCAGGACGAGGACGAGGACGACGACACCCCGACCCGGAGCCCGGTACCGGATGAGGCGCGCTACCTCCCGCAGGCGCCCAGCCGCGCCCGGTTTCGCCGGCCGCTGATCGCCGTCCTCGCGTTCGTGCTCGTGCTCAGTGCAGGCCTCGGCGCCGGGTACGCCTGGACCCGCACCCAGTTCTTCGTCGGCGAGTCGGCCGGTCAGGTCGCGATCTTCCGGGGCGTCAGCGACCCCGTTCCCGGGGTGTCGCTCTCGGAGGTCTACGAGGTCCAGAAGATCAACGTGGCCGACCTGCCTGCGTTCTACCAGCGGATGGTCCAAGGCGGCATCTCGGTAGCCGACCTGTCCGGAGCCCGGACGACGGTCTCCGAACTCGACCGGGAGGCACGGCGCTGCCGGCGCGAACGCGGCGAACCCGGATCGAACGTCCCGACCGGTACCCCCGCACCGGGGCCGTCCGGCTCGCCCAGCACGACGACCTCCCCCCACGCGTCGACGGGCCCGTCGGTGACCTCGACCACCAGCACCACCCCGCACTCCTCGACGTCGGCCCGCGCGACCGGCGCGAGCACGACCGCGACCTCGGCCGTGCCCAACAGGGAGGCCTGCCGATGAGCCGGGCGGTGGCCTGGGCCGACCGGGAGCGCGCGATGACCGTCGACGGCCCCGTCACCGTCGTCCCGCGCAAGCGCCGCGGCGCCGAGCTGGTGATGCTGCTGTTCGCCGCGGTCATCGGGATCGGCGCGTACGTGATCGTGCACCTCAACCTCGACGGCGAGCTGCCCGCTGCCCTGCCCTACCTCGCCGGCGGCTGGGTGGCGCTGCTGCTGATCGCCCACCTGGTGATCAGGATCAGGCTGCCGTACGCCGACCCGCTGCTGCTGCCCTGCGTGGCTCTGCTCAACGGGCTGGGGCTCGCCATGATCGATCGGATCGACCTGATCAACGCCCCCCCGACGCACGGGGCGACCACCCAGCTGGTGTGGACCGCCCTGGGTGTGGCCCTCTTCGTCACTACCGTGCTGGCTGTTCGCGACCATCGGCCGTTGCAGCGCTTCACCTACCTCATGGCGCTGGCCGGTCTGATCCTGCTGCTGTTGCCGCTCACCCCGTTCCTGGGCGTCGAGATCGGCGGGGCGCGGATCTGGATCCGGCTCGGCGGTTTCAGCTTTCAACCCGCCGAGGTCGCCAAGATCGTGCTGTCGATCGCCTTCGCGTCCTACCTCGTGGAGAAGCGCGACGTGCTGGCCCTGGCCGGGATGCGGGTCGGTGGTCTCGACCTCCCCCGGGCCCGCGACCTCGGCCCGATCCTCACCATGTGGCTGGCCAGCCTGGCCGTGCTCGTGTTCCAGAACGACCTGGGCACCTCGCTGCTGTTCTTCGGCCTGTTCGTGATGATGCTCTACGTCGCCACCGAGCGGCCGGGGTGGGCGGTGCTCGGCACGCTGCTGTTCGCGGTCGGCGCCTACCTCGGCTACCTGCTGTTCGGTCACGTCCGGGTGCGGGTCGGGGCGTGGTTGGAACCGTTCTCCAATCCCGACCGTTACTTCCAGATCATCAGCGCCCAGTACGGGTTCGCCTACGGCGGCATCTTGGGAACTGGGCTAGGAGAAGGCCGACCGGGGCTCACCCCGTTGGCACGCAGCGACTTCATCGCCGCCGCCATCGGCGAGGAGCTCGGGATGACGGGACTGATGGCGGTGATCATGGTGTACGCGCTGATCGTTGCGCGCGGTCTGCGGACCGCCCTGGCCTGCCGGGAGCCGTTCGGCAAGCTCTTGGCCGCGGGGCTGTCCTTCGCCTTTGCGCTGCAGGTCTTCACCATCATCGGCGGGGTCACCCGGCTGCTGCCGCTGACCGGCCTGACCACCCCGTTCATGTCCCAAGGCGGGTCGTCGATGATCGCCAACTGGGTGGTGATCGCCTTGCTGATGGTGATCAGCCACCAGGTCCGCAAGCCGATGGTCACCGTGCCGGAGTACGCCGCCGACGACCAGGAGACCCAGCTGATCCCGACTACCGGGTCCGGGGGGCGGACATGAACACCCCGATCCGCCGGGTCGCTTTCGTGGCGATGATCATGTTCGCCCTGCTGCTGGCCAACGGCACCTACCTCACGATCTTTCGTCAGAGCTCACTCAACGACGACCCCGCCAACCGACGGGTGCGCGACGCCGAGTTCGCGCAGAATCGGGGCTCGATCCTGGCGGGCACCACCGAGATCGCTCGGACCGAGGCCAGCAAGGACCGGTTCCGCTACCAGCGCGTGTACCCCGACGGCAAGACCTACGCCGCGGTGACCGGCTTCTACTCCTACGACCACGGCCGGACCGGTCTCGAGTCGACGTACAACACCGAGCTGGCCGGGACCGACGACGCGTTGTTCGTGCGTCGGATGGTGGATCTGGTCACCGGCCGAACGCCCCAGGGCGCGACCGTGCAGACCACCATCGATCCCGCCGTCCAGGAGGCCGCCGACAAGGCGCTCGGTGACCGCAAGGGCGCGGTGGTGGCTCTCGACCCGGGCACCGGTGCCGTGCTGGCGGTGGTGACGAGCCCGACCTACGACCCGAACACGGTGGCCAGCCACGACGTCGAGAGCGCCCAGTCGGCGTACAGCAAGCTGTTGAAGGACACCGATTCCCCGCTGTCGAACCGCGCGGTTCGCGAGATCTACCCGCCCGGGTCGACGTTCAAGCTCGTCACCGCGGCCGCGGCCCTGGAGGACGGGAAGACCGCCGACACCAAGGTCAAGAGCCCGGCCCGGCTGAAGCTGCCGAACACCACCACCTACCTGCCGAACGACTCCGACTGCGGCGGCACCGAGATCACCCTGACCCAGGCCCTGGCGGTGTCGTGCAATACGGCCTTCGCCAACCTGGGCCTCGGACTCGGCGCAGACAAGCTGCGGGCCGAGGCGACGAAGTTCGGCTTCGATCAGCGCCATCTCGACGACCTGGCGGGTGCGGCGAGCCAGTTCCCCGAGTCCCTCGACCCAGCCCAGCTCGCCTTGAGCTCGATCGGCCAGTTCGACGTCGCAGCCAGCCCGCTGCAGATGGCGATGGTCACCGCCGGGATCGCCAACGACGGGGTCGTGATGGACCCCTACGTCGTCAGCTCGGTCAAGGCGCCCGACCTGAAGGCGATCACCACCCACCAGCCCAAGGAGCTGTCGCGAGCCCTGAGCGCGGACCACGCGAAGGTCCTCCAGGACATGATGGTCAACGTGGTGCAGAACGGAACCGGCGGCAACGGTGCGATCTCCGGAGTGCGGGTCGGCGGTAAGACGGGGACGGCACAGTCCGACCCGAGCCGTAAGCCCTTCGCCTGGTTCACCTCCTTCGCCCAGTCGGGGAAGCGGCAGGTGGCCGTGGCGGTCGTCGTGGAGGACGCCGACATCCCCCGCCAGGACATCGCCGGGGGCCGGGTGGCGGCGCCGATCGCGCGCGCGGTGATGCAGGCGGCACTGTGACCAGTCAGGTGAGCGGGCGCCGGGGCGCCAGGACGACGAGAGGAGCACGGCGATGAACTCGGAGCCGGTGCTGGTGGGCGGTCGCTACCGGCTGGGCGACCCACTCGGCCGCGGGGGTATGGCCGAGGTCCGCCAAGCGGTCGACACCCGCCTCGGCCGATCGGTCGCGGTCAAGCAGCTGCGCTCCGACCTCGCCGGTGACCCCACCTTCCAGGCGCGGTTCCGCCGCGAGGCCCAGTCGGCCGCGGGCCTGAACCATCCGACTATCGTCGCGGTCTACGACACCGGCGAGGAGCCGGACCCGCGGACCGGGGTCTCGGTGCCCTACATCGTGATGGAGCTGGTCGACGGCCCGACCCTGCGCGACGTGCTCCGCGACGGTCGCAAGATCTTGCCGGAGCGTGCCCTTGAGCTGACTCAGGGCGTGCTGGACGCGTTGTCCTACAGCCACAAGGCCGGCATCGTGCACCGCGACATCAAGCCCGCCAACGTGATGCTCACCCCGACCGGCGGGGTCAAGGTGATGGACTTCGGCATCGCCCGCGCGGTGGCCGACACCTCGGCCACCATGACTCAGACGGCAGCCGTGATCGGGACTGCCCAGTACCTGTCGCCCGAACAAGCCCGCGGTGAGACCGTGGACGCCCGCAGCGACATCTACTCCGCCGGCTGCCTGCTCTACGAGCTGCTGGTCGGGCGACCGCCGTTCACCGGCGACTCACCGGTCAGCGTCGCCTACCAGCACGTCCGCGAGCGGCCGGTGCCGCCGAGCGAGCTGGACTCCCTCATCACTCCCGAGATCGACGCCATCACCCTCAAGGCGTTGGCCAAGGACCCCGCCGACCGCTACCAGAACGCCCGGGAGATGAAGGCCGACATCACCCGGCTGCTCGCCGGGCAGCAGGTCACCGCCGCCCTGCCGGCCGTGCTCGAGGACGATCCCGAGCCCACCCGCGTCCGGACGGTAGTGGTCCCGCCGACCGCGCCCGCCGAAAAGCCTCTCCCGACCCACCCCGACGACATCCAGGAACCGAAGCGGCGGACCGGTCTGGCCGTGCTGATCGTGGCGCTGGTGGTGCTGCTGGTCGGGGCCGGGGCGTACGGGGTCTATCAGTTCGTCCAGCCACGAACCCCCGTCGTGAAGCAGGTCACGGTGCCGTCGGTACTGGGCTATAACCAGGCCCAAGCCGAGAGCATGCTCCGTAACGCTCAGCTGGTCCCGGCCGCGAAGGCGGTCAACGGGCCGGCCGACAGCACCGTGGACACCGTGACCAAGCAGACCCCGCTCGGCAGCACCCAGGCCCCGGCGAACTCAACGGTGACCGTCGAGGTGAACCAAGGTCCGAAGATGACCACGATCCCAGACGGGCTGGTCGGCAAGGACAAGGACGCCGTCGTCAAGACCCTCGAGGACGCCAACTTCGACGTCACGGCGTCCGTGGCGACGAGCGAGCCACAGGACGCGAAGAAGGACGAGGTGCTGACCGTCACCCCCGCCGAGGGGACCTCGGTCGCTGAGGGGTCCCCGGTCACGGTGACCTACGCGAGCGGGCAGTCGACGGTACCCAGTTTCGTCGGCAGCAACCGGTTCGCCGCCGACAGCCTGGCCGAGCAGGCCGGCTTCGACCCTCCGACCTACACCGACCGGGAAACGGCCGACGCCGACCCGGGCACGGTGCTCGAGCAGCAACCAGCCCCAGGCACCAAGGCGTCCCGCGCCACCAAGATCAAGCTGGTGGTGGCCAAGGCCCCCGGGACGCCGACCCCGCCGACCGGCTCGGAATCGCCCCCGGCCACGGTGACCCCGCCCCCGGGCTCCTCCTCGCCCGGCGTGACCCCGCCGACGCCCGGGAGCACGCCCAACTAACCCTCGAACACGTGTTCGATAACTGATACGATGATTCGGTGGTCGAACCGAACCAGGGCACGTTGCTCGACCTGGGGTCGGAGATCGAGCTCGGACCTCTCGGTGCACAAGTGCACCGCCACGAGCTCGGTCGCGGCGCCTGGGTCGACCTCCGCCCGCAATGGGTGAGTGGTGCCGACGCACTCTTCGAGGCCGTCGTCGACGCCGTGCCGTGGGTCGCCGAGCGGCGCCAGATGTATGACCGTGAGGTCGATGTCCCCCGGCTGCTCAGCTTCTTCGGCGAGCACGACGCCCTGCCGCACCCGGTGCTGAGCCGAGCCCGAGCGCAGCTCGACGCGCACTACGTAGCCGAGCTGGGTGAGCCGTTCCGCACCGCAGGACTCTGCCTGTACCGCGACGGCCACGACTCGGTGGCCTGGCACGGCGATACCATTGGTCGCGGTCGTGCGGAGGACACCATGGTGGCGATCCTCTCTCTCGGCTCGCCGCGTGCGCTGTCGCTGCGACCGCGCGGAGGGGGGCCGGTCATCCGCCACCGGCTCGGGCACGGCGACCTGATCGTGATGGGCGGCTCCTGCCAGCGCACGTGGGAGCACGCGGTGCTCAAGACCGCGCGCCCCGTCGGTCCGCGGATCAGCGTGCAGTTTCGGCCCCGCGGGGTGCGGTGAGCCACCGAGACCCGAGAAACCACGCACACAAGGGCACGGCCAGAACTTCGACGGGCGCCGCCCAGAAACCGATCGCGGGGGCCGACGCCGATGTGAGCACGAGCGCACCCAGCAGGGCCCCGCCGCCGATACCCACATTGAACACCGCGTTGTGGATCGCCGATGCGGTCTCGGGGAAACCGCCGGCCCGGATCACCCCCGTCTGGACAAAGACCGGAACCGCCCCGAAGGACAGCCCCCAGAGCAGCAGCAGGACGACGGCGACCGGCAGGGTGCGCGGCAGCACGGCGAGGGCGAACAGGACGGCGGAATGCCCCAGCAGGGCGACGACCAGGGCCGGTCGAAGCCGCCGGTTCGCGAACCGGCTGAACACCGTCAGCCCGGCGAGGATGGCCACCCCGTAGCCGAGCAGGGCGAGCGGCACGGTGGTCAGGGTGAACCCGTAGGCGATCATGATCGGGGTCAGGTAGGTGTAACCCGCGAAGGCCCCGACCATGATCAACACGACCGCCAACTCCAGCCCGAGGAAGGCCGGGCGGGACAGCACCTGGCGCAGCTGGTCACCCCCGCTCAGCACCGACCCGGGCAGCGCCGGAAGCCACCGCCGGACGAGGACAGCGATCACCACGATCAGTCCGGTGACCACGGCGAAGGTGCCTCGCCAGCCGATCGCCGTGCCCAGTGCCGCGCCCAGCGGCGTGCCGATCGCGACGGCGACCGAGCTGCCGCTGCCCGCGATGGCCAGGGCGGTCCCGATCCGTTCGCGGGGGGCCAGCGCAGAGGCGTACCCGAAGAGAACCGCAAAGAAGAGAGCGTGCGCCAGACCCCCGAGCACCCGGGCTCCCGCGGCGACGGCGTAGCTGCCACTGAGCACGAGCACCAGGTTGCTGAGTGCGTAGACGGCCAGCAGGGCGAGCAGCAACGGTCGCCGGGGCCAGCGGCTGGTCCAGGCGTTGAGCGGGATCGACGCCACCACCACCGCCGCCGCGTACACCGAGACCAGCAGCCCGATCCGCGACTCGCTCACCCCAAAGCCCGCCGCCATCAGCGGCAGCATCCCGATCGGCAGGGTCTCGGTGAGCACGGCGGTGAAGCAGGCGACCCCGAGCAGGGCGAGCGGGCCCACCCGCAGCGGGTCGGGCGGCCCGGCCCGAGCACCCGTCAACCGTCGACCCGGGCGTACCGCAGCAACAACGTGCCCTGGTAGGCGGGGAACTCGGCCCGCGCCGCCTGGCTCTCGGTGTAGCCCAGGCCGTACGCCTGGACGTACTGCTGGTAGATCCGGATGAACTCAGCGTTCTGCAGGGCGGTCCGCAGCCGCGTCGGGTCGCCGATCGCGCTGATGACGTACGGCGGGGCGTAGGGGATACCGTGCAGCACCACCGTGTTGCCCACGCACTTGATCCCCGTGGTCGAGATGACTCGCTGTCCCTGGATGGTCATCGCCTCTGCGCCCGCGGCCCAGAAGATGTTGGCTACCGCCTGGATGTCCTGCTGGTGCACCACCAGCAGGTCCTGGTCGATGCCGTTGGCCGCCACGGTGGCCGGTGCGTCGTCCAGGCTGACGGTCACCGCGGGCCCGGTGACCGCCGTCGTGCTCGCCCGCTGGGCCGCCCGGGCCAGCGCCCGAGCCGTCGTGTCACCGGAGTCGCTACGGGCCGCGTCCGCACTGAGGGTGTCGACCTCGCCGCGGAGGTCGGTGACCCGTCGGGCGAGCTCGGCGTTGCGCCGCGACTCCGACTGGACCAGGCCGACGAGGTCGGTGTTGCGACCCGGTCGCAGATCGGTGCCGCGGGCGTTGAGCGCGCTGACCACCACCATCAGTCCGGCCACCAGGCAAACGAACGCGGTCAACAAGCGAAGCCACGGGCTGCGTCCCCGCAGCCGGATCCGCTGGCGGGCCCGGGCTCGGAGCAGCGCGCGCCGCCCGCGCTCCCACCACCGCGCGAGGGGTGGCGCGGCCGGTTCGGTCACGAGCGACTCCCCCTCTGCCGGTGCGGACCGGGCGGCTGGATAGGTCTGTCGCCCGATGTTGACTACGCTACCTACTCAACCTGCAAGGAGTGAGACGGTGCCCGAGTCCAAAGTGCGCAAGTCTGCGGTGGAGAAGAAGAAGCAGCGCAGCACCTCAGACAAGCCCAAGAAAACCCCCCGCGCCCCAGGTAGCCGGCGCTGGGTGCCGCCGACCTTCATCGCGGTCGGCCTGCTCGGCGTCGCCTGGTTGATCGTCT
Organism: Propionibacteriaceae bacterium; assembly: GCA_050996715.1. Classification (GTDB taxonomy): domain Bacteria; phylum Actinomycetota; class Actinomycetes; order Propionibacteriales; family Propionibacteriaceae; genus Microlunatus. The sequence goes on from JBPCRP010000087.1 coordinate 21,223, forward strand.
ACTACATCGCGGGCCAGTCCATCCCCCTGATGACGGCCCTGGGCAACTGGAACGTCCTGATCGGCATGGGCGGGATGGCGCTGGCCTTCATCATCGCCACCCTCTGGAAGTGACGCGAGACCGGGTTACACCGGTGTAGTTCTCCCCAGCTGTGCACAAACCTGTGGACGACGCCGCCCGCTCCCGCCGCCGCTGGCCCACCCCGGTGGACCGGGAGATCCTCGCCCTGGCTCTGCCCACCTTCGCTACGCTCGTCTCCGAGCCCCTGCTGCTGCTCGCGGACTCCGCGATCGTCGGGCACCTCGGCACGGTGCCGCTGGCCGGGTTGGGCATCGCCACCAACGTCATCGGCGTCCTGGTCGGGCTCTCGGTCTTCCTGGCCTACGGCACCACCGGGGCCGTGGCCCGACGGGTCGGGGCCGGTGACCCGCGAGCGGCCGTCGCCGGTGGTCTCGACGGGATGGTGCTGGCCGTCCTGGTGGGAACGGGGCTGGCGGTCGTCCTGCAAGTCCTGCTCCCCACCGTCGTCGGCTGGTACGACACCGGGCCCGACGTGGCGGCCGCTGCGACCGCGTACCTGCGGATCGCCGCCTGCGGGCTGCCCTCGGTCCTGCTGCTGCTCGCCTCGACCGGGGTGCTCCGGGGGCTGCAGGACACCCGCACCCCGCTCTACGTCGCGGTGGCCACCAACCTGGCCAACATCGGCCTCAACGTGCTGCTGGTCTACGGCCTGGGGCTCGGCATCGCCGGCTCGGCCCTGGGCACGCTGGTCGCCCAGACCTCGGCCGCCGTGGTCCTCGCCGCGGTGGTCCTCCGGGGGGCCCGCCGTCAGCACGCCGAGCTGCGCTTTCGACCCGGTCGGGTGCTCGCCGCGGCCCGGCAGGGAGGCTGGCTGATCCTTCGGACGGCGAGCCTGCAGATCGGCGTCACCCTCGCAACCCGAACGGCCGCCGGATTCGGTGGGGTGGCGCTCGCCACCCACCAGGTGACCACGAGCATCTGGGCCCTGCTGGTGTTCGCCCTCGACGCCGTCGCGATCGCCGCCCAGGCGATCGTCGGGCGGTACCTCGGCGCCGGCGACGTCACCGCCGTCCGGCGGCTCACCCGCCGGATGATCGGCTGGGGCGTGGGGACCGGGCTCGGATTCGGCCTCCTGCTCGCGCTGGCCCGCCCGCTGTACGACGGGCTCTTCTCCTCCGACCCCGAGGTACAGCAGCTGCTAGCCCGGGTGCTGCTGGTCCTCGCCCTCGGCACGCCGGTCGCCGGGGTCGTCTTCGTGCTCGACGGGGTCCTGATCGGAGCGGGGGACGCCCGCTATCTCGCTCTGGCGGGGGCCCTGGCGCTGGCGGCTTATCTGCCACTGGTGCTGCTGGTGAACCGGTTCGACGCGGGCCTGGTCTGGCTCTGGGCCGCCTGGGTCGGTTACCTCGTGGCCCGGATGATCACCTTGCTGGTCAGGTCCGGTGGCTCCTCGTGGCTCCGCACGGGCGCGTGATCACGGCCGTACGGGGCCACCGATGATTCCCCAGCTGCCCGGCGAGCCGAGATCATCCTCGGACGGGCGGGTCGGTATTGCACAGCCGACGCAGATGCCGCATCATTACTCCCGCCCCGGTCCCCGTATCGACCACTCTTGAGAAAAGGAGACCGGGATGGCTACGACGCCCACCGGCCCGGGCATCGACCTCTTCGCCGTATTCGCGCTACTCGGCCATGCCGGCGATCAGCACGCGCAGACAATCCTCGGCAAGGCGGGTTACACCGGCTTTCGACCCAGTCACGGTCCGATCATCCGGTTGTTACTCGACGGGCCCCACACCGTCGGCGAGCTGGCTCCGCGGCTGCAGGTCACCCAGCAGGCGGTTTCCAAGACCGTCCGGGAACTCGCCACCCACGGTTATGTGGAACAACTCGCCGACACCGCCGACCGACGCCGCCGACCAGTGGCGCTGACCGCGCGCGGACACGAAGCCATCTCGTTGGCCGACAAGGTGCGCGGCGAGTTCCTGGACGAGCTCGCGAACACGGTCGGCGCCGACGTGATGCAGACCACTACCGACGCGGTGCACACGATGCTGGAGCACCTTGGCCTGACGCAGCCGCCGACCCGTCGGTCCGGCCCACGGGCCCGACGCCGCTAGCACGCACAGACGACCGCACGCACAGACAAGCGCGCGCACAGACAAGCCTCGGCCTCCTCGGGCAGTGCCCGAGGAGGCCCTGAAAACCCCAGGCCAGCGGTGTCAGTTGGCGGTGTCAGTTGGCGGTGACGGCGACCGAGACGTGCGCGGTGACCGCATCGTGGAGCTTGATGCCGACCGTGTGGCTGCCCACGGACTTGATCGGCTTGGCAATCTGGATCGCGCGCTTGTCGATCGCGGGACCCCCCGCCGTACGGATCGCAGCGACCACATCGTTCGGCGTCACGGCGCCGAACAGCTGGCCGGAGGAGCCGGCGCGGCGCGGAAGCTCGATGGTCAGACCCTCGAGCTGGCCCCGGACCTCGGTGGCGTGGTCGGCGTTACGGATCTCGCGCGCGTCACGGCTGCGCTTGATCCCCTCGATCTGCTTCTCGCCGCCACGCGTCCAGCGGATCGCGTAGCCGCGCGGGACGAGGAAGTTCCGGCCATAGCCGTCCTTGACCTCGACCACGTCACCGGCGATACCGACCTTGTCCACGGCGGCCGTCAGGATGAGCTTCATGGTGGTTGCCTCCCCCGGGCTCAGCGAGCGGTCGACGCGTAGGGCAGCAGGGCTACCTCACGCGCGTTCTTGATGGCGATGGCGACCTTGCGCTGCTCCTGGACGGAGAGTCCGGTCACCCGGCGGGCGCGGATCTTGCCGCGCTCGGAGATGAATTTCCGCAGCGTGGCGGTGTCCTTGTAGTCGATGTTGGCGACCTTCGCTGCCTTGAGCGGGTTCGCCTTCTTCTTCGGCTTACGGGTAAGCGAAGCAGGTGCGGCCATTGTGGTGCTCTCCTCTCGAAAGCCCAGCGCGCCGTGGATGGCGGGCCGGAATGGGCCTGTGGATGGATGTGGTCGAGCCGCTCGTCGAGCGCCTCAGCCGATCGAACTCAGAAAGGGGGCTCTTCGCTCTGCGCCGAACCCCACGGGTCGTTGCCACCGGAGTTGCCGCCGCCGGCGTTGCCACCACCAGCGTTGCCGCTGCCGGAGTTGCCCCCGCCGGCGTTGCCCCCGCCGGAGTTGCCGGTCGCCCACGGGTCGTTGCCGTAGGAACCGCCGCCGCCGGAGCCGCCGCCACTAGAGCTGCCACCGCTCGGACGCTGGCCACCGCCACCGCCGGCGTAGCCGCCCCCGCCGCCACCACCGCTGGTCCGGTTGACCTTGGCGGTCGCGTACCGCAGGGCCGGGCCGATCTCGTCGACGTCGACCTCGAACACGGTGCGCTTCTCACCCTCGCGGGTCTCATAGCTCCGTGACTTCAGTCGACCCGAGACGATGACCCGGGAACCCTTCTGCAGCGACTCGGCGACGTTCTCGGCGTATTGACGCCAGACGGCGCAGTTGATGAACATCGCGTCGCCGTCCTTCCACTCGTTCGTCTGACGATCGAACGTGCGAGGGGTGGAAGCGACCGTGAAGTTGGCCACCGCCGCCCCGGACGGGGTGAAGCGCAGTTCGGGATCGGCGGTGAGGTTGCCGATCAGGGTGATAGGGGTTTCGCCTGCCATGTGGATCTCCGTGAGTCAGCGCGTGAGTGATGGTGAGCAGCCTGCCGGACACCGGTGACAGAACTGTCCCGGTCCGTCAGCAGTCTCAGTGCAGCTCGGGCCGCATGACCTTGGTGCGCATGACCGACTCGTTGATGGTGAACTGGCGGTCCAGCTCCGTGACGTCCTCAGGCCTGGCGGTCAGGTTGATGACCGCGTAGATGCCTTCAGACTTCTTCTGGATCTCATAAGCCAGACGCCGACGGCCCCAGACGTCGAGATTGTCCACCGTGCCGCCACCCTTGGTGATGACGGTGAGGAACTGCTCGAGTGTGGGAGTGACCTGACGGTCGTCGGTCTCCGGGTCGAGGATGACCATGACTTCGTATTTGCGCATGCGTACTCCTCCTCCTCTGGTCTCTGCGGCCCTGGGACGTCCCCAGGGCAGGAGGGCGATGCCGTGGTCGGGTTGCCCCTCACCCCAGTTAGGGATCGGCACGACCGGACCAACGCTGAACTCTACCGGAGGACCGTGAACCGGGGCGAATCGTCGCGGCCACTGCCCGATCATTGCCGACCCCAAAATCACGGTCACGCACCCTTCCGGTCGTCGCGCACCTGTACCAACGGGTGCGTCGCTACCGCGGGGGTGCGTCGCTACCGCAGGGGTGCGTCGGCTACCGCAGGGTGCGTCGGCTACCGCGGGGGTGCGTCGGCTAGCTCAGTCCGAGGCCTTGACCGCCAGCACGATCATCGGGGTTCACGCACCCGTCCGGTCGTCACGCACCTGTACCAACGGGTGCGTCGCGACCGCAGGGGTGCGTCGCCTACCCGTCGGGGTGCGTCGGCGCGTGTCAGTACTTGGCCTTCACCGCCAGCACCGCGATCGGGCTGTCGAGCAGCAGCCGCTGCGACAGGCTGCCGAGCACGGCCTTGCCGACCGGCGACCGACGCTTCCTACCGATCACGAGCAGGTCAGCGTCGGCGTACTGCTCGACGGTGTCCAGCACGAGCTCGTCCACCGCCAGGCTCGGTGGTCGGTCGACGAGGGTGACCGAGACCGAGTCCGGCACGGTCGACAGATCGAGCGGCGACAATGTCAGATTGACCACCACCAGCTGCGTCTGACGGATCTGTGCTTCGGTCACGGCGACGTCGAGGGCGCGATGGCCCTCCGCCGAGTCGGGTACGGCGACGACGACGGTCATCGGAACCTCCAGGGTGGGCAGTGGCGGGTGAGTTCTGTCCACCATTTTGCGCACAATGACCCCGCCGACCCCCCACCGAGGGGTCACTGTGCGCAAAATGGCGGGGCGGGTCAGGTGTTCTGGGGGAAGCCGAGGTTGAGGCCGCCGTGGCTGGGGTCGAGCCAGCGTGAGGTGACGACCTTGCCGCGGGTGAAGAAGTTGACGCCTTCCGTCCCGTGGGCGTGGGTGTCGCCGAACAGCGAGTTCTTCCAGCCGCCGAAGGAGTAGTAGGACATCGGCACCGGTACTGGCACGTTGACCCCGATCATGCCGACGGTGACCTCGTTGGCGAAGCGGCGGGCCGCACCCCCGTCGTTGGTGAAGATCGCGGTTCCGTTGCCGTACGGGTTGGCGTTGATCAGGGCGACACCCTGGTCGTAGGTGTCGACGCGGACCACGCTGAGTACCGGCCCGAAGATCTCGTCGGTGTAGATGCTCATGTCGGTGCTGACGTGGTCGAACAGCGTCGGGCCGACGAAGAAACCCGCACCGTCGGCGTCGGCGTCGACCTGGCGGCCGTCGACCACCAGCGTCGCCCCGGCCGACTCGCCGGCGTCGATGTAGCCGGTGACCCGGTCCCGGGCGACGGCGGTGACCAGCGGGCCCATGTCGCTGCCGCGGGTGCCGTCACCGGTCCGCAGACCCACGGTGCGCTCGGCGATCTTGGCGACCAGCTCGTCGCCGACCCCACCGACCACGATCACCGCCGAGATCGCCATGCACCGCTCCCCGGCCGAGCCGTAGCCGGCGTTCACGGCCTGGTCGGCGGCAAGGTCGAGGTCGGCGTCGGGCAACACCAGCATGTGGTTCTTCGCCCCACCGAGGGCCTGCACCCGTTTGCCGTGCGCCGTGCCGGTCTCATAGACGTAACGGGCGATCGGGGTGGACCCCACAAACGACGCCGACTGAATGTCGGGGTGGGTGAGGAGCCCGTCGACAGCGACCTTGTCGCCGTTGAGCACGTTGAACACCCCGTCGGGCAGACCCGCCTCCTGCCACAGCTTCGCCATCCACAGGGCGGCCGAGGGCACCTTCTCACTCGGCTTGAGGACCACCGTGTTGCACGCGGCGACCGCGATCGGGAAAAACCACATCGGCACCATGGCCGGGAAGTTGAACGGGCTGATGATCGCCAACGGGCCCAGCGGCTGCCGGACCGAGTGGACGTCGATCGAGGTGGACGCGTTCTCGGTGAACGCGCCCTTGATCAGGTGCGGCATGCCGCAGGCGAACTCCACCACCTCCTGCCCGCGGCTGACCTCACCGAGCGCGTCGGAGACGACCTTGCCGTGCTCGGCGGTGATGATCGCGGCGAGCTCGGACTTCCGGGTGTTGAGCAGCTCACGGAACGCGAACAACACCGCAGTCCGCTTGGTCAGCGAGGTGTCACGCCAGCCCGGGAACGCGGCAGCCGCGGCGGCGACGACCGCGTCGACATCAGCCGGCGACGCCAGCGCGAGCTGCGCGCTGACCTCACCGGTGGCAGGGTTGGTGACGTCGGAGAAACGGGTCGAGTCGCCCTCGAACGGGGCGCCGTCTTTCCAATGATGCAAGGTCATGGCCATGGTCAATCCTTTACGAGTGTGCTGAGCTTACGAGTGTGCTGAGCTGCTGGGTGGACGAGTAAGGGACGCAGCCTGGTCGGTGCTGAAGTGACGACCGATCAGATCGAGCGCCTTGTCGCGCTGACGGATGCTGATCTGCTCGGCGGACTCCTCAAAGCCGAACACACAGCTGCTGACCACACCGTCGAAACCGATTGCGGCGAGAGCGGCGAAGACGTCGTCGTAAGACACCTCGCCCCGACCCATCTCCAGATGCTGATGAACCCGGATCGGGTTGCCCGGCGGATTGGTGATGTAGCGCAGACCGTGGCTGGCGGTGTGGTCCCAGGCATCCGCCAAGTGCACATAACGCAACTTCTCGGCCGCAGCCGCGATCACCGACGCGGCCGCGTGGCCCTGGTGGAACGCGTGCGGGGTGCAATAAAGAAAACCGATCCAGTCGCGGTTCAGACCCCGGACCAACTCCACCGCCTCGATTCCGTCCTCGACGAAGTCATCGGGATGCGACTCCAGGATGAGTTGGATACCCTCCCGCTCGAAAATCGGCAACAGCTCGTCCATCGACTTCAAAAACATCGCCTCCGCATGCTCGGCCGCCTCCGGACGACCGTTGAACTCGGTAGTAATCGTGTCCACCCCGAGATCAACCGCGATCTGGATCGTGCGGCGCCACGCCCGCACCGCCGCCCGACGCTCCTCCTCCCCCGGACCCGACCACCGCAACACCGGCAACACCGGCAACACCGGCAACACCGAAGCGATCCCCACCCCCGCGTCCGCAGCAACCCTCTTCAGCCGCCGCACCCCCGCGTCATCAATCCGCGGATACTTGAAAAACGGGACGCAATCAGCCTTGGGCGACAACTCCATCCAGTCATAACCCAGCCGAGCCACCACATCAGGCAACTCCCACACCGAATGGGTACCGAGAAACATCTGCGGATCCAAAGCCAGCTTCACGAGTCCGCACCCGGCTTCGCTGCCAGCCGCACCGACACCTTGTCGCCGGTGCGGACCGCTTCGACGCCGGCCTCGCACACGGCCACCGCGGCGTAACCGTCCCAGGCGCCCGGGCCGTCGATGGTGCCCCGCTTGGCCGCGTCGACCCAGCGCTGCAACTCCACGTCGTAGGCGATCCCGAAACGTTCCACGAAACCCGGAGTGAGCTGCCCGCCCCAGCGACCATCGGTCGACTTCACGACGAGGTTCTGGTCCAGTCCAATGGTGGCCGATCCGGTCTCGCCGACAACCTCGGTGCGCACCTCGTAGGCAATTCCGGTCCGGACGTAGATCTCATCGGTGACGATCCGCCCCGACGCGGTCTCGAAGACGACCAGCATCGGGTCGTGCGTCCCCGCCGGCGCGGCTGTGGTGGCCACGCCCTTGATCACCTGGACACTGGTGATCTCCTCGTCCAGCAAAAACCGCGCCACGTCGACCTCGTGCACGACCGAGTCCCTGATCATGAACTCCGAATCGAAGTGCGGCGGCACAGCGGGGTTGCGGTGCGTGCAGTGCACCATCAGGGGGTTACCGAGGCCACCGTCGGTGATCAGCCGTTTGAGGGCGACGTACTCGGCGTCGAACCGACGCATGAAGCCGACCTGGACCACGGGCCGATCCAGCTTCGCCTCCTTGACCACGATTGCGTGGGCGGAGTCGATGTCGGTGGTCAGCGGCTTCTCGCACAACACCGGGATGCCCCGGTCCAGGCACGCGTTCACCTGCTCCTCGTGCGAAGCTCCCGGCGTGGCGATCAGCACAGCGTCGACGTCGGCGGCGGTGATCGCCTCAAGCGGGTCGGTCACCACCCGGGCGCCGAGCCGGTCGGCCGCCTCCGCCGCTTTCTCCTCGAGAAAGTCGCTGATCACGGTCACCGTGGCGCCCTTGATCCGGCTGCTCAGCGCCTCCGCATGGAACGCACCCATCATGCCGACGCCGAGGACGGCGACCCGGAGGTCGTTCCCCGAGGTCATCGGACGGCTCCGGTGTCGATCTTCCCCATGTTGATGGCGACCGGGCTGCAGGTGGACAGGTAGGACTTGGTGCGTTTGGCGATCGGTAGTGGCACGTCCGGGGCGCAGGGGTACAGATCGTGCTCGATGATGCCCTTGATATCGCGATTCAGCCCGGCCAGTGCCTCGAGCACCGGAGGCATGTCAGGGATCCCGCGCGGTGGCTCGATCATCGCTCCCATCCGGACCGCCTCCGGGAACGAGATGTCGTTGTCGAGCACCGTCGCGATGACCTCGGGGTTGACCTGCTTCAGGTGCAGATAGCCGATCCGGTCGGGGTACTTCGTGATCAGCTCCAGACAGTCCCCGCCGTAGTAGGCGACGTGCCCGGTGTCCAGGCACAGGTTCACGTACTCCGGGTTTGTGCCTTCGAGGAACCGTTCGATCTCGGGCTGGTAGCCGACGTGGCTGTCGGCGTGGGAATGGAACTGCACGTGCAGGCCGTACTCATCCAGGATTCGCCGGCCGAGCTCGTCGGTCTGTTGGGTCAGGAGCTCCCACTGCTCCTCGCCCAACCTCGGATCCTCCTTGGGGGCGCCGGTCTTGTGGTCGCGCCACGGCTCCGGGATGACCACGATGTGCTGACCGCCCACGGCCTGGGTCAGCGCGGCAACATCGGTCACCTGCTTCCAGGTGAAGTCCCACGAGTCGGCCTGGTGCAGGTGGGAGAACACCGTGCCGGCCAACACCGAGAGGTGGTGCTGCTCAAGCTGCTCGCGCAACTCGGCCGGATCGATCGGCAGATAGCCGTACGGACCGAGCTCGATCGCCTCGTAGCCGGCCGCCGCCACCTCCTTCAGGAACTGGCTGGCCGGCAACTGCTCGGGATCACTGGGGAACCACACCCCCCACGAGTCCGGGGCGGTACCGATGGTGATGGTCGGGGCCACGTGATTGGTCTCCTGCTTGGTTGCTGAGTCTGGGTAAGGCGGGATCAGAGGAAGAGCTTCTGAGTGGCCTTGTGCTCGTCGTAGACGACGCGGGCCTGTTGGGTGGACTCCAACGTGGAGACGGCGCTCACCGGCACGTCCCACCACGATTGGGAGCTCGGGGCGTCGACCAGCGGGTCGGTGTCGACGTGGATCACCGTCGACGTCTGGTTCGCCTTGGCCTGCTTGATCGCCGCGGCGAACTCCTCGGCGCTGGAGGCCTTGATCACGCCCACGCCGAGGCTGGCCGCGTTGGCGGCCAGGTCCACCGGCAGGACGTCGCCGTCAAGCCGGCCGTCGGCGCTCCGCCGACGGTACCTCGTGCCGAAGCGCTGCGAGCCCAAGGACTCCGACAGTGCCCCGATCGATGCGTACCCGTGGTTCTGCACCAGCACGACGATGATCTTGAGGTTCTCCTGGACGGCGGTGACCAGCTCGGTGGCCATCATCAGGTAGGAACCGTCACCGACCATGACGAACACGTCCCGGTCGGGACAGGCCAGCGCGACGCCGAGTCCGCCGGCCACCTCATAGCCCATGCAGGAGTAGCCGTACTCGACGTGGTAGCCCTTGGGATCGCGGGTCCGCCATAGCTTGTGCAGGTCACCCGGCATCGACCCGGCGGCGCAGACCACCACGTCCCGGGGCTCGGAGAGCTCGTTGACCATGCCGATCACCTCGTTCTGGGTGAGCAGCCCGTTCGCACCGAGGTTCGGGGTCTGGTACGCCGTGGTGACGGTCCGCTCCCACTCCGCGTCCAACCCCTGGTAGCGCTCCACGTAGGCCGGGTCGACCCGGTAGCCATCAACCGCGGTGAGCAAGGACTCCAGGGTCTCGCGGGCGTCGGCCTGAACGGCGAGACCGCCCTGCTTGATCACGTCCAGCCCGGCGACGTTGACGTTGACGAACGCAACGTCCGGATGCTGGAACGCCGTCCGGCTGGCGGTGGTGAAGTCGGAGTAGCGGGTGCCGATGCCGATCACCAGGTCGGCCTCGGCGGCGATCGCGTTGGCCGCCGTGGTGCCGGTGGAGCCGATCGCCCCCAGGCACTGCGGGTGGTCGAAGACCAAGGTGCCCTTGCCGGCCTGAGTCTGTCCGACGGGGATGCCGGTCGCCTCGACGAACGCCGCCAGCGCGTCCTGCGCCCCGGCGTACGTCACCCCGCCACCGGCCACGATCAACGGCTTCTCCGCGGCGATGATCGCCGCGGCCGCCGCCTCGACGGCCCAGCGCTCGGGGAGGGGACGGGCGATCCGCCAGACCCGCTTGGCGAACAGCTCGGTCGGCCAGTCGTACGCCTCGGCCTGCACGTCCTGGGGGAAGCAGAGGGTGACCGCACCGGTCTCGACCGGGTCGACCAGCACCCGCACCGCCGCGAGCAGTGCCGACGGCAGCTGTTCGGGCCGTGAAATCCGGTCGAAGTACCTCGACACCGGACGGAAGCAGTCGTTGACCGACACGTCGCCGGAGTCGGGAAGCTCCAGCTCCTGCAGCAGCGGCGAGGCACTGCGGTCGGCGAAGGTGTCAGCGGGCAGCAGCAGCACGGGTAGCCGGTTGATGGTGGCCAGGGCCGCCCCGGTGAGCATGTTGGTGGCCCCCGGACCGACGGAGCTGGAGACCGCCCAGGTCTGCCGGCGGTCCTTCATCCGGGCGTAGGCGACCGCGCTGTGCACCATGGCCTGCTCGTTGCGGCCGAGCACGTAGGGCAGCAGGTCGGGTTCCTCGATCTCGGCCTGCAGCAGGGCCTGGCCGATCCCCGCCACGTTGCCGTGCCCGAAGATGCCGAAACAGCCGGCGAACAGCTTCTGCTCCACGCCGTCGGCGCTGCTGTACTGCGCGCCCAGGAACTTCACCACCGCCTGCGCGACGGTGAGACGGGTCGTCGTTTCGCTCGTGGCCACGGTGCTCATGTCGGTGTCCAGCCTCTCAGGTCAGTCTCGGGTCGACGGCCTGGTGAGCCCAGGTGCCCCGGATCCACCCCTGGTCGGGATGATCGGCGATCTTCCACGCGCGTTCGGGGGACGGTCCGGCCATCACGTTCAGGTAGTACATGTCGAAGCCCGGAGCAGCCGTGCACGGGCCGTGCCAGCCGTAAGGCACCAGGACCGCGTCGCGGTCGTGCACCTCGGCCAGCACGTCGATCTCCCCGGCCGGGGTGGACGACGTGCGGTGGAACCCGAAGCCGGGCTCACCGTGCGGGCCGGCGGCGATCTCGAAGTAGTAGATCTCTTCCAGCTCCGTCTCGTGCTCGCCCGCCTCATCGTGCTTGTGCGCCGGGTAGGACGACCAGTTACCGCCCGGGGTGATCACCTCGCAAGCGATGATCGCCCCCGCGTCGAACGCCTCCGGAGTGGCGAAGTTGCGCACCTGACGACTGCACTGGCCCGCGCCGCGCAGCTCGACCGGGACCGCGGCCGCGTCGCCGTGCCGCACGGCCAGGTCGCGGTCCGTGCGGGCCCCGCAGAGGGCGAACCGACCTCCGTGTGCGCTGTGCAGCCGCACGGTGTGGCCGCGCGGAACATAGGCGAAGTCGGTGGGGCCGGCGAACACGTCGGCCCGTCCGGCGAGCTCGATCGTCACGCCCGCAGTGGGCGTTGCGTCGACCTCGACCTCGACGGTGACCGCACCCTGCAGCGGGACGACGAGCACCTCGTCGCCCCCGGTCGCAAAGCGGTGATCTCCGGCGGCGGTGATCGTGACGACACGCAAGCTGGAATAGCCCCAACCCGCCGACTCCGGGGTGATCTCCAGGTCGAGCTCGGCCGTACCGGCGGTTCCGGCCGACAGGTGCAGCTCGTCGGTGGTGGGGCCCATCGTCGATTCCACTCTCAACGCACCAGCGAGACGGCGGTGTCGACCGCTTTCGCCACGTCGTCGTCGGCCGGGTAGAGAAGCGTGCGCCCGACGACCAACCCACGGACCGACGGCAGCCGCAACGCGGCCTGCCAGGACGCGTACGTCTCGTCGGGCGATCCCTCGGGATCACCACCCAGCAACATGGTTGGGAGGGTAGTGGACGTCATCACCCGCTCCATCTCGTGGACCACCGGCAGCTTCAGCCAGGTGTAGGCACTCGAGGCTCCCAGTCCCTGGGCGATCGCCACCGACGTGATCACCGCGTGCGCGCTGAGGTCGTTGACCACCAAGCCGGAGACGCGGCGAGACATGAACGGTTCCACCAGGGCGATCCGCTGGGCTCGGTTGAGCTCGGTGATCGCGGTGCCGCAGGCCTGCAGGGTCGCCACCGTGCGCGGGTCCTCCAGATCGATCCGGGTGAGCATCTTGGCGCCCTCGAAGCCGGCTTCGACCGTCCCCTGCACGTCGTAACCGGTCATCCGGTCGTCCATCTCGAAGTTCGACCCCGCCAGGCCGCCGCGGTTCATCGAGGCGAACACGACCTTGTCCTCCAGGGCGCCCAGCAACAGCAGGTCCTCGGCGATGTCGGCGGTGGCGAGCAGACCGTCGACACCCGGTCGCGACAGCGCGGTCACCAGCCGGTCGAGCAGCTCGAACCGGTTCGCCATGGCGTCGGGACGCCGGGAAGCCGACAGCGCACCACGGGCCGGGTGGTCGCACGCGACGATCATCAGCCGGCCGTCCGCACCGACCAAGGGGCGGCGACGGCGGGTCGCGAAGAGCTCGGTGATCCTTTCGGGGTCACGGAGTCTGATCTCGTTGATCTCGGCGACGTCGGCTGCGAAACGGGACTGCAGCACAGCGGTCACGGTGATCAGCCTGCCTTCACGGAATGGGCATGCGCGGCAGCGAGCTCGGCGTCGGCGCGGCCCTCGTTGGGGTTGCCGCCAGCGAGCAGCAGCTCGATCTCGGCGTCGGTCGGCATCGCGGTGGAGCACTCCAGCCGGGAGGCGACGATGGCTCCGGCCGCGTTGGCGTGGGCCAGGACCTTCTCCAACGGCCAGCCGGCGAGCAGCCCGTGGGCCAGCGAACCGCCGAAGCTGTCCCCGGCACCGAGCCCGTTCAGCGGGGTGATCATGATCGGCGGGGAGACCACCCGCTCGGTGCGCGACTTGGCCAGCACGCCCTTGGGCCCTTGCTTGACGATGGCCAGCTCGACCCCGGCGTCCAGCAGGGCGTCCGCGGCGCGCTCGGGCTCGGTCTCCCCGACCGCCACCTCGCACTCCTCACGGTTGCCGACCGCCACGCTGACCTGGGCCAGCGCCCGCTGCACCTGCTCGGTGGCGGCGGCGGGCGTGTCCCAGAACATCGGCCGGTAGTCGAGGTCGAGCACGGTGAACGCCCCAGCCGATCCAGTGCGCTCGGCGCGCGCCTCGAGCGCAACGAAGTGGGCCGCCCGGCTCGGTTCCTCGCTCAGCCCGGTGGTGGAGATCCAGAACAGCTCCGTCTCCCGGATCGCGTCGAGGTCGAGATCGGCGGGTTTCACCTGCAAGTCCGGTGCGGTGGGCTTGCGGTAGAACCAGAGCGGGAAGTCGTCGGGGGGAAAGATCTCACAGAAGGTCACCGGTGTCGCGTACTGGTGGTTGGTCACCACGTGGGCGTCGCTGACACCGAGCCGGTTGAGCTCGCGACGGACGTAGCGACCGAAGGGGTCGTCCCCGACCCCGGTGATGATCGCCGCCCGGCGTCCGAGTCGGGCGGCGGCCACCGCAACGTTGGCCGTGGTGCCGCCGAGGTGCTTGCCGAAGCTGGTGACGTCCTCGAGGCCGACGCCGATCTGCTGGGGGTAGATGTCGACGCCAGCGCGACCGAAGGTGAGCACGTCGAGCTTCTCGTGGTGGTTCACATCGCTCCTGTGTGGCTGAACGGGTGGGGAGGGCGTGGTCGGACTCAGAGGTCGCCGTCGAGAAACTGGGCGCGGCCCAGCCCGAAGGACCAGTTGGCGCGTTCGTTGGCGGCCACCGAGACGATCAAGTCGTTGGGGAGTACCCCGCAGTCGGCCAGCCGGTCGGCCAACGCGCGGTACGCCGCCTGCTTCTGCTCGTCGCTACGTCCCTGCTGGAAGATCTGGATGACCGTCACCCCGTCGCTGCGCTCCAGGCCCAAGCCCGTGTCCTCGGCGATGATGTGGCCGATTGGGTGCTCGGTGATGATCTGGTAGCGGTCCCGTGGTGGCGCTGCGAACACGTCCAGCATCACGTCCTGCACGGTGTCGGCGATCCTGCGGAGCTGGTCGGGCGTCCGCCCCTGCTGGACGTCGATCCTCACCAAGGGCATGCCGTTCTCCCTGAAGTCGTCGGAGTCTTGTCGTCGGGTCGAGCACGACCCTAGCTCACTCCGCATCTAATGTCTATACAAAGTCCACGGACCCTCGACGAGGCGCCGTGGATCGTCGCCGCGATGAGCCGGGACGTCCGCACCCACCGTGTTTGTGGTGATGTCCGGACAAAGAAAGCTAGTGTCTGCACCACATCACACCTCGACCGGGTCTGTCGAGGGCCGCTCAGCGTTGACGGGACACACCGCGCATGGACACCACCCACGAGGTCACCGCCCTGCCGCTGCGGGTGGGGATCGTCGGCTTCGGCTGGATGGGGCAGGTGCACGCCCGCGCCTACCTTCGGCTCCGACAGCACTACCTCGACCTGCCGTTCGTCCCCAAGCTCGTGGCCGTGGCCGACAACGCCCCGGACGACCGGCTCGCGCGCGCCGCCGAGGCGTACGGCTTCACCGACGTGCACGCCGACTGGCACGACCTGGTCGAACGCGACGACATCGACGTGATCAGCGTGACCGGGCCCAACTTCATCCACCGTGACGTCGGCGTCGCGGTGGCGCAGGCCGGCAAGCATCTGTGGATCGAGAAGCCCGCCGGCCGCGACGCGGGGGAGACGGCCGAGATCGCGGCGGCCGTGGAGGCAGCGGGCATCCGGTCGGCGGCCGGCTTCAACTACCGCAACGCCCCCGCGGTTCAGCACGCCCGGACCATGATCGCCGACGGTCTGCTCGGTGCCGTCGAACAGGTCGAGATCTCCTTCCTGGCCGACTACTCCGCCCATCCTGGGGGGGCGCTCTCCTGGAGATTCGAGCGGGCCCGGGCCGGCTCCGGCGTGCTGGGCGACCTGGTCAGCCACGGGGTCGATCTCGGCCGGCACTTGATCGGGGAGATCGTCGACGTCGTGGCCGACGACGCCAAATTCATCCCCGAGCGGGCCCGGGCGATGGGCACCTCCACCGGCCACCAGCACAGCGACACCGACGGCCCGCTGCAGCCGGTGGAGAACGAGGATTACGCCGCGGCTCTGCTCCGTTTCGCGGGCGGGGCCCGGGGGTCGTTGGTCTCCAGCCGGGTGGCCGTGGGCGAGCAGTGCAGCTACACGATCACTGTGCACGGCAGCCGCGGCGCGCTGCGCTGGGACTTCCGCCGGATGGGCGAGCTGCAGGTGTGCCTGGGGTCCTGGGATCGAGGCGAGCACGGGAACGTCTACACCAACGCCGACTGGCTGACCCACTTCGTCGCCCCCGGGGACGGTGAGCTGGCGGTCTTCCAACCCGGCTCCGGCATCGCCATGAGCTACGACGACCTGAAGGTGATCGAGGCCCACAACCTGGTGCGCTCGATCGCCTCCGGGGCTCCCGCCGGCGCGACGATCCACGACGCGCTGGCGGCGGCTCGGGTCGTCGACGCGATGGCCGAGTCGGCTGCTTCCCGCGCCTGGGTCCGGCCGTCCGACGTGGGTCATCGCTTTACGCCATAATGTACGGACAAACTATTTCTTCGGTCGCGGTTCAGCTGTATCCCAGCCCGGCATCGCCGCTATGTGAACCCGGAGGCCTGACTCCTGTGTGGGTTCCCGACGCAAGGCAACGGGTCGTGTGGTCGAGCGCCAACCTCGGCATCACGAGGCTGGTCGCCCCGTTCGGTTTCCGCTCCGAACATCGATCAGATGGACGGTCACGCGTCGCTGAAGGCGGTCTTCTCCTCCAGCTTCAAGATCGGCTCGGACACCAGTCTGGTCATCAACCAGCAGATGCACCCCCATTAGGCACATCCTGCAGCGGACCAAGATCGGCAACTGGATCTACGCCGTCGGGGGCAACGCCGACAGTGACCGCGCCGTCGGCGTCCCGGTCAAGAAGGTCAAGATCGGCCTCTTCATGACCGTCGCCTTTCTCGGCTGGTTCATCGGCATGCCCACGCTCTACCGCTTCGACACGCTGCAGGCCGGGAACGGCTTCGGCAACGAATTCATCTACATCATCGCCGCAATGGTGGGCGGCACCTGACCCTGATCACGATCATGGCTGGGTCTGCACCCGCACAACGAGGGCGAGCAGCTCGTCGACGGCAAGCTCAGCTTCAGCTCACGACGCGAGCCCTTTCGCACGGGATCGCCACGGTCGACCAGGACCTGGCGGTCGTGTCGCTGATGGAGGTATGGCGCCACTTCTTCCTCGGCTCCGAGCTGACCAGTTGCTGGGGCCCGCTGGCGGGACTCAAGGTCCGCGAGACGAAGCGGATCGCCGACGAAGAGCTCGTCGAGCGCACCGGAGCCACCCACGTCGGGGTCGAGTTGGACGCCTCGCACCTGTTCTGGCAGCGGATGGACCCGGTCGCCGTGGTGCAGGACCTCGGGCCGCTGACCTTCCACGCCGCGGCGAAGGACGTCAAGATCAACCCGGCCGCCGCGGTCTACGGCGTGCTGGACAACCGCTTCCGCAGGCTGTCCCCCGAGGAGCCCCGCACCAACCTCGGTGGGGACGAGTGGGCCAACGAGTGGCCGAAGGACGCCGCCTGGGACTTCGTCGCCCTCGGCCGCGGTCACGACGCCGTCTACTGGTCGACCTGGCTGTCCGCGCTCTACGCGGTCGACCCCGACATGTGGGTCAACATCGAGCACGAGGACGTCAGCCTGGGGCGGATCGAGGGTCTCGAGATCGCCCGCATGAGCCCACGCCGGACCTGAGCCGACACTAAACTGCCGCGATGAGCTACGCCTCCAGCCGTGAGCTGCGACCGGGTCGGATGCGGTTCGAGGACATCAGTCCGCGCGCGTACGAGCACCCTGCCGACCGCGGCGCCCTCGTCGCCCTGCGCGCCGTCCCGGGCTTCGACACGGTGCTCAAGGCCATCTCGGGCGTGGTCGGCGAGCGCAGCGTCCGGCTGCTCTACCTCGCCACGTCGGTACGCACCTCGGCCCGCCAGTACCCCGAGCTGCACCGGATCGTCGCCGAGTGCGCGACCGCCCTCGACCTGCACCCGATTCCCGAGCTCTACGTCATCCAGGACCCCAAGCCCGACGCACTGACCATCGGCATGGACAAGCCGATCATCGTGCTCACCACCGGGATGCTGCAGCTGATCGACACCGAGGGCCTGCGCTTTGTGATCGGTCACGAGGTGGGCCACGTGCTGTCGGGACACGCGATCTACCGCACGATGCTGATCCAGCTGATCAGCATCAGCCAGTCGGTGCAGTGGGTGCCGCTCGGCGCGTGGGGCCTGCGCGTGATCATCTTGGCCCTGCACGAGTGGTTCCGGAAGTCCGAGCTGTCGGCCGACCGGGCCGGGCTGCTCTGCACCCAGGACCCGCAGACCTCACTCAAGGTCCACGCGGCGATGGCGGGGGCGCTGAGCCCCGACGACATGGACGTCGCCGGTTTCCTGGACCAGGCGAAGGACTACCAGTCCAGCCGCGATGTCCGGGACTCGGTGCTGAAGCTCATGCAGATCTCGGGCCAGACCCACCCGATGGCTGCGCTCCGGGCCGCCGAGCTGCAGCAGTGGGCGGCCGGGGCGGAGTACCGCGAGATCCTCGCCGGCAGCTACCCCCGCCGGTCGGAGGACAAGAACGCCCCGATGGCCGAGGACGTGAAGGCCGCGGCCTCGTCGTACTCCACGGCCTTCACCACGTCGGCGGACCCGCTCGTCGGCCTGCTCGGCAAGATCGGGACCGCGGCCGGGTTGGTCGGGGGGGCCGCCGCCAACCGGGTCAAGGACTGGTGGCAGTCCGGCGGGAAACCCCCCGCCGGCCGCTGAGAGCCGCCCGACACGGCCGGGCGACGGTGCTTGCCTCTAGGGGCCGGTCCCACCGGCTCAGGGCTCGGGGCATGACCACTACCCTCAGACGGGTGACAGCAACGAGGCCGAACCTGTCGATCGGTGGGCACGTCGACCAGCACGACCCGATCGCCGAGGCCACGGCGCGACAGGCAACGCTGTCGCAGTTCTTCCTGGGCGACCCCCAGGGCTGGAAAGGTCCGACGGTCAGCTACGCGGGTGGGGCCGCCGCCCTCAAGACCGACGCCGAGGCGGCCGGGGTGGCCCTCTACGTCCACGCCCCCTACGTGCTGAACGTCGCGACGACCAACAACCGGATCCGGATCCCGAGCCGCAAGCTGCTGCAGCAGACCGTCACCCTGGCCGCCGAGATCGGCGCCGTGGGGGTGATCGTGCACGGCGGTCACGTGCTGGCGACCGACGACCCGGAGACCGGCTTCGACAACTGGCGCAAGTGCGTCGAGCGACTCGAGATGCCGGTGCCGATCCTGATCGAGAACACCGCCGGCGGCGACCACGCCATGGCTCGCCGGTTCGACCGGATCGCCCGGCTGTGGGATGCGGTGACCGGTGCCGAAGGGGGCGAGCGGGTCGGCTTCTGCCTCGACACCTGCCACGCCCACGCCGGCGGTGCGGCGCTGCCCGGCCTCGTCGACCGGGTGCGAGCGATCACGGGTCGGATCGACCTCGTGCACGCCAACGACAGTCGCGACGCGTTCGACTCCGGCGCCGACCGGCACGCCAACCTCGGCCGCGGTGAGATCGGTGCTGACGGCCTGGTGGAGGTGGTCCGGACCGCCGACGCACCGGTGGTGGTGGAGACGCCCGGCGGGGCTGACGGCCAGGGCGAGGACATCGCCTGGCTGCGGGAACGGTTGGGCTGAGACCGCAGTTCAAGGGTGGTGAAAGGCACCCGTCGCCACATTGGCGTCGCCGGTCCCGTCGGGCCCCTACTTCGACCGGAGAGCGACTCTTGCCGGGTCCCCGAGGTCGGCGTTCCTCTATGCTCACCGGGTGACCCGGAGTGTTTACGTTGCCTCTCCCGAAGGCCTCGCGGGCAAGTCGGCGGTGGCCCTCGGACTCGTCGACGCCCTCACCCGTGAGGTCGGATCGGTCGCGGTCTTCCGACCGCTGTACGACCCGACCGTGGAGACCGACCTGGTGCTCGACCTGCTGGTGAGCCAGCCGGGCGTCGAGCAGGACTACGACGACGCGCTCGGGATCAGCTATACGGCCGCCCACGACGACCCGGACGACGCGTTGACGACGATCGTCGAACGCTTCGGTCGGCTGGCGGACCGTTACCAGGTCGTCGTCGTGCTCGGGTCGGACTACACCGACGTCTCGACCGGCACCGAGCTGGCTTTCAACGCCCGGATCGCGGCCAACCTCGGTTCGCCGGTCGTGCTGGTGGTCAACGGCCGGAACCGGACCGCCGTCCAGATCCGCACGGCCGCCGACACGGCCTACAACGAGCTGACCAGCCACCACGCCCGGACGGTCGCGGTGATCGCCAACCGTACGGTGGCGGCCGACAACGAAATGATCACCGCCGAGCTCGCCTCGCTCGGCGTCGTGGTTGCTGCGATCGCCGACAGCCCCGTGCTTTCCGCCCCGACCTTCCGGGCGTTGGCCGACGCGGTCGACGCCCGCCTCCTCCAGGGCACGCCGTCCTGGTTCGACCGCGAGGCCCTGCAGCTGGTGGTCGGAGCGATGAGCCTGCCCAACGTGCTGAGCTACCTGACCCCCGACGCGGTGGTGATCACCCCGAGCGACCGCACCGACCTGCTGCCCGGGCTCGTGCTGGCCCACCAGTCGGGCACCTTCCCGCCGCTGGCGGGGATCATCCTCACCGGTGGGTACGCCGTGCCCGACACGATCGCCCGGCTGATCGACGGAGTGGACAACGACCTGCCGATCGCGATCACCGACCTGGGGACGTTCACCACCGCGGAGCGGCTGTCTCGGGTCCGCGGCCCGATGACCAAGGAGTCACCGGTCAAGGTCGAGACCGCGCGCCGGCTCTTCGCCGAGCAGGTCGACGTGGCCCAGCTGCTGACGGCGATCGACGTGTCGGGCTCGGAGGTCCGGACCCCGCTGATGTTCGGTTACCAGCTGATGGAGCGGGCCCGCGCCGACCGCCGGCGGATCGTGCTGCCCGAGGCGAGCGACGACCGGATCCTCGAGGCGGCCGCGACGCTGCTGCGTCGTGGGGTCGCCGACCTCACCCTGCTCGGCGACAAGACCAAGATCACCGCGCGGGCCTCGGCCCTGGGCCTTGATCTCGACGCCGCTCAGGTCATCTCCCCCACTGATCCCGAGCTCGTGCCGCGGTTCGCCGAGGAGTACGCCAGGCTTCGCGCCCACAAGGGGATGACGGTGGAGAAGGCCCGGGAGATCGTGGTCGACCCGTCGTACTTCGGCACCATGATGGTGCAGCTCGGGCTGGCCGACGGCATGGTGTCCGGCGCCATCAACACCACCGCCCACACCATCAGGCCCGCCCTGGAGTTCATTAAGACCAAACCCGGGGTGGCCACGGTCTCCAGCGTGTTCCTGATGTGCCTGGAGGACCGGGTGCTGGTCTACGGCGACTGCGCGGTCAACCCCGACCCGACCGCCGAGCAGCTCGCAGACATCGCCATCAGCTCGGCCGAGACCGCGGAGCAGTTCGGGGTCGCGCCGCGGGTGGCGATGCTGTCCTACTCCACCGGCACCTCGGGCTCGGGTGCCGACGTCGACAAGGTGCGCGCTGCGACCGCGCTGGTCGCCGAACGGGCACCCCAGCTCCCACTGGAGGGCCCGATCCAGTACGACGCGGCCGTCGACGTCGACGTGGCGCGCACCAAGCTGCCCGACTCCACCGTCGCCGGCCAGGCCACGGTCTTCGTGTTCCCCGACCTCAACACGGGCAACAACACCTACAAGGCGGTGCAGCGCAGCGCGCACGCGGTCGCCATCGGCCCGGTGCTGCAGGGCCTGCGCAAACCCGTCAACGACCTGTCCCGAGGAGCGCTGGTGGACGACATCGTCAACACGGTGGCCATCACCGCCGTCCAGGCCCAGTCGATCGAGCGGAGCTGATCATGGCCGAGTCGGTGCTGGTGATCAACTCGGGATCGTCGTCGCTGAAGTACCAGGTGGTCGACCCCGGATCGGGGGTCATCCACGCCAAAGGGCTGGTCGAGCGGATCGGCGAGAGCGGAACCTCACCGGCGGTGCCAGACCACCGCGCCGCCATGGCGCTGATGGCTGACCAGCTGAGTGCCGCCGGGGTCGACCTGCGAGCAACCGTCAGCGCCGTCGGGCACCGGGTGGTGCACGGCGGCGCGCGCTTCAGCCAACCGACGGTGATCGCCGACGACGTCGTCGAGGAGATTGAGCAGCTCAGTTCCCTCGCCCCGTTGCACAACCCGCCCGCCGTCGCCGGGATCCGGGCGGCCCAGCAGCTGTTACCCGACGTGGCGCACGTGGCGGTCTTCGACACCGCCTTCTTCGCGACGCTGCCCGAGCCGGCCCGGACGTACGCGATCCCCACCGAGATCATCCAGAAGCTCGGGATCCGCCGGTACGGATTCCACGGCACCTCCCACGGCTACGTGTCCCGATTGACCGCGGCGACCCTCGACCGGCCGTACGGCGAGCTCCACCAAATCGTGCTGCACCTCGGCAACGGCTGCTCGGCGTCGGCGATCCGCGGCGGCGTGGCGGTCGAGACCTCGATGGGCCTGACCCCGTTGCAGGGGCTCGTGATGGGGACCCGGTCCGGCGACGTCGATCCGGGACTGCACGGCTTCCTGGCCTCGACGATGGGGCTCTCGGCCAGCGACATCGACACCCTGCTCAACCAGCAGTCGGGGCTCAAAGGGCTGGCGGGGGTCAACGACTTCCGTCAGCTGGAGGAACGGCGGGCCGCCGGGGACGAGGCCGCTGCGCTGGCCTTCGCGGTCTACGTGCACCGGATCCGCTGCTACCTCGGGGCGTATCTGGTGGTGCTCGGCTCGCTCGACGCGCTGACCTTCACCGCCGGGGTCGGTGAGAACAACCCGGCGCTACGAGCGGCGATCACCGCCGATCTGCAGGGCCTCGGGATCGAGTTGGACGCCGACGCCAACGCCGCCCGCAGCGGTGAGCCGCGGGTGGTCTCGACGGCGGGCTCGCGCACGACGGTGCTGGTCGTGCCCACCAACGAGGAGCTGGCGATCGCCCGGCTCACCGCCGAGCTGGTCTGAAACCGACGGTCGCGAACGGGCAGCTGCTCAGCAGTCGGGGGCGTCGGCGTAGGTGTTGACGGTCTGGTCGAAGGCCTTGATGTGCGGCGGCGCGGCCTTCCACGTGTCGAGCCAGATCTGCTCGGCGTGGTCGACGTGCTCCATGCGGGAACGGCGCATCGCGGCGAGATGGCTCGTCCAGTCGGCCATCCCGTCCTTGCCGGCGGCCAGCACCGGCTTCATGGCGGTCAGCCGCTGACCGCAGAAGGCGAGTTGGGAGTTGTCCGCCGAGCTGGCGTCGTCCCGGTTGGCGCACGAGCCCTGCGCGTGGCCCCAGGCCTTGACGGCGTTGTCGTAGCGGGTGACGTCAGCGGGGCCGGCGAGGCGGGTGCGGGCAAAGATGGCCCGCATCTTGGCGTCGGTGATCGCGTGGTTGAAGGCGTCGGTCTGGGCCTGGACGTGCTCGGACCAGTGGCCCACCCCGGTCGACGCGGCCTTGATCACGGCGTCACCGGCGGCCACCTTGGCCCGGCACGTCTTCAGCGCGGCGGCCGCCTTGGCCGAGGTGGACACGGGAGCCGCCGAGCTGGGCTCCGCGGAGGTGCTGGGCTCCGCGGACGTGCTGGCCGACGCCGACGTGTTGGCCGACGCCGACGTGCTGGTCGACGCCGACGTGGCGGCCGAGGGCGTGCCGGTCCCGGCGCTGGCCGACGCCGCGGCGTCGGGAGTCGCGGCCGGCGTGTCGGAGCCGAGCTGCCAGACCACACCCGCAATCGCGAGCAGAGCCACGAGCACGATGATGGGCACCACCACCCGCGCCGGACGCGGTTGGGCCCGTCGAGCCTTCGTCATGCATTCCCCCCGAGAACGTGCACGTGTGAACCGACAATGTACGACCTGGTTGGCGGATGACGAAAAAGCGCACTGAAGCCACGAAGGAGGCACCGTGACACGGACCGTCCAGACCACCAGGGCAGAGCCCGACCCGCAGCCGGGTAGGGAGACGACGGCGCTGCTGCGGGTCGGTGTCGTCGGCTTCGGCCAACGCGCCCAGCTCTGGCACGAGGCGCACCGGCCAGACGACGCCGTCCGGCCGTCCCGGGTGGTCGCGGTCTGCGACGTCAGCGAGCGGGGGCGGAGCGACGCCCGGTCGGCCCTGCCCGACGCTCTGGTGACTTCCGACCTGGCAGCCCTGCTCGACGCGGTCGACGCCGTGCTAATTACCACCCCGGACGACCAGCACGTGGCCGTCGCGCTCGCCGCCCTGCGGGCCGGGGTGGCGGTGTTCTGCGAGAAGCCGCTGGCCATCACCGTGGCGGACTGTGACGAGATCCTGCAGACCGCCTACGCCACCGGCACCCGGCTCTACGTCGGCCACAACATGCGCCACATGCCGGTGGTCACCCAGCTGCGGGGCCTCATCACCTCGGGGCGGATCGGTGCGGTTAAGGCGATCTGGTGTCGGCACTTCGTCGGTCACGGGGGCGACTACTACTTCAAGGACTGGCACGCCGACCGCCGCCGGACCACCTCGCTGCTGCTGCAGAAGGGTGCCCACGACCTCGACGTCATCCACTGGCTGGGCGGCGGATCGGGTCGGGTCGTCAGCGCACTGGGCGGGCTCACGCTCTACGGCGACCTGCCGGACCGGACCGACCGCACCGACCAGCGGGTCGCCGAATGGCTGAGCACCGACAACTGGCCACCGACGAGCCAGACCGGGCTCAACCCGGTGGTCGACGTCGAAGACCTGTCGATGCTGCTGATGCGGCTCGACAACGGGGTCTACGCCAGCTACCAGCAGTGCCACTACACCCCGGACTACTGGCGCAACTACACGGTGATCGGCACCGCGGGCCGGATCGAGAATCTGGGCGACTCCCCCGGCGGGCAGATCGCCGTCTGGGACCGCCGCCACGACGGCTACGCGCCGCCCGACGAGCTGATCTCGATCGGTGGTGCCACCGGTGGCCACGGTGCGGACGGTCACGGCGGGGCCGACCCGCTGCTGATCGCGGAGTTCTTGCGCTTTGCGGCCGACGGCGGCCCTACGGCCACCTCACCGGTGGCGGCTCGCGACGCCGTCGCCGTGGGCTGCGTGGCCACCGACTCGCTCCGCTCGGGCGGCGGCGCCCTCCTCGTCCCGCCCGTCGACCCTGCCCTCGCCGCCTACTTCGCGGCCGGCCAGGTGCGCTGAGGGCTGCCGGTTCCCCACGTATGCGTGGGAAACGGTCACTCTCCACGGCAGTTTTGCCCCGTAAGGTGACAGTTTCCCGTGGACAGTGGCGAGTTTCGGCTCGACGTCGACACCGGTCGAGACACATGCGCGCGCCGGCCGGCCGTTAGGGTGTCCGGCGTGGCTGGACCTCCTCTCGCGACCGGTGGGCGCGCGCTGATCACCGGCGGTACGTCGGGCATCGGGGCCGCCTTCGCCCGTGAGCTCGCCGGCCGCGGGCACGACCTGGTGCTGGTGGCCCGGGACGAAGCACGCCTCGCCTCGACCGCGGCCGACCTGAGCCGGCGGTACGGCGTCGAGGTGTCAACCCTGCGCGCGGACCTGGCGATCGACGCCGACCTCCGTACGGTGGCCGCCCGGCTTGCCGACCAGGACCGACCCATCGACGTGCTGGTCAACAACGCCGGGTTCGGGCTCCACCACCGGCTGACCGATCCCGACACCGCACCGCACGAACACGCGATCGCGGTGATGATCACCGCCGTGCTGGTCCTCGGGGGCGCGGCCGGCGCGGCCATGCGCGAGCGGGGGCACGGCGCGATCGTCAACGTCTCGAGCACCGCCGGGCTGATGACCATGGGCGGCTACTCGGCGATCAAGGCCTGGGCGACGTCGTACAGCCAGGGTCTCGCCGTGGAGCTGGCCGGCACCGGCGTGACCGTGACCGCCCTGCTCCCCGGGTGGGTGCGGACCGAGTTCCACCAGCGCGCCGGCATCCGAACCGGCAAGATCCCCGGCTGGCTCTGGCTCGACCCGGACGTGCTG
Source organism: Propionibacteriaceae bacterium (assembly GCA_050996715.1). GTDB lineage: Bacteria > Actinomycetota > Actinomycetes > Propionibacteriales > Propionibacteriaceae > Microlunatus. The sequence goes on from JBPCRP010000087.1 coordinate 46,838, forward strand.
GCCGCCCGGGCGGCCGACGACGTCGTCCGGGGCCGGGTGCTGTCGGTCCCCACGAAGCGCTACCGGGTGCTGGCCGTCGTCCTCCGCCACGCCCCCGCCGCCCTGATCCGGCGGGTCTCGGCAACCATCTCGTCCTCCCGTCGACGGTGAACCGACCAAGCCGAGGGCCGGCGCGCCACGAACTCGGCACGAAGACGTCACCGCCGGGTCAAACGACAGGAAGGCATTAGGGTGGTCAGCGTGCGCCACAGCCGATACACGTCGCCCGTGCACGCGGGGGCTCGGTTCGTCGCTCAGCGGATGGTGCTCAAGCCGCTCATCTGGTCGCTGACCACGGTCACCGTGCTGGGCCGGGAGAAGCTCGACGGACTCGAACCCCCCTTCATCGTGGTGGCCAACCACAGCAGTCACCTCGACGCGCCGCTGGTGATGAACGCCCTCCCTCGTCGCCTCTCCCGCTACCTCGCGGCCAACGCAGCTGCGGACTATTTTTTCGACGTGTGGTGGCGCAAGGGTCTGACCCAGCTGTTCTTCAACGCCTTCCCCGTCGACCGGACCGGGCTCCGGGGCCGCTCGGGGGTCGCCACCGGGCTGCTCGACGACGGCGTCCCGTTGCTGCTCTTCCCGGAGGGCACTCGGTCGAGGACCGGGGGCATCGGCACGTTCAAACCGGGCGCGGCGTCGCTGGCCATCAGCCGCGAGGTGCCGTGCGTACCGGCCGCGATCACCGGCGCGCACAACGCGATGCCCAAGGGTCGCAACTGGCCCGTCTCCGGGCGTCCCCCGGTCGTGGTGACGTATGGCGCACCGATGCTGGCCGAACCCGACGAGACCGCCACCCAGTTCTCGACCCGGTTGGCCAAGGAGGTCCAGGCGCTGCACGACGCCGCGATGGACTATCTGGCCGACCAGGCTCGCCTGGGCTGGGCGACGTAACACCCGCAGAGAAGGCACGAGAGGACCATCCATGACCGATACCGAGGCGATCCCCGTGCCCGCTACCGCAAACCAGCACGGCGTGCAGCACATGAAGTGGTACGGCTGGGGTGTGGAGGGCATCAGCTTCCATCACGAGGACAAGCCCAACCTGGCGCCGTTCATCCGCAAGGTGATCGACCTCGACCTCAACTCCGCGGGTCAGGAGCCGATCAGCCTGGATGACCTGCCCATCGTCGACCCCAGGATCAGCACCGAGCTGCTCACCCGGCTCAGCGACGCGCTCGGCACCTCCTACGTCACCACCGACGGCCTGGAGCGCATCGTCCACACCTACGGCAAGAGTCTGCGCGACCTGGTCCGCATCCGCGGCGCCGACATCCCCCGGATCCCTGACGTGGTGGTCTATCCGGCCGACGAGACCGAAGTGGCCAGCGTCGTCGATGCGGCGATGGCGGCCGACGCGGTGATCATCGCGTTCGGCGGCGGCAGCAACATCAGCGGCAGCCTGCACGCCCGGCCCGAGGAGAGCCGTCCGGTCATCTCCCTTGACCTGGGTCGGCTCAACCGGTTGATCGACATCGACGAGGAGTCGGGCCTTGCCCGGGTCCAGGCCGGCGTACTGGGGCCTGACCTCGAGGCCCAGCTGAATCCGCGCGGCTGGACCATCGGCCACTTCCCGGACAGCTTCACCTACAGCACCGTCGGCGGTTGGGTCGCGACCCGGAGCTCGGGCATGCAGTCGGACAAGTACGGCGACATCGCCGACATCACCAAGGGCCTGCGGGTCGTGCAGGGTGACGGCGAGCAGAGCAAGCTGCTGGTCGTCCGGCCGCTGCCCAGCACCGCCACCGGCCCCAGCGTCCGCGAGATGATCTTGGGCTCGGAGGGCCGACTCGGTGTCATCACCGAGGTCACCGTCCAGGTGCACCGGATCGCCGAGGAGCGGGTGATCCTCGGTTACCTGTTCCCCGGGTGGAGCAAAGGTCTCGCCGCGATGCAGGCCATCGCCGCCAGCGACGCGGCACCGATCATCACCCGGGTGTCCGACGCCAACGAGACCGCCTTCTCCTTCTCCACCAGCAAGAAAAGCCGGGGCGTCAGCAAATACGTGCAGAAGGGGCTCTTCGCCGTGCTCCGCAAGCGGGGCTGGACCATGGACGACGCGTGCCTGTCCTTCATCGGGTACGAAGGCGGCACGGACCACGTCGCCCGGACCCAGAAGATGGTCAAGGAGATCGTGGCCAAGCACGGCGGAATCGTGCTGGGCAAGGGGCCCGGCGTGCTCTACGACCAGAAGAAGTTTGACACCCCCTACATCCGCGACTTCCTGCTCGACCGCGGCGCGGCTGGGGACGTCAGCGAGACCGCGGCCCCGTGGTCGAAGATCCCGACGCTCTACACGAACACGATTGCGGCGGCCAACCGGGCCTTCGACCAGATCGGGGTCAAGGGCTTCATCATGTGCCACCTGTCGCACAGCTACCACTCCGGCGCGTGCCTCTACTTCACCTTCGCCTTCCGGCACGACCACACCGACGTCCTGGCTCGCTACGACGTGGTGAAGTCGGCGATCCAGCAGTCGTTCCTCGACAACGGCGGCACGTTGAGCCACCACCACGCGGTCGGCACCGAGCATGCCCGATGGTTGAGCCAGGACATCTCGCCGGCCGGATCGGACATGATCGCCGGCCTGATCGGCGCCGTCGACCCCCGCCACAACTTTAACCCGGGCAAGATCGTCGCGGACTGAGACCAGGCCGGGGTCGGCCTCGCGACTGCGCAGTCCCGCGGCCCTCCTGGCGTGGGATCCGACGACTACCGCGCACTCGTGCGGCCATCCGCCCTGGGCTCAGGTCCGCTGACGGTGGAGGTTTCGATGGTGCAGCTCGCGGAGCTCGGCGGCGAATTGCGGTGCCGGGCCCTGGACGGTCACGTTCGGGGCGACCACCGACGCCGGCAGACCGCTGACCGGGGAGGTCGGGACGCCCCATTCCTGGCTCCAGGCGACCAGCTGGGCCCCGGAGGCGGCGTACACGATCCGGCCGATCCCCACCCAGGCGTGGGCAGCGGCGCACATCGGGCAGTGCTCGCCGGAGGTGTAGACCGTCGCCGCCGCCCGAGCCGGGGCCGAGAGCTGCTCCGCGGCCCAGCGGGCGAGCTCGAACTCGGGGTGCCGGGTGGGGTCGACCGAGATCGCCCGGTTGCGGTCTTCGGCCAGCGGTTGCCCGTCACCGTCGACCAGTACCGACCCAAAGGGTTCGTCACCGGCCTCCAGGGCCGTCCGGGCCAGGTCGACACAGCGCCGCAGGATGCGCAGGTCGGCCTCGGTGAGCGTGGTGCCCGTCATCGTGTCCTCCTCATCGGATGATCTTCGTGGGCGCGCTCATCGACCGGCCGACCGACCGCCTCGACGATCACGGTGACCAGGCGTTCCCGTTGCACATCGAGGTCGTTCGCGTGGTCGTCCAGCAGCACCGCGTCGGCGCCGGCCACGAACGCCGCGCCGGTCACTTTCAGCGGTGCTGTCGACATCGGCATCCTCCTCGGCAGCGGTCGCGACGTACGGTACGGGAATGAGCGGACCGCAGTCCTGGCGCCACCCCCGGGCTCTGTTCCACGTCAGCCGGTCGTGAGTCCCGTCCGCAGCGAGCGTCAGGTCGGTACCGTCGCCGCCCTGTGGCGCTACCCGGTAAAGTCGATGGCGGCCGAGTCGCTGGACGCCGCCGAGATAGGCTGGTCCGGGGTCGCGGGTGACCGGCGGTGGGCGTTCGTGCGCCCCGATGCGGAGCGCAACGGCTTCCCCTGGCACACCATCCGCGATCTCTCGACGATGTGCCGCTACGTCGCCCGACTGACCGATCCAGCGCGTCCGGACGGCGCGAGCGTGGAGGTGTGCACGCCCGGCGGCGCGACCTACGACGTCAGCGACCCGGCCCTTGCCGCCGAGCTGGGCGAGGGCGTCCGCGTCTTCCGTCAGCATCGCGGCACCTTCGACGACTCACCGCTCACCCTGATCACCTCCACCACCGTGGCCACCCTCTGCGGCGTGGCCGGCGTCCCCGCCGATCCGCGGCGCTTCCGCCCGAACCTGCTGCTCACCCCGACCGACGACGTGCCGTACATCGAGGACGAGTGGCTCAGTGCGGAGCTCACGATCGGCGACGCGCAGGTCCGGGTCGACCAACGCGACCCGCGCTGCACCATCGTCGACGTCGACCCCCGCACCGGGCAGACCGACGCCTCGCTGCTCAAGGTGATCGGCCGGGAGCGTCGCGCCCGCGCCGGGGTTTACGCCACCGTCGTCCGGCCGGGCCGGGTCGGTCTCGGCGACCCGGTCACGCTCCGGGTCTGACCGGCCGAGCCGACCCGTGCGTCACCGTGCCGCGTAGGTTCGCCGGCATGAGCATCTCCGCGCCCACGTCGTCGTCCCGGCCCGCCGACCCGACGCAGCCCAGGAGGCCCTGTCGGAGGTGACCGCCTCGTCCTCCGGACCAAGTATCGAGATCGACCGGCTCGACCTCGGTGACCTGGACAGCGTCGCCGCCTTCGCCGACCGCTTCCTGGCCGGTGACCGCGGCGTGGACATCGTGATCGACAACGCCGGCATCATGGCGTGTCCCCAGACCCGGGTCGGGCTGCGAGGCCCAGTTCGCCACCAACCACCTCGACCACTTCGCCCTGGTCAACCGGCTCTGGCCGGCCCTGGTCCGCAACGGCGGAGCCCGCGTCGTGTCGGTGTCGTCGACCGGTCACCGGGCCAGCGCGATCCGCTGGGACGACGTGATGTTCGACCAGGGGTACGACAAGTGGTCCGCCTACGGCCAGGCCAAGACCGCCAACGTGCTCATTCGCGGTGCACCTTGACGCCGTCGGCGCCGACCACGGGGTCCGGGCGTTCTCACTCCATCCCGGCGGCATCCTCACCCCGCTCCAACGGCACCTGCCGAAGGAGGAGCAGATCGCTATGGGGTGGATCGACGAGAACGGGGTGGCCAACCCCGACATCGGGTTCAAGACCCCGGGGCAGGGAGCGGCCACCCAGGTGTGGGCGGCCACCAGCCCGCAGCTGGCCGGGATGGGTGGCGTGTTCTGCGAGGACGTCGAGGTCGCCCGGGTCTCCACCGGTGACGAGCCCGGCGTCCGGCCGTACGCTGTCGATCCGGACGAGGCGTCCCGACTCTGGGCCTTGTCGGCCCAGCTCACCGGAGTCGACGCCCTCGCGCGTTGACTCCGCCGTACCGCCGTGCGGTCGGACGAACGCGGTGGCCTCGGCGACCAGGGGCGCGTCCAGCACCACGCGGAGGGCCTCGGTGGGCAGGGCCACGTCGAGCGGCTCGCCGAGTGCGTGAGGACGCTAAGTCCACGTCTCGATCACGGCCGTTTGCGCTGGGGCCTTCCCGAATTTTCGGTCATCGGTGAGCAGCGGCAGGTCGAGCGATTCGCTCAGCGCCAGGTAGAACGCTTCGTAAGCGGTGAAGTTCTGCCGCACTGCTAGCACCCGTCGCTGATAAGGCTGCATCGGGTAGCGCACGAGCGGCAGGTCCGCGAAGTCGTCGAGCATCTGCTCCGCACGCTCGACGGTGATCTGGATCGCAGGTTTCGACGTCATCACCAGCCCGCGTATCGCCGACGTCACCTCGGCATCGATGAGCGCCGGTGCGTAAACGTACCGTTGCTGGCCGAACCGTTCGCGTAGCTCGGCATCGTCTCGCCGGTTCTGCAGGAGGCGCACGACGATCGAAGCGTCGACGACAGCCATCTCACCGGCGGTCGTCATCGATGAACGACCGGACGTCTTCGCCACCGGCCTCAACGCTGCCGCGGGAGGCGATCCGCGCCAAGACCTCGGTCATCGCTGGGCGGGACATGTCATCGTGGATCAGCTCCCGCAGGTAGCTCGACAAAGACATGTTCCGGGACGCCGCGCGTGCGCGTAAGGCCTGCGCATCCTCCGAGGGGACGTCGCGGACCTGAAGGATCTCGGTGCTCATATCCCAGAGGCTACCGAAGCTCATGAAGTATGCATGCACTCCCGCTCCCGGTTGCCGATCGTCGCGCGGAGGGTGACGCGTGTCTGTGCCGGCGACCCCAGCTGTCCGATTCCGAGCGGCCGCCGACGGACCATCGCCGACACGATGGTGCGACAGCGATAGGTCGACGACAAGTCAACGAGCGACAGGATGCGAGAACCCACACCGAGCTCACGCCAGCCCGTCCGGATCCACCGCATCCGCGTAGCATCCACGTCACCGCTCCGAGGTCGACGGGCGAGCCGCCCGCAGCGCTGCGGACCCCAGGGAGGTGAACATGGACCAGGACACGATCACCGAGATCCGACCCGCCCGGACTCGCGCCGATCTGGCCGTGCTCAGCCCGACCTCCCGTCCGATCGCGGGCGGATCCTGGGTCTTCTCCGAACCCAACGTCGACCTCGAACGCTACGTCGACCTGACCGCGTTCGGCTGGGCACCGTGGGCGGCCACCGACGCGGGGCTCGAACTGGCCGCCACCTGCACGCTGGCCGAGCTCGCGGCGCTCCCGGCCCACCCCGGCTGGACCGCCCACCCGCTGCTCTTCCAGTGCTGCACCGCGCTCCACGGCTCGTTCAAGATCTGGACGGTCGCCACGGTCGGCGGCAACATCGCCACCTCGCTACCGGCCGGACCGATGACCAGCCTGGCGGCCGGACTGGACGCGACCGCGCTGGTCTGGCGGGCCGACGGGACCGACCAGACGCTGCCGGTCGCGGAGCTGGTCACCGGCAACCAGGAGAACGCGCTTGCGCTGGGCGACGTGCTGCGCTCGCTCCTGATCCCGACGACGTCGCTGGGCGCCCGGACGGCCTTTCGCAAGATCGCCCTGTCGCCGCTCGGCCGCTCCGGCTCGGTGGTCATCGGCCGTGTCGACCCCGACGGCGCCTACGTGCTGACCGTGAGCGCCGCGACGCTCCGACCGATCCAGCTGCGCTGGCCCAGGCTTCCCGAACCGGGCGTGCAGGCCGCGGCCGTCGCGGCCATCGACGCCTGGTTCACCGACCCGCACGGCGCCGCGGACTGGCGCCGGGCCGTCAGCGTGATCATGGCCGAGGAGATCCGGGCGGAGCTGCTGGCTCCCGACGGTTGCCCATGATCACGGTCAACGGTCGAGACCACGATCAGGCCCCGCGGGCCGGGCAGTGTCTGCGCACCTATCTGCGCGAGCGTGGCCAGCTCGAGGTCAAGAAGGGCTGCGACACCGGGGACTGCGGCGCATGCTCGGTGCTGCTCGACGGGGTGGCCGTGCACTCGTGCATCTATCCCGCGGTGCGCGCGACCGGGTCGGCGGTCACCACCGTCACCGGTCTGGGCGGACCCGACGACCTCTCGCCCCTGCAGCAGAGCTTCGTGGCCTGTGCCGGTTTCCAGTGCGGCTTCTGCACCGCCGGCCTGATCGTCACCGGTTCGACCGTCGCTCCCGACGTGGCCGATGTCGAGCGGGACCGGCTGTTCAAGGGCAACCTCTGCCGCTGCACCGGCTACCGGTCGATCCGAGACGCCCTGCGCCGGGATCGGATGACCACCCCGACACCAGCAGGACCCAGCGTGGGGACGTCGGTGTCGGCCCCCGCCGCCCGGCAGGTGGTCAGCGGCACCGAGCCCTACACCCTCGACACCATGATCACCGGGCTGCTGCACCTCTCGGTCCTGCGCAGCCCGCACGCGCACGCGCTGATCACCCGGATCGACACCGCCGCAGCCGAGGCCCTCCCGGGGGTGCACGCGGTCCTCACCCACGCGAACGTGCCGGACGTCGCTTACTCCACGGCGCGGCACCAGAGCCGACTCGACGACCCCGACGACTACCTGATGCTGGATGATGTCGTGCGGTTCCGCGGCCAGCGGGTCGCGGCCGTGGTGGCCGACAGCGTGGCGATCGCGGCAGCCGCATGCCGGCTGATCGAGGTCGACTACACCGAGCGGCCCGCCGTCTTCGATCCCGAGGCGGCCCGGCGACCCGGCGCACCCACCGTGCACGGTGAGAAGGACCCGTTCGTCGCCCGGATCCTCGACCCGGAAACCAACCTGGTGGCCGACCTGCACGGCGAGTACGGCGCCGTCGAGCCGGCCCTGTCCGCCGCGGACGTCACCGTTACCGGCCGCTGGCAGACGGCCCGGGTGGCCCACGCCCAGCTCGAGACGCACGCGACGATCGGCTGGCGCGACGACGACGGCCGACTCGTGCTGCGGACCAGTTCGCAGGTGCCGTTCCTGGTCCGCGACGAGATCGCGCGGATCTTCACCCTCGAGTCCGACCAGGTGCGGGTCTTCACCGCGCGGGTCGGTGGCGGTTTCGGCGGCAAGCAGGAGCTCCTCACCGAGGACCTGGTGGCGGCCGCGGTGCTGGCCACCGGTCGTCCCGTCTCCTGGGAGCTCACCCGGGCGGAGGAGTTCACCGCGGTCCCCACCCGCCATCCGTTCACCGTGCACGTGACCCTCGGGGCGACCGCCGACGGCATCCTCACCGCCCTCGACCTCGACGTGCTGTCCGACACCGGCGCGTACGGCAACCACGGGCCGGGCGTGATGTTCCACGGCTGCACCGAATCGGTCGCGCTCTACCGCGTCCCGAACAAGCGGGTGCGCGCCCAGACCGTCTACACCAACAACCCGCCCTCGGGTGCGTTCCGCGGGTACGGCCTCGGCCAGGTGAGCTTCGCGATCGAGTCGGCGCTGGATGACCTCGCCCGCCGGTTGGGTCTGGATCCGTTCGCGCTCCGCCGCCGCAACGTCGTGCGGCCCGGCGATCCGCTGGTCATCACCCACGTCGAGGGCGACGACCTGATCTTCGGCAGCTACGGCCTGGACCAGTGCCTCGACCTCACCGAGCAGGCACTGGGCACAGGGAACGGTGTCCAGGCCCCGATCGGTGAGCGCTGGCGGGTCGGCGTCGGGATGGCCGCGGCGATGATCGCCACCATCCCGCCCCGGGGACACTTCGCCGACGCGGCCGTCGAGGTCGACGCCGGTGGGCGGTTCACCGTGTTCGTCGGCACCGCCGAGTTCGGCAACGGCACCACCACGGTGCACGCCCAGATCGCCGCCTCGGCGCTGGGGACCACTCCCGACCGGGTAACGATTCGCCAGTCCGACACCGACGTGGCCGGCTACGACACCGGCGCGTTCGGCTCGACGGGCACGGTGGTCGCCGGCCGAGCGGTGCACGCGGCCGCCCGTCGGCTGCTCGATGAGCTGCAGCACCTGGCCAAGCAGCTGACCGGGGTCGAGAGCGACGAGTGGGTGCCGGCGCCGGACGGTCTGCAGGCCCAGGGCAGGACCTTGCGGTACGCGGATCTGGCGGCGGCGGGATCGACTCTGCGAGCCGAGGCCCACGAGGACGGCGCCACCCGCTCGCTGGCCTTCAACGTCCACGCATTTCGGGTCGCCGTCGACGTCGGCACCGGCGAGGTCGTCATCCTGCAGTCGATCCAGGCCGCCGACGCCGGGTACGTCCTGAATCCCGAGCAGTGCCGTGGGCAGGTGGAGGGCGGCGTCGCCCAGGCGATCGGCGGTGCGCTCTACGAGGAGATCATCCTCGACGGCGAGGGCCGGGTGACCACGCCGAACTTCCGCAGCTACCACCTGCCGCAGATGGCCGATGTGCCCGATACCGAGGTCTACTTCGCGGATACCGCCGACGAGCTGGGGCCCTACGGCGCCAAGTCGATGAGCGAGTCTCCCTACAACCCGGTCGCCGCCGCGCTGGCCAACGCCATCACCGACGCGACCGGCGTCCGCCCCTACGAGCTGCCGATGTCCCGGGACCGCATCTGGCGCTCCCTGCAGCCGACCTCCTCGCCGGGGCCCCGCCCGTGACGGTGGCCTACCGAGGTCACGTGGTGCACATCGCCGGCGCGCCCACAGTGGACGTCGCCCGCGACGGACTGGTGTCAGTGGCCGACGGCGTGGTGGTCGTGGGACCTGCGGGCACGATCGTCTACTCGGGGGCTTTCGGTGGGGCCCCTGACCTCGGTGGAGTGCCGGTGCGTGACCTACGGGGGTGCTTCCTGCTGCCCGGGTTCGTGGACACGCACCTGCACTACCCGCAGACCGCCGTGACCGACGCGTACGGCGGCGGGCAGCTGATGGAGTGGTTGGAGCACTGCGTCTATCCGGCCGAGGCCAAGCTGGCCGAACCGGGGTACGCCGCCCTGATCGCGGCGGCGTTCGTGGCCCGGCGGGTGGCGGTCGGGACGACGGCCGCGATGGTGTTCGGGTCGGCGTTCCCCGCGGCCCAGCGGGCACTGTTCGCAGCACACGAGGCTGCCGGGCTTCGGGTGGTGAGCGGGCGGGGGATCCAGACCGTGGGGCCGGCGTCGGCCTCTGCGTTGATCACCGGAGAGGCCGAGGCGGTCGAGCTGGTGCGGGCGGAAATCGCGGCGTGGCACGACCCAGCCGGGTTGCGGCAGGTGGCGATCATGCCGCGGTTCAGCCTGTCAGTGACTCGTCAGACGCTGACCGCACTCGGAGAGCTGTACGCCGAGATGGCCCCGCAGGGCGTCTACGTGCACAGCCACCTGAACGAGAACAACCGGCCCGGGGACGGGGAGATCGCGTCGGTCCGGGCGGCCTACGACGTGGCGACCTACCTCGACACCTACGACGGGAAGTTTCTGGCCGGCTCGCAGATCGGGGGTGAGAGCCTGCTCGGACGGCGGACGATCCTGGCCCACGCCGTGCACTGCACCGACGCCGAGCTCGCCCGGATGGCCGCGACCGGCACCTCGATCGCGCACTGCCCGACCTCGCAGCTGTTCCTCGGATCGGGCACGATGCCGTGGCGCCGCACGGTCGACGCCGGGGTCACCGTGGCGCTGGGCACCGACGTGGGCGCGGGGGACGAGTGGCTGCTCAGCCGGGTCGCCAACGACTGCTACAAGCAGCACCTCGGCGAGGCCGGCGCCGCCTCGGTCGCTCTGCACCCCGCCGAGCTGTTGTTCACCGCCACGTTGGCGGGCGCCCGGGCCCTCGACCAGGAGGGGCGGTTCGGCAACCTCGACGCCGGCAAGGAGGCGGACTTCCTGGTCGTCGACCCGGACGCGTACCCGCCGCTGGCGCTCACCCTGCAGCAGGCCACCGGTACCGACCACCAGCTGTTCGCCCTGCTGATGGGGCTCCGCGAACCGGCGATCCGTGAGGTCTACGTCGCGGGTCGTCAGGTCCGCGCCGCACATCCGGGGCCTGACTCGCTGCGGGACGCGCCTTGGGTAGGTTGGGCCCGTCGTCAACAGGAGGTCGGACATGAGCGTCGCCGTCGCCCACCAGGTGTCAGCCACGGCTGATCGGGTGCTGGCCGAGGCCGGCCGCGAGGCGGTGCTGCGCAGCACCACCCTCGAGGTGATCCACGTGGTCGAGTCACTCGACCTCGACATCGCCGAGGCCAACCGGGCCGGCGTGTCCGATGAGGTGGAGAAGGTGCTCGGCCAGGCCGGGATGCCCGAGGTGAGCTGGAACCTGCACCTGTCCACCGGCCAGGAGGACGTTGCCGAGACCGTGCTCGCGGTGACCAAGGAGATCGGCGCCGAGATCCTGGTCATCGGCGCCCGCCGCCGCTCGCCGGTCGGCAAGTTCCTGCTGGGCAGCGTGACCCAGACGATCATCCTCGACGCCGACGTCCCGGTCGTCGTGGTCAAGGCTCCTGCCTGACGCGGGCACACCGACCCGGGCGACGCGCGACCTGCGCGCCGACTGCGCCCGCTGCGTCGGCCTGTGCTGTGTGGCGCTGACCCTGACCCGGTCCGCCGACTTCGCGATCGACAAGCCGGCGGGTGAGCCCTGCCGGCACCTCGGGGCCGACCACGGCTGCGCGATCCACGCCGAGCTGCGGCCGCGCGGGTTCCCCGGCTGCGTGGCGTACGACTGCTTCGGGGCCGGGCAGCGGGTGGTGGCCACGGGTGCGCCGCGACCGGTGCTGGTGGAGATCTTCCCGGTCGCCCGGCAGCTGCACGAGATGCTCTGGTGTCTGGATCAGGCGCAGGTCCGACCCGAGGCCGGTGACCTCGACGCCGAGCTCGGCCGGATGTACGCGAAGGTCGACGACCTGACCAGGGGGTCGGCCGACCAGGTGCTCACGCTCGACGTCCAGGGCGTGCGGGCCGAGGTCGGCGGCCTGCTCACCCGGGTCAGCGAACGGGTACGGCGACCGTACGACCGGGCCACACCCACCCTCGGTCCGGGTGTCGACCTGCGCGGTCGTGACCTCCGGGGCACCTTCCTGCGCGGGGCGCTGCTGATCGCCGCCGACCTGCGGGGAGCGGACCTGCGCGACGCTGACCTGCTCGGTGCCGACGTCCGCGACGCCCGGGTCGACGGGGCGGACCTGTCCAGCGCCCTCTACCTCACCCAGTCCCAGGTCAACGCGGTGCGCGGCGACGCCCGGACCCGACTGCCGACCACGCTCGACCGACCCGACCACTGGACCAGCGAGGGTGACACATGAGCGAATCACGCGCTTACGACATGACCACCGCGTACTACGACCGGCACGCCGACGGGTACGACGAGGTGCGAGGTGGCCTGGAGCGCGCGGCCGCCGCGGCCGAGGCGATCGTCGCCCTGGCGCCTGGGAAGGGTCTGCCCGACCGGGGGCGCTGTCTCGACGTCGCCGGGGGGACCGGGACGGTGTCGGCGGCCCTCGCCGCACGCGGGTGGTCGGTCACGGTGGCCGACCTGTCCGCCGGGATGATCCGGCTGGCCGCCGAACGACTTCCCGGTCGGGCCATCCGGGCCAGCGCCGATCGGTTGCCCGTGGCCGACGCCACGATCGACCTGGTCACGGTGATCTGGATGCTCAACCTGATCCCCACCAGCCTGGTCGAGACGGTGATCACCGAGGCCGCGCGGGCCTTGGCGCCCGGCGGGCATCTGGTGGTCACCGTGGACAAGGAACTCGCCCACGACGCGTCGGCCACCGACCTCACCGACGGTGACGAGCGGGTGACCGCCATCGCCGCCACCGTCGGCCTGGAACGTGACGGCACCACGACCTTCAGCGGCCGGAGCCCGTGGGGGTCGGCCACCGACGGCGATCCGGTCTTCCGGCTCGCGGCCTTCCGTCGGCTCTGAGGCCGACATCGTCCACCCGGCGGGTGGTGTTCTGCCGCGACCGCGGTAGGACGGACGGCGTGCGGTGCAGCCCGCGCTACGGCTTCCCCACTCGCTCCTGCAGGATCGACAAGCCGTCGCCGCTCAAGGCGTCCAGCGCCGAAGCTCGGCCGGCGGCAGCCATCAGGAGTGCCTCGCCGGGTCCGGTGATCGTGGGTCCGTCGCCAGCCGTCCAGTCGACGTCGGTCGCGACGAGTCTCAGCCCTTTGGCGTTGCCTTTGGAAGGCAAGGTGGGGGCTCCCAACGAGAAGGTGAGGACAGGGACCAAGCGACGTTCGGGGATGATTCGGGGCAGATCAAGGGCTCTCCGGATGTCTTGATGGTGGATGGTGCCGTCGGTCAGAGCTATCCCGCCCTTGAAGCCCGACGCCAAGCCTCTCGGGTGCTGGTTGCGGGCCACCAGGTCGATAATGTTCTCCGGTTCGAGCTCCCGGTAGCGGGCCAAGGCGACGTCGTTGACCGTTCCGCTGCGGAGGCCGCCGCGCAGGAAGGTCGCGACGGTCGCGGCCTTGGACAGTTCGTCGTAGCTGACGGTGTGGGTGGCTACGTCCCGGACTCGCCAGTGGGTGCACAGGCTTTGGGCGTCCCACTGGGCAGGGGTCAATTCGCGGAGCAGTGCCAGCAGCTCAGCTCGCTCTTCCTCAGCGAGGCGCATGAGATCGGGCTTGCTCATGAGGTCAGTTCGTCTCGGGTGCGGGCCTCGTACCTGCTGAGATAGATGGGCCAGCCGCCCGGCGCGTCCAGACCAGCCCGCAGAGACTCCCAGCCTTCGCCGTGCCGATCGATGTGACGGTGCACCAGGGTGACGCGGGTGCGGTCATCCTCTTCGCCGACGAAGGTGATCTCGACCTCGCTGGCCGTGGTCAGGTCCGAGGTGACTTGCCAGTCGGGTCCGATGTCCCAGCTGAACGCGATGGTGCGGGGCGGGTCGAAGATCAGGACTCGTCCCCAGCGGCAGATGGTGCCGTCGACACCACGGTCGTACAGGTCGCCTCCAGCGTGCTGCTCGAGGATCGTCTCAGCGATGGGGACGGCGAGCATGTTGTGCTCGCGGGGTTTGATCTGGTCCAAGTCGGCGAACTTCCAGAACGCCTGCTCGAGTGGCAGATCAAGTACCACTTCGTGTCGAACGGTCCCGTCTGACTGCACAGTCACCCGACCTCTCCTTTCTGTTCATTGGTGGTGGCCGTGAGGTTTGCGAGCGCGTCGGACCAGAACTGGTCCAGCTGCTGCCGGTACCGCTTTAGTCGGGCTGCATCAATGCTGTAGATCCGCTGCCGCCCGTGGGGTTCGTCGCGCAGGATCCCGGCATCGCGCAGCAGCTTGAGGTGCTGGCTCACTGCCGGTCGGCTGATGGGCATGTCGTCAGCCAGTTCCGCGACGCTGCACGGGCTCTGGGACAGCCGCTCGATGATCGCTCGGCGGCTGGCATCACCGAGAAGCGCCCACGCGTCTGATTGGTAAGCCGTCACGAACGTGTAAGTTACTACTTACCGGATACCGCCGTCAACGGCTGGCGACCGGGCGTGGGCTGCTCCTGCTGCGTGTCCGATCGGCGTCGAAGACCGTGCGCTGGGGACCGCTGGCCGTTCCGTGAGCGCGCAGTCCGCGTCGCATCACGCGGGTCGAGACGACCACAGGTGCGCGCTCAGGGGATGCGAGGACGTTTCGCGTAACGGGTCCGTGCTAGGAACGTCACCCGTGACTACCTTGACGCGGCGCGACAAGATCGACCTGGCGATGATGCTGTCGCTGACCTTCTCCACCGGAGTGATTGACGCCGTCGGGTACCTCGGGCTGGACCGGGTCTTCACCGGCAACATGACCGGCAACGTGGTCATCCTCGGGATGGCCTTGACGGGGGCCAACGGGTTGCCGGTGCTCGGTCCGGTCGTCGCGCTCGGCGCCTTCATGCTCGGCGCCGCGATCGGCGGCCGCTGCGTGCGTAGACAAGGCAAGGGATGGAACGGCACCAGCGCCGTCCTGCTCGTCGTCGTGGGCGTGCTGATGGTTGCGCTGGCCACAACCCTGCTCGTGGTCGGTGACCAACCGCCGAGCCACGTCGCGATCCCGGTCACCGGCGGGCTGGGACTGGTGATGGGGATGCAGGCCGCCACCGCCCGCAAGATCGGCGTCACCGACGTCACCACCGTGGTCGTCACCTCGACCATCACCGGTTTGGCCGCCGACTCCTGGCTGGGCGGCAACCACAAGAAGACCTGGTTCCGCCGCTGCGCCGCGGTCGTGCTGATCGGCAGCGGGGCCGCCGTCGGAGCCCTGTTGCTGATGATCCACATCGGCCTCGGGGTGGCCCTCTCGGCGTTCATCACCCTGCTCGTCGCCTTGGTCGGTCACTTGGCCCATCGCCGCGCTTCGGTGGCGGAGACCATAGTGTCGGTCGGCTAAGGTCGGGCCGTGGCTCTGCAGGTGACAACGATCGACCCTGCGCGCCACGCTGCCTTCATCGCGACCCAGCCGTGGGCCAGCTATCTGCAGACGCCGGCGTGGGCCCGGGTCAAGACCGAGTGGCGGGGCGAGTCGCTGGGCTGGTTCGACGCCGACCAGCTCGTCGGGGTCGGGCTCGTCCTCTACCGCCAGCTGCCCCGGCTCAAGCGCTACCTGGCGTATCTGCCCGAGGGCCCCGTCCTCGACTGGGCGACGGTGAGCGAGATCGAGCCCTACCTCACGCCGCTGGTCAAGCACCTCAAAAAGGCAGGCGCCTTCGGGGTCCGGATCGGCCCGCCCGTCACCGTCCGGCGGTGGTCGACCGGCACCGTCAAGGCCGCGATCGCCGATCCGGCGAAGTCGACGCTCGACGACGTGGCCCCCGACGTGGTCGACCCGCAGGCCACCCGGCTGCACAACCAGCTCCGGGTGCTCGGCTGGATTCCCCCGTCGACCGCCGAGGGCTTCGCGGCCGGCCAGCCTCGCTACAACTTCCAGCTGCCGATGGCCGACCTGTCCGACGACCAGCTGCTCGCGGGCATGAACCAGCTCTGGCGACGCAACATCAAGAAGGCCGCCAAGCTCGGGGTCACCGTCACCCAGGGCACGATCGAGGACCTACCCACCTTCCACCCGCTCTACGTGCACACGGCCGAGCGGGACCACTTCACCCCGCGGCCGCTCTCGTACTTCCAGACCATGTTCGCCGAGCTCAATGCCGAGGACCCCGATCGGATCCGGCTCTACCTGGCCCACCACGAGGGTGACCTCGTCGCGGCCACCACCTGGGTCCGGGTCGGCCAGCACGCCTGGTACTCCTTCGGGGCCTCCTCCACCGAGAAGCGTGAGGTCCGCGGCTCCAACGCCATCCAGTGGCGGATGATCACCGACGCCCGCGCGGCCGGGGCCACCGTCTACGACCTGCGTGGGATCACCGACTCGGTCGACAACGACGACCCGCACCTGGGGTTGATCCAGTTCAAGGTCGGCACCGGCGGCGAGGCGGTGGAGTACCTCGGCGAGTGGGACCTGCCCATCAACCCCCTGCTCTACAAGGCGTTTGAGCTGTACCTGAGGCGTCGATGAGCGGCGTCACGCTGAGGATCGACGGCGCCCGCTGGGCCGAGCACCTGCGGACGGTGGCGGGCGCGACGCCCGGGCTCGTCCCGGTGATCAAGGGAAACGGGTACGGCTTCGGTCTGGCCCGGCTCGCCGCCGAGGCCGAGACGCTGCGTACGGCCGGGCTGGGTGCTGTCACGATCGCCGTCGGCCTGGTCGAGGAGGTCGACGTCGTCCGCGAGCACTACGCCGGCGACATCGTCGTCCTCACCCCATGGCGGCCGAGCAACACCCGAGCCGTCGAGCTGCTGGCCGACGACCGGGTGATCACCACGGTCTCCCGGGTGCAGGACGTGGCCGCGATCGCCGCCCTCGGCGGCTCACCTCGGGTGCTGCTCGAGGTGCTCACCTCGATGCGCCGGCACGGAATGGTCGAGACCGACCTCGCCCGGGCGATTGCCGCGGTCGGTGACCTCCGGGTGGAGGGCTGGACCATCCACCTGCCGCTGCTCGACGACGGCCGGTACGCCGAGGCCGAGCGGCTGTCGCGGACGGCGCTGGCCGCCTACGACGCCCCGCTCTGGCTTTCCCATCTGCCTGTCGAGGAGACTCTTGCCCTCGCCCGCCAGCTGGGTGGAGCGGGCGCGGCGCCCGTCGACGTCCGCTCTCGCGTCGGCACCCGGCTCTGGCTCGGCGACCCGGCCAGCCTCTCGACCGTCGCCGGTGTGCTCGACGTGCACCGGGTCCGCAAGGGGGAGCGGACCGGCTACCGGCAGCGCGCCGCGGCAGCCGACGGCTGGATCGTGGGCCTCTCCGGCGGCACGTCGCACGGCATCAGCCTGGAGGCTCCGACCTCGGCGAGCAGTGTGCGGCAGCGGGCGATCGCCTTGGCCACCGGAGGTCTGGAGGCCGCCGGACGGGCGCTGAGCCCGTACACGATCGCGGGCAAGAAGCGGTGGTTCCTGGAGCCGCCGCACATGCAGTCGAGCCTGATCTTCCTGCCCGCGAAGGTGGGTCCGCCCGCCGTCGGCGACGAGCTGCCCGTCGAGCTCCGGCTCACCACTGCGACCGTCGACCACGTGCTGACGACCTGAGTCAGGGCGTCTGAGTCTGGGCGTCCGGGGTCACTCGCTCCAGCCGAAGCAGATCAGTTGCCGTCCGAGTCCGCGTAGACGACTTCGGTCGTGGCCACCGGGGTGCTGTCGTCGTGCTCGGTTGCACGCTCGGACACCTTCGTCTGGGTGAGCGATCTGGACGCGATCGTCGCGTCGGCGACCGCGGCGGGTACCACTCGCCGTACCTCGCCGGTCGAGGTTGGGTCCCGCGTCGTGGCCCGTGACCGTGCAGCCAGACCATTGCTCGGTGGCCCAGGGCTGCGTCAGGAGGCGCGGCGGACGAAGTCGGCCAGGTCGGCGCTCTGTTGGATGCGGGACGGCTCGTGCACGTACATCATGTGTCCGGCCTCGTAGTAGCGGTGCTCGATGTTGACCCGCAGCTCGGCGGGGATCTGCAGGTGCGCGATCACGTCCTCGGCGGCGAAGTGCGGGGTGGCGCCGTCGTAGTAGCCGTAGGCCACGTGCACCGCGAGATGGGGGTTGGCCCGCAGGGCTCGCTCGAGCTGGGGGGTGACGTCGATGGGTCGGCCCTCGAAGTCCTTGAACGACCACGGCTGCACCCGGGAGCTGATCTGCTCGTAGGGCAGGTCGCTGCGGTAGTCGAGCTCGTCGCGCACGTAGTGGTTGAAGGCGGCGGCGTAGGGCCCGCGGATCGCGTCCATCGACGGGTCGGCGTCCATCTGCTCGGCGATGGCTGAGGCAGCCGGCCCCGCGAAGCGACCGTCGAGCCGGCCCACTACCTGGCGCTGGTCGCGCAGCAGCTCACCGAAGAAGCGGATGTGCTCGATCCGCAGGTCGGCGCGGTCGACGTAATCGTCGCTCAACCCGGTCAGGTCGGCGATCGTCGCGACGGCGGCGGTGCGCTCCTCGGTGGTCAGTCGGCTGCCCCGGGCGAGCACCCGCGGGTACTCCTCGACCGCGTACGCCTCCGCCGCGGCGATCACCTCGGCCAACGACCGGTCGGCCCGGGCGCCGTGACCATTCCTTCCGTGGAAGTGCGCGATAGCGGCGTACGTCGGCAGGTAGAGCGCGTGGGCGCGATCGTTGCGCTGGTTCTCGAAATCGATCGAGGACAGGTCGAGCACGCTGGAGATCAGCATCAGCCCGTTCAGGTACATCGCGTGCCGCTCCTGCAGATGCTCGGCCAACGCCGCGCCCCGCAGCGTGCCGTAGGACTCCCCCGCCAGGAACTTCGGCGACATCCAGCGGCCGTGCCGTGCCGTCCACACCCGGATCAGCTCGGCCACTGACTCGATGTCGCCCTGGTAGCCGTGGAACGGTTCGGGCTTCGACCCCTCCACGGCGCGCGAGTACCCGGTAGACACTGGGTCGATAAAGACCAGGTCGCTGACCGCCAGCAACGACTCGGGGTTGTCAGCCAGGCCGTACGGCGGTGGCAGCAGCGCACCGGCGTCCCCCATCAGCACCCGCCGCGGACCGAGCAGACCCAGGTGCAGCCACATGCTCGAGCTGCCCGGGCCACCGTTGAAGGCGAACGTCACGGGTCGGCTCGGGTCGTCACCGTCGAGGACGTAGGCGGTCAACGACATCTCGGCCTTCGCCTTGACCCCGACAAAGGTGCCGTCGTCGTAGACCTCGTCCCGCAACACCACGCGCCCGCAGGTCGCGGTGTACCCCAGGGTGCGATCGCCGACCGTCAGCTCGTGGTGCGTCGCAACGAGGTCGTCGGCGGGCTCGGCCGGGGCGCTGCTGACGCCGTCGGTCGTCGGCTTCGCCCGGCCAGCCGCGTCGTCCGCGGACGTCCTGCTCGTGTCGGCCATGGGCTCACCCTAGGTGGCGGTCAGTCGCACAGCTTGGCACGCAGGGCGGCGGTGTCGGCGGTCGTCCAGCCGTGCGGCGCCAGTAGCTCCTCGACACCGCCCCACTCCTGGTCGAGGTGCTCGAGGAACGCAGCCATCGTCTCGGGGTAGGTGATGTGACTGGCCAGCGGCCGGCCTCGCAGGTTCTCGTAGTAGGTGTCGCTGGCCAGCAGCCGGTCGAGGATGGCCCGCATCCGCTCGGTGCTGGCGGCGTAGTCGGCGACCACGGCCTCGGGTTCGGCACCGGCGAGCAGCAGCGCGAGGGCCACCACGGTGCCGGTGCGGTCCTTACCGGCCGCGCAGTGCACCAGCGTGGCCCCCTCGGCGTGAGCGATCTCCCGCAGCGCTGCCACGACCGACTGAGGCCGGTCGGCGACGTAGGAGAGGTAGATCGAGGTGACCTGGTTGCTCACCTGCACGGTTGGAGCCAGTCCGACCCACGGCAGGACCTCGTCGGCCACCTCGTCGTCGGCTTCCTCGTCCTCGGGGATGAGGGAGTGGTGGTGGATCGCGATGTCGTCTCGGGCGGTCAGCGGACCCGGGCCCTCGCTCGTGACCTCGAAGTCGCTGCGCAGGTCGACGACGTCGGTGAGACCCCGGTCCAGCAGCTCGGCGACGTCGCCGTCGGTCAGGCTCTGCAGGTTGTCGGAGCGGAGCAGCCGTCCGGACTTGATCTTGGCTCCGTCGATGGTCGGGATCCCCCCGAGATCGCGCAGATTGGCCAGGCCCTCGAGATCGATCCAGTTCGGCACGAGTCGAGTCTAGGGACGGGCGGGACGGGTCGGCGGGGTGTCACCACCGACCCGCCCCGGCAGGCCCCTGCGGCGAAAAGTGTCAGTCCTCCTCGAGACGGAGGGCGACGCCCAGCGCGAAGAAACTGGGGGCCCAGTGACCGATGAAGATTCCCCACCGGTCGGACTGCGCCTTGTCGTCACCCTTCTTCTTGCGGCTAACGAAGTAGCTGATGTAAGAGAGGGCGATCGAGGCGAACCCACCGATATAGGCGTACTCGCTCTTCACTCCCATTTCGGACAACTGCTTGATCATGACTGACCCTTTCGGTCGAAATGGATGGTCGAACGGGGCATGGCGCCACTGACGTTAGCCGCCGTCCTCGGACCGGACACCGCGGGCCCGGGTCAACTGGCCCAGTGCCCGGTAAGGAAGAGCCACGACCACACCAGCATCAGCACCACCCCGACCACCCAAGCCGCCACCACCACCACTCGGTGCACCCGCCGCAGGCCGGCCCGCCGCGGCTGCCAGGTACCCCACTGCGCAAGCATGATCCACAGCGGGAACCACAACAGCAGCGCCCGGTTGACCGAGAAGAACCAGTAGGACAGCGAGAACGCGAACACCTGGATCCCGACGTAGCTCGCCTCGGCCCACATCCGACGGGCCAGGCACCAACCCGTGACGACCAGGCCGAGCGCCATCGAGACCACCTCGCCCCGGAACACCCAAGCCCAGCCCGGATGGTCGGGGAACGCACCGGGCGTGATGGCGGGGATGGTGTTGAGCAACGACTGCCACGGTGGGGTCAAACCGCGCACCCAGCCGGTGGACTGGGCGGCGTACCAGGCGTTCCAGCTGCCGGTGAGCTGATGCAGGAACACGACGTAGCCACCGATCACCGCCGCCGGAACGAGCAGCATGGCGGTCCGACGGAACCGGGTTGCCCGGTCGATCCCCCGGGTGGTGATGATCATCACGAACAGCGCACCGACCAGGAACAGCCCCGAGACCCGCACACTGCCCGCGACCGCGGCCAGCAGGACGGCGGCGAGCCAACGGTCGGAGCGAGCCCGTTCCCAAGCCCAGAAGGCGGCCGCGCAGAACATCGACTCGGTGTAGGGGACGGCGGTGAACACGGCCGTCGGCGCGAACAGCCACGCGATCGCCGCCCACGGGCCACCCAACCTGGTCAAGGCGGCGGCCGCGATCGCTGACCCGATCGCGGCGACGACGACGCCGGTGACCTGGGTCGGCACCCCGGCCCAGAGTCCGAGCCGCAGCACCGCCGGAAACCCCGGGAAGAACGCCATCAGCAGCCCGCCCGGCTCGGCGAGGTAGCCGCCGGCGGCCAGGTTGCCAAAGTGCACCGCGTCCCAGTTGTTCACCAGCTCGAGCACGGACCGCTGCTGGGTGACGGCGAGCAGCAGGGCGACCAGGGCGATCAGCCCCCGGCTGGCCAGCCACCCCTGGACCACCGCACGGCGGTCGCCCCAGGTGACGACGTGACGCACCAGGGCCGACGGCGTGGACCGCCCCCTCACCCGGGTGCGGCCCGCCGTACGCGTGCTCACGGGGCAGGGGTCGTCACGAGGGCATCCTCGCGGCGACGGGCGAACGCGTCCGGGGCTCCGTCGAGCACGCCACCGGTGGGGTCGGCGGGCGCGTCCGGGTCGAGGTCGGGGGGGCGGAGCGGATCGTGCGCGGGTCTCAGGACGTCGCGAACGACCGTCATCGCCACCCAGCTCTCGGTGGCCAGCCGCACAATCACCGCGAGCCAGTAGATCCGGTCCGCGGAGCCGTTGCCCGGGGACAACGTGCCACCCAGATGACCCCAGATCGCGGCCCAGTAGGCGAGCTCGCCGCCGGTGAAGATGACCCACTCCCGCCAGCGCGGTCGGGCGAGCACGAGTAGTGGCAGCAGCCAGAGCACGTACTGGGGTGAGTAGACCTTGTTGGTCACCAGGAACGCCGCCAGCACGAGGAAGGCGACCGAGCCGAACCGGGGTCGGACCGGAGCGCCCAGGCAGAGGAAGGCGATCAGCACGCAAAGCGCGGCGAAGATCAACAGCGCCACGACGTTGATCGACGGCACCTCGTGGCCGGCCAGGGAGAGCACGTACCAGAGCGAACCGAGATCACCCGAGCGGTCGGAGTTGAAGCGCCAGAAGTCCAACCAGGCGTCCGGCGCGAGGACGATCACCGGCAGGTTGACCACCAACCACGCCACCGCGAACCCGGCGATCATGGTGCCGAACTCCCGCATCCGGCGCGACCGTAGGCAGAGCAGCACCAGCGGTCCCAGGAAGAAGACCGGATAGAGCTTCGCCGCCATCCCCAGTCCCCAGAAGATCCCGGCGGCGGTGGGCTTGTGCCGCGACCAGCACGCGAAGCCGACGGCGGTCAGGGCCACGGGGAGCAGGTCCCAGTTGATCAACGCCGTGGCGGCGACGCAGGGTGACGCGGCGAGCAGCAGCGCGTCCCCGGGGCGGCCCTCGACGGTGCGCAGCTGTGCCATCACCGCGATCAGGAAAAGCACGAAGAGCAGCACGGTGTTCACGTCGTAGAACGTGACGCTCGCGGTGAGCTGCTGCTGCTCGCTGAGGGCGGCCCCGCTGGGAGCGCCGAGCGCGACGGTGACCAACCGCTCGAATTCCAGGAACCAGCCCGTCAGCACCGGGTACTCCAGCACCGGGTAGTTCCCGCTGTCGAGGTAGGGGGTGTTGCCGAGCACCAGACCGCGACCCCGGTAGAGCAGCGGGATGTCGGTGTAGCAGAGCTGTGCGAACTGGTCCACGTGCTGTCCCACCCGGGTGACCCGGCAGGCGGCGTGCTCCCAGATCCCGATCAGGTAGACCGCGGTGGCCACCAGCACGACCACCAGGGCCGGGCGCAGCAGCGGCGGGCCGCCGATGGCGTGGCGTCCCGAGCCGAGACCGGCGTCCAGGTCGGTCAGCCGACCGGAGCCGACACCGGTCGACCCGGCCAGCGTCATCCGCCGCCGCCGGATCTCACCCCGCCGCCACCGCTGGCGCCGTCACCGGGTGCACCGCCGCCGGTGGCCGGACCGCTGGACGGTCGGCCCTTCCTCGGGGTACGCGTCGGCCGGGTCGGTTCGGGCGACGGCGGCGCGGTCGTGGGCGGCTGACTGGTCGGCGGCTGACTGGTCGTCGGCTGCGTCGGGGTCGGTTCCGGGGTGGGCGTCGGGGACTCGCTGGGCGTCGGGGACTCGCTGGGCGTCGGCGTGGTGGTCTGGGTCTCGGTCGGACTCGGTTCGCTCGTCCGGGTCGGGGCCGAGGTGGCCGGGGCGGCGTCCCGGTTGACGTAGGCCGGATTGTCGAACTGCTCGACCGGCATCCCGTCGCTGGCGATCTCCATGTAGTCAGCCCAGGTCTGCGCGGGGTAGGTGCCGCCGAAGAAGGTGTTGTCCCCCGGCCGCTTGTAGGGGTCGAGATCGCCCGAGCCGGAGTCGCCCGCGACGTACATCACTGCGGTGGAGATCTGCTTGGTGTATCCGACGAACCAGGCCGAGACGATCTCGGTCCCGCCCTTGCCGCCATCCTTGGTGCCGGTCTTGGCCGCGACCGGACGGTTGATCGTCTGCACCGAGGTACCGGTGCCCTGCTCGACCACGCTGGTCAACGCGTAGGTGACGTCGGCGGCCACGTCGGCAGAGACCGCCCGCTTCTGGTCGACCTGGGCCTTGTAGATCACCTGGTCGTTCTGGTCGCTGACCTGCTTGATCACGTGCGCGTCCGCGCTCATCCCGCCGTTGCCGTACGTCGCGTAGGCGTTAGCCATGTTGAGGGGGCTCACCTCGCCGGCGCCGAGCACCAGGTTGCGCGGGTCGTCGGGCCAGGTGTCGTTCTTCGGTGCGCCCGCGTCCTGCGCCTCTTTGTCGACCTTGCCGACCCCGTCCGCCATCGAGGTGGTGAGGTCCACGAAGGCGGTGTTGATCGAGTCGGCGGTCGCCCGCAACAACGAGACCGGACCGTACTGGTTGGAGAACTCGTTGCGCACCGGGGTGTTGTCTCCCGGCGGGGTGAACGTGTTGCCGTTGAAGATCGAGCGCAGGCTGTAACCGTTCTCCAGGCCGGCCGCGACCGCGAACGCCTTGAACGTCGAGGCCGTCGGTCGGGGCGTGGTCGCCCAGTTGCGTGAGTTCTTGATGTAGTTCGGGCCGCCGTAGATCGCCCGCACCTCACCCGTACCGACGTCGACCGAGGCGATGGCTGCGTGCAGGTCGGCGGCCTTCTTGTTGGCGGCGTCCGCCGACTTCTTCGTGACCGATTGGGCGACCTTCACCGCCGCGTTCTCGGAGTCCTTGTCGAAGGTGGTGACGATCTTGAGCCCACCGCCGTTGATCTCCGCCTCGGGGACGCCAACCGCCACCAGCTCACGCTCGGTCATCTTCATCAGGAAGCCCTGCGGGCCTGCGTACCGCTGATTGATCGGCACGTCGGGGAATTTCGGCAGCTTGGCGCCGTCCAAGGTGGCTTCCTCGGCCGTGATGGCCCCGGCCTCGGCCATGCCCTGCAGGACGTACTGATAGCGGCCGAGCAGGCGCGCGGCATTGCTGTCGTCCACCGACGGATCGAAGATGCTGGGATTGTTGACCACGCTGGCCAGCACCGCGGCCTGCTGGACGGTGAGGCTCTTGGCGTCGGTCTGGAAATAGGCCTTGCTGGCGGCCTGGATCCCGTAGGCGCCCCGCCCGTAGTAGATGGTGTTCAGGTAGTCGGCGAGGATCTGCTGCTTGGGCACCGTCCGACCGATCTTGGCGGCCAAGAACACCTCCTTCACCTTGCGCGTGAGGTTCTGGTCGGAGTTGAGGTAGTAGATCTTGATGTACTGCTGGGTGATCGTCGATCCGCCCTGCAGCGTGCCGCCGCGGACGATCGTCCAGGCGGCCCGGGCCATCCCGCTCACCGAGAAACCCGGATCGGTCCAGAAGGATCGGTTCTCCGCCGCGACCATCGCCTCCTTGATGTTCGGCGACATCTGGTCGTAGTCGACGCTCTGCCGGTTCTGCACCGAGAAATTGCCCAGCCGGGACTTGCCGTCGCGGTAGTACACAAAGCTGGTGTTGGTCTGGAAGTCGGCGTTGGGGTCGGGGATCTGGGTCGTTTGGTAGCCGATGACCACGAAGAGCACGCCGGCCACGATGCCCAGCAACGCGAGAAGGCCGATGGCTTTGGCGATCCGCCCGGGCCATCGGCGCTTCTTCTTGGTGGCTGCCCCCCGGTCTTCCGGGGTGCGTGGGGGGCGGTCAGCCATAGATGTCCTCAACAGTTTGTTGGCGGCGCGGGGGCTTGCGCTTCACCCCGTCGCCGAGCAGGTACGACAACGCCATGTGGTTCCACCCGCAGTCCGGGCAGACCTCGACCACGACCACCTTGAACTCGCCGAACTCGTGCGCCATCTCGGTGAGCTCGGCGATGCGTTTGATGCGGCCGGAGTACTGCCCCAGTTGGTCGCCGAACGTGTAGTGCAGCAAGGTCAGCTTGGGTGACCTGCAGACCGGACACGGCGCCTCGGCGGGTTCGCCGTGGTGTTTGGCGGCGCGGATCAGCATCGGGTCGGCGTCACAGAGGTCGCCGGAAGCCAGGGAACGGTTGGGCCGACGGAGCGCCTGCAGCTTGGAGCGCCGCTGCAGGGCGTAGTCGACCACCTCGCGCTGGGACCACATGAGCCCTAGGGTACGTGGCACCGGCTGTGTGTGTCCTGGGCCCGAAGCGGGCTCTTCAGCAGGCGAGAGCCGGCCGGGACGGAGCTGACGATGACCACGGACGCTGGCGCGAGCGGGACCGAGCAACTGGTCCGGGACTACCTGCAGGCTCTGTTCGACCGCGGCGACTTCGGCCGCCACCTCTCCGCAGCGGTCACCTGGACCACGATGGAGACCGGCGAGGAGATCGCCGGCCGCGACCACGTCGTCGGCTTCCTGAGCGCCATGCACACCCAGATCTTCGACACCCACCCCTCGATCCGCTCCCTGACCGTCACGGGGTCGCGGGCGGTGCTGGAGGCCGAACTCAACGGGGTCCACGTCGGAGACCTCGGCGGCTTCCCGCCCACCGGCGAGCACTTCGTGGCACCGTACGCGGTGGTCTACGACGTCGAGGACGGGGCCATCACCGCGATGCGCGGCTACGTGCCGATGACCCAGATGATGACGGTGATCCAGGCCGCCTCGGACGTCCCGGTCTGACGATCCGGACCAAAAGGACGACTCGTTCCCCTCGCGTACCCCGCCGCACGCTCAGGTGAGGGGTGACGGTCGGCACGAACCGGCCTTTTGGTCCAGCGTCCGGTACGCTCGACCCTCGTTCCGGGGCCATGGCGCAATTGGTAGCGCACCTGCTTTGCAAGCAGGGGGTTAGGGGTTCGAGTCCCCTTGGCTCCACCCTAGTCAGA
>JBPCRP010000124.1:0-36058 GCA_050996715.1 Propionibacteriaceae bacterium
ACCCGGGCCCGCGCGCGTTGCGTACCGGGGGTCAGCCCTTCAGGCCGCTCCCGGCCACACCCTCCACGATCCGGCGCTGGAAGATCAGGAACAGGATCACCAGCGGCAGCGCGCCGAGGATCGACGACGCCTGGATGTCGGACACCCGCTGACCGTAGGAGCCCTGCACCGTCGCCAGACCCACCGGGATGGTCATCAGCTTGGGGTTGGACAGCACGAACAGGGGCAGGATCAGGTTGTTCCAGACCCCGACGAAGGTGACGATCGACATCGCCGAGATGACCGGCTTCGACAGCGGCAGGATGATCTTTCGGTAGATCGTCCAGAAGCCGGCGCCATCGATCCGGGCCGACTCCTCGAACTCCTTGGGTAGCCCGTCGAAGAACTGCTTGAACACGAACAGGGCGATCACCGCGGGCACCTGCGGCAGGATCACCGCCCAGTAGGTGTTCAGCAGGCCGACGACGTTGAGCTCCTGGAAGATCGGCACGATCAGCACCTGCGGCGGGATCATGATCCCGCCCAGCATCAGCAGGAAGACGGCGTTGCGTCCCCGGAACCGCATCCGGGACAGCGCGTAGGCCGCCATCGAGGCGAACACCACGGTCAGCAGCACGGTGACAACCGAGGTTACGGCGCTCGCCAGGTACCAGTTCCAGATGTCACCGCCGCCGAGCAGGGTGGCGTAGGACGCCAGGGTCAGGTTCCAGTCCCGCAGGATGGGTCCGGCGCCGACGGCCGAGACCGAGTTGGCGGTCAGTGACGTCTTGACCGCCCACAGGCTCGGAATCAGCCAGAGCGCGGCGAAGACCAGCAGCAGGACCCAGGACACGATCGTGAAGGCTCGGCCGGAGGCCTTGCCGCCGACGTCGACCACCTTAGGGGCCGGCGCGGCGGCCGACACCCCGTTGCTGCCCTTCC
The DNA here is from genome assembly GCA_050996715.1 of Propionibacteriaceae bacterium. Lineage (GTDB taxonomy): Bacteria > Actinomycetota > Actinomycetes > Propionibacteriales > Propionibacteriaceae > Microlunatus. The sequence continues at coordinate 922 of JBPCRP010000124.1, forward strand.
GGCGCGTGCCGGTCTCGACGGTTCCGCTTGCCATGTCAGGCCGCCCTTCTCTGCTGGACCCGCTCGATGACCTGCCGGAGCACGGTCACCGCGAGGATGACGATGAACAGCAGCACCGAGGCCGCCGAGGCGGCCCCCACCCGGTAGTCGCTGAACGCCGTGTTGGCTACCAGGCCGAGGACGACCTGGGTGGAGATGCCCGGCCCGCCGGCGGTCATCAGGTAAACCTGGTCGAAGATCTTCAGGCTGGCGATGACCTGCAGCAGCAGCACCAGGGTGGTGGTACGGCTCAACAGCGGTATTGTGATCGACTTGATCTGCTGCCACTCCGAGGCCCCGTCGACGGCGGCCGCCTCGTAGATCTCCCGCGGGATGTCCTGCAGCCCCGCGAGGTAGAGCACGAAGTTGAACCCGATCGTCCACCACACGGTGGTGAGGGCGATGCCGACCATGGCCAGGCTCGGGGTGCCCAGCACCGGCGACGGGTCCGCCGCCCCGAGCAGGGACTGGAAGGAGTTCCACAGGCCGCTGGTCGGGGTGTAGATGAACGACCAGATCAGCGCGATCGCCGCCGACGGCAGGATGAACGGCACGAAGAAGGCGAGCCGGAAGAACCACTGCCCGCGGCTGACCCGGTTGGCCAGCACCGCGAACACGAAGGCCAGCACCACCAGCGGCGGCACCGTGTAGAGCGTGAACTGAAGGGTGTGCCACAGCGAGGACCAGAACTCCGGCTTGGTCAGCATCTCCTGGTAGTTGCCGAAGCCGGCGAAGGAGCCGAACCCCTTCTTCACCAGGGTGGTGTTGAACAGGCTGGTGATGAACATGTACAGCACCGGCCAGATCAGGAACAACAGGTAGAACAGGCCGAACGGAGCGATGAACAGCCAGGCCGTTCGGGCCACCCCGGGTCGACGGCGGTTCTCGCGGCCCGGCTGGGCGGTGGCGGCGCGGGGCGGCGCCACGGTCTGAACGGTCACGAGCGGACCTCCTTGGGAGCAGACGGGCAGACGGGCAGCGGGCCGCACGACCAGCAGCACGGGCCGGTCACAGCGGGCTCTTGGTGTTGGCCAGCGTCACCAGCTGCGAGCGGGCGTCGGCCAACGCCCTCTGGGGCGTGGCCAGTCCCTGCTGGACCAGCCCGATCTGGGCACCGACGATGTTCTCGAAGTTCGAACCGGAGCCCGAGTACCACGCCGACGCGTCGTAGACGACCGTGTCGGCGGCGGCCGCGTAGTTCGACTGCGGCTTGAGATCCTGGTACGCCGTGCTGTTCAGCGTGGGCAGGTAGGCGGGGATGTGGCCGCCCTTGGCCCAGGTCAGGCTCTGGTCGAGCATCGACTTGATGAACCCCATCGCCCGCTGGGTCTGGGCGTCGGTTCGGTCGGACCGCGGCAGCACGAAGGTGTGCGAGTCGCCCTGCTCGGCCTGCTTGTCGAACATCGTGGGGATCGGCGCCATGCTGAAGTTCAGCCCGTCGACGGCCTGGGCGGTGGTGATCTCCCACTCGCCTTCCAGGTAGAACGCCGACTTCCCGGTGAACCACATCGTCTCGGCCCCGGCGTAGTCGGCGTTGGCCGGCATCAGTCCGTCCTTGACCAGCTTCTGGATCCAGGTCAGGGTGCTGAGGGTGAGGTCCTCGTCGTAGGTGAGCTTCTGGCCGCCGTCGGCCAGCCAGGGTGTGGACCCGTTCTGCTGGGAGTAGAGAGTCTGGAACCAGCGCCAGCTGGTGGCCGTGTCGGCGATGGTGGAGACCGACGCACCGTAGGCCCCGGTCACCTCCTTCGCCGCCTTCAGGGCGGACTCCCAACCGTCCTGCCCGGTGATGGTCTTCAGCGAGCCGTCGGAGTTCACCAGGTCGGCCTTGTCACAGATGTCGACGTCGTAGTAGAGGACGAAGGGGTGGGTGTCGATCGGGATGGCGTAGGTCTTCCCGTCGACCTTCTGGCTCTCCCACGCCGTCTGGTTGAAGTCCGAGGGCGCCAGCCCGACCGCGGTCAGCATGTCGTCGGAGATCTCGGTGAGCAGCCCGGCCTGGGCGAGGTTGCCCTCCCGGGTCAAGTGCGAGACGGCCACGTCCGGGGGTGCGCCGCCCAGGGTGGCCAGCGACACCTTCGTGTAGTACGGGTTGCCCCAGGTGAAGGTCGCGGCCTGCAGGGCCGACGGCCCCCCGTGCGCCGCCTCGTACGCGCTCTGCATGGTCTGCATCCGGGCGCCGTCGCCGCCGCCGAAGAGGTTCCAGTAGGTCACGGTGTCCGGCGCGAGCGGGGTGCCGACCAGGCCGGCCGACAGGGCCGAGCTGCAGCCGGAGGTCCCGGCGGCCACCCCGACGGCGGCCGCGGCGCCCAGCCCTCCACGGAGGAGAGACCGCCGGGAGAAGGCTCTTCGGCGCTCAGCAGGTGCAGACATATTCGGGTGTCCTCCTCGCCGTTGTTGGCAACTGGCCGCCCCCGAGACACCGACGATTGGCCCGGCGGTGGGTGACCTGCCGCCGAACCTAGTCACCGCCTGCCCGGTTTGCAACGTTGTAGGAGCATCGCCGGACGAATCGACACCGAATAGGTACCCAACCGGTGTCCGACCCGGAGAATGGATCGGCGGAGAATGGATCGGCGGAGAATGGATCGGGACCCGTCGTGGTTGGCAGGCCTCGTGGCGACAACCGAGCCGGCCCCGCCTGTCACCCATTCCTCTGTCGGCCTGCGCTCCGAGCGGGGCCCGGTGCTCCTGGCGGTCATGCTGGCAACCGGGCTGGTGGCGATCGACGCGACGATCCTCGCGACCGCCGTCCCGTCGGTGGTCGACGACCTCGGCGGCTTCGCCCAGTTCCCCTGGCTGTTCTCGATCTACCTGCTCGCCCAGGCCGTCTCCACCCCGATCTTCGGCAAGCTCAGCGACGTCTACGGCCGCCGGCCGATGATGTTGGTGGGCATCGGGCTGTTCCTGCTCGGCTCCATCCTCTGCGGGGTCGCCTGGGGGATGCCGGCGCTGATCGTTTTCCGGGCGCTGCAGGGTCTGGGTGCGGGCGCCGTCCAGCCGATCGCCATGACCATCGTCGGCGACCTCTACTCGGTCGCCGAGCGGGCCAAGGTGCAGGGCTACGTCGCCAGCGTCTGGGGCATCTCCTCGGTCGTGGGTCCGACGCTGGGCGGCGTCTTCTCCGACTTCCTCAGCTGGCGCTGGATCTTCTTCGTGAACATCCCCGTCGGCGCCCTGGCCGCGATCATGCTGGTTCGCCACTACTCCGAGACGGTCGAGTCGCGGAAGCGCAGCATCGACGTGACCGGGGCGATCCTGCTCGCGCTCGGATCCTCGCTGGTCATCCTCGGGCTGCTCGAGGGTGGGGTGCTCTGGTCATGGTTGTCGGCGCCGAGCGTGGTGGTGCTCGGGGCCGGCGGCGCGCTGCTCGTCGGGTTCGGCCTGGTCGAGCGGCGCGCGCGGGAGCCGATCTTGCCCGGCTGGGTGCTGACGCACCGGGTGCTGGCGAGTACCAACCTCACCAGTCTGGCCGTCGGGGCGGTGCTGATCGGCCTCACCTCCTACATCCCGCTGTACGTCCAGGGCGTGCTCGGTACCTCGGCCCTGGTGGCCGGCTTCGCGCTCGCTGCGATGACGTTGGGCTGGCCGCTGGCCGCCTCGCAGGCCGGGCGGCTCTACCTGCGGGTGGGCTTCCAGGTGACCGCGGGGATCGGCGCGCTGTTCGTGCTGGCCGGCGCCGGCCTGCTGCTGCTGATCGGGCCGGGGACCGGTGTGGCCCAGGTCGCCGCGACCTGCTTCGTGCTGGGTCTGGGGATGGGCCTGATCGCCAGCCCCACTCTGGTCGCCGCCCAGGCGGTGGTCGATCGCGGCAGCCGTGGCGTGGTCACCGGGACCAACATGTTCGCCCGCTCGATGGGCAGCGCCGTCGGCATCGCCGTCTTCGGCGCCATCGCCAACCACCGGCTCGGGACGACCGTCGGGTCCCATGGTGGGACCGCGAACGACGTGCCGGCGAACCTGCTCGACCCCGCCGTGCACGACGTGTTCCTGGCCGCTGGGGTCGTCGCGGTGCTGATGACGGTGGCCATCACCTCGATCCCTCGTCGGATCGAGCTGATGAACCAGGGCTGAGGCCGCAGCGGCTCAGCCGCTCCCCGCTGACAACTTGTCGCGCACCCGCGCCGCGACGTCGCCGACGGCCCGCCGGGGCGACGCGAGCACCGCGTCACGCAGGGTCGTGACCCCCACGATGAGCTCGCCCCGCTTCAGGCTGCTGAGCGCGTCGCTGGCCTGGTGGTCGGCCGTCCGCCGTCGGAAGTGCTCGTCGTTCTCGGCCATCGCGGCTTCCCACTCCGGGTCGTCCCAGGACTCCGCTCCCCAGCGCTGGAGGGCGATCACCCGGCGGCTCGAGAGCCGTCGGCGCTCGACGTCGGCACCGGTCACGTTGTCCTCGTGCCGCCGGTACCCGACGAGGGCCTCCGGCACCGAGGTCACCTCCCCGAACTGCAGCGCGCGCAAGATCAGCTCGTCGTCCTCGGCGAACCGGAACGAGGGATGAAACCCTCCGATCCGGATCAGCTCACGGCGACGGAAGAGCATCGTGACGATCCGGGGGATGTCGACTCGACCACAGAGCAGGTCCTCGGCCGCGACGCCGGTGGGCAACCAGTCGGTGCTGATGGTGGCGCCCGTGTGGTCGATCGTCCAGCCCGCCGCGTAGCAGAGGATGGCTTCGGGCTGCAGGTCGAGCTGAGCCACCTGGAGGCGGAGCCGATCGGGGTGCCAGACGTCGTCGTCGTCGAGGAAAGCGATGTACTCCCCGTGCGCCAGCGCCGTACCGAGGTTGCGGGACAGCACCGGGCCGGTCGTGGACTGGTAGACGAGGCGGGTTTTCGGGTACCGGTCGACGATGTCGCGCAGCGCGGGTACGTCGGCGGTGCTGTTCGCCGCGACGATGACCTCGTAGGAGCAATAGGTCTGGGCGGCGACCGAGTCGAGAGCCTCGGGTAAAAAGCGGCCGGCCCGGTTCGTGGGAATCACCACGGTGACGCGTGGCGTGGCGCTGGTCCGATCCCTCACCTCATCCATCTCCCGATCTTAGGGGACGTCAGGGAGGTTGGCGACATTGTCGAATGTTTATGTGGAGATTTCCTACCTGTCGAGTTGTTCGACGGGCGAGACACCGACGATGGTTGACCCCGATGACTGCTGCCCCCGACGACGGCTGATCCGACCCGGAGCGTCGTACGGTGACGGGGTGGGACACTCCCGTCCTCGGGCGCTCCGAGCCGGCGCACGGCGGTGGCTTGCCCTGCCCGCCAGCTGGCTCACGCTCGCCCTGCTTCTCGCCGGCTGCGGCGTGGGACCGAGGCCCGAGCCTGGCCTGTTCGGCCGCCCGGGCCAGGCGAGCAGCTCCCCAACCGTCTCGGACCGCACCCGCGCACCGTCGCCCAGCAACCTGCCGGTGCTCGCCGACTCCACCTGGACCACGACCGACGGGCTCGGGGTGACGGTACGGATGGCCGTGCACGCCATCCGTCGGATCCCTGGCGCGACCGTTCTCGACTGGTCGATCACGCCGCTGAGCGCAGCGGGTCTGAACACGGGTGACGACGTCCCTGAGGGGGTCGAGCTGGGTCTCCAGCGTTTTGGCGACGGCGACACCAACGTGTTCCTCACCGAGCCGGCGCACCGAAGGCTCTACCGCCCCCTGAGCGCGCGCGGCAGCACCCGACACTGCCTCTGCACCCCGATCTGGTTGGTCCAACGTCGCCTGCAGGTCGGTCGTACCCGGCTGCTGCAGCTGAGCTTTCCAAGGCTGCCGGCCGACGTCTCGTCGGTCTCGGTCCTCACCTTGACCATGCCACCGATGACGGGCCTCCCGGTCACCCCGATCAACACCGTCCCGCGGGCTGAGGGCCCGGCCGACCTGACCCGACCGGTCCAGATCCATCCCGCGCTCGCCTCCACTCCGGTCTTCACCTACCGGGGCAGGACAACGGGCCAGCAGTACGTCGTCTTCGTGGAGGACGTCGTCACCTCGGCCGCGTTCACGACCTTGCGCTGGACCGTGCAGATGGTCACCGACGGCGATGGGCTCCGGGGCCTGCCACCACTCGCGGCGGGCCGGACCGATCCGTACACCTACGACGAAGCCAGCGGTCCCGTCCTGCGATTGCCGCGTGGGGGCACCACCCGGACCGCCCAGCTCGTGACCACGACGCTGGACGGTCGCGGGACCACCGAGTGCCTGTGCAGCAACCTGGACGTGGGGTACGCCGCGAGCGGCCGGACCAGCCAGCGGATCACCCTGGTCACGATCTATCCGGGGCTGCCGACGGGGACGCGGCGGGTCGACGTCGCGTTCCCGGGGCTGCCGACGCTCGCCGACATCCCTACCACGGTTGCCACCGAGACCCGCGGCGCCGGACCACCGATCGACGCCGGCCTGCTCGCCCCGAGCTGGACGTACGACCCGAGCGACCCACCGGGCGGCTGGGACGTCGCCGCCTGGCCGACCCCGTTGCCCGAGCGTTCCCAGCTGGCGGACTACGTGACGTCGGTCGACCGATTGCGCTGACGGGTCACCCGACCGGCGAGCCCGGGTGCGGCCGAGCATCGCTAGGGTTCGCCGATGATCACCTTCGCGCTGGTCGGCGGCGGGTGGCGAGGGCAGATGTTCCTTCGGGTCGCCCGCGAGCTGGGCACGGTGCGTTGTGCCGGCGTGGTGGTGCAGACCGAACGTCGCCTGGACGCGCCCACCTACCCGAGCCTCGACGACTGCCTGCGAGACGTGCAGGTCGACTTCGTGCTCGCCGCGACGCCGTGGACGGTGACCCCGGAGGTGATCACCGCGGCGGTGGACCGCGGGCTGCCCGTGCTGGCCGAGACCCCGCCCGCCCCCGACCTCCCCGGGCTGCGCTCGCTCTGGTCGGCGGTGGGTGGCTCCGGGTTGGTCCAGGTGGCCGAGCAGTACCTGATGATGCCCGCGCACGCCGCTCGAGCGGCGCTGGTGGCCACGGGTGCCATCGGCACACCGACGCAGGTACAGGTTTCCTCGACCCAGCAGTACCACGCCGTCTCGTTGATCCGCGGCCTGCTGGGAGCCGGACGCGGGCCGGTGACCGCACGGGCGTCACGGTTCAGCGCGCCGCTCGTCAGCCCGTTGAGCCGGGCCGGATGGACCGATGACCCGCAGGCCCACCCGACCACGACGACGATCGCGACACTCGACTTCGGCGGGGGCCGTTCTGGCGTGTACGACTTCACCGAGCAGCAGACCCGTAACCAGCTGCGGTTTCGACGTCTGCTCGTGCGGGGGTCGGCCGGTGAGCTGCAGGACGACGAGGTGGTGCGGATGACCGGTCCGCGCACCCTGATCCGTACCCCGCTGGTACGGCGACAGACGGGGCACGACCTCGACCTCATCGGCTACGACACCGAGCACATCTCCCTCGGCTCGCAGGTGCTGTACCGCAACCCCTACCCGGGTAAGCGCTGGATGGACGAGGAGATCGCCATCGCCACCCTGCTCGAGCGCACGGGCGCGTGGGTGCGCGGGACCGGGCCGGAGCCCTACCCGCTCGCTGAGGCGTTGCAGGACCAGCAGGTTGCGCTGGCCATCGAGGAATCCGCCGACCGGGACACCCCGGTGACGACCACCCGGGAGGACTGGAGCTGACCGGAGGACCAGCTGATGCCGCCGTAGCGGTCGTACACCAGTCCGGTCGGGCACCGCCACCGTGACCACCACGAGGTTCACCGGGTCGACGGCGAGCCGCGTATCGTGGCGGACATGGGAGGAACTGCGACGCGACGGCTCGCCGTCCTGGCCGGGTTTGCCCTGGCCACGGCGCTGGTCGGCTGTTCCACCGTGTCGGACCGGCAGAATTCATCCCCCGAACCCACCGGTCCGACGCGGCCCGTCCCCACCGCCGACCCGAACCTCACCTCGCCTCCGACCACCGAGACCGGCCCGGTGAGCAGCACCTGGGACATCCGCTACCTCGAGGACGGCCAGCTCAAGGTCCTGAAGGTCGAGGACTTCCCGCGCTGACCCGGGTTCCGGGAACGTGTCAGAACGCGTCCTCCGGTTCGACCTCGGTCAGCTCGCCCACCAACGGCACGACGTCGGCGATCGAGTCGAGGATCCGCGTCGGTCGGTAGGGCCACGTGGCCACCTGTGACCGCGACGTCGACCCGGTCAGCACCAGCACGGTGCGCAGCCCGGCTTCGATGCCGGCGATGACGTCGGTGTCCATCCGGTCGCCGATCATCACCGTGGATTCCGAGTGCGCCTCGATCCGGTTCAGGGCTGAGCGCATCATCAGCGGGTTCGGCTTCCCGACGTAGTAGGGCGAGACACCGGTCGCGCGGGTGATCAGCGCGGCCACCGAACCGGTCGCCGGCAGGGAGCCCTCCGGCGAGGGGCCGGTCGCGTCGGGGTTGGTGGCGATGAACCGCGCCCCCTTCTCGATCAACCGGATGGCCCTGGTGATCGCCTCGAAGGAGTAGGTGCGGGTCTCCCCCAGCACCACGTAGTCGGGGTCGCTCTCGGTGAGGATGAACCCGTTGTCGTGCAGGGCCGAGGTCAGCCCGGCCTCGCCGATGACGTACGCCGACCCGCCGTCGGACTGCTCCGCCAGGAACTGGGCGGTGGCCAAGGCCGAGGTCCAGATCGACTTCTCGGGCAGGTCGATGCCACTGGCCAGCAGCCGGGCTCGGAGATCGCGGGCGGTGAAGATCGAGTTGTTGGTCAGCACCAGGAACCGTCGGCCGTACTCCTGCAGCGCGGTGATGAAGTCCGCAGCCCCCGGGATGGCCCGCTGCTCGTGGACAAGCACCCCGTCCATGTCGGTCAGCCAACAGTGCACCGGCTTGGGTTGCTGGACGCTCGACTCGGTCATGGCGCCACCCTCTCAGTCGGCGAGCGGCCCGGACTACAGCGGTGGGCCGGAGCGCTCGACCAGCACCTCCGCCAGCACGCGGACACCGACGACCAGCTCGGCGAAGCTGGTGGTCAGTGGCGACAGCCCCAGCCGGATCCCGTCGGGGGCACGGAAGTCGCCGACCACCCCCCGACGCCAGAGCTCGTCGTTGACCTCGGCGAAGTCCGCCCGGCGCAGGGTGACGTGACCACCGCGGCGGGCGGGGTCCCGGGGTGAGGCCAGCCCCACACCGTACGGTGCGAGCCAGGTGTCGGCCAGGCTGATCGCGAGGTCGGTCAGGACCAACGACTTGGCCCGGACCGCGTCGATCCCGGCTCGTTCGACTACCTCGAGCGCGACGCCCAGCGGCACCATGGCCAGGATCGGCGGGGTGCCGGTCAGGTAGCCGCGGATGCCTGCCGCAGGCCGGTAGCCCGGACCCATGGCGAACGGCTCGGCGTGGCCCATCCAGCCCTGGATCGGCTGCCGGAGCGCAGCCTGGTGCCGGGCCGCGACGTACCCGAAAGCCGGGGCACCCGGGCCAGCGTTGAGGTACTTGTAGCTGCACCCCACGGCGAAGTCCGCGCCGGCCGGATCGAGCTCGATCGGCACCGAGCCCACCGAGTGGCTACAGTCCCAGAGCACGAGCCCACCGGCGGCGTGGACCAGCTCGGTGACCACCGCTAGGTCGGCGAGGTAGCCCGATCGGTAGGCGACGTGGCTGGCCACCAGCAGCGCGGTGCGGGGCCCGACCGCCGCCGCGACCAGCTCTGGGGTCAGTCCTGCGGCCGGGTCGGTCGGCACCCAGCGCAGCCTCAGGTCGAGCTCGGCCGCGATCCCCTCGAGCAGGTAACGGTCGGTCGGGAAGTTGTCCGCGTCGACCACGATCTCGTCGCGGTCGGGAGCACGAACCGACAGCGCGGCCCGGGCCAGCTTGTAGAGCAGCACCGAGGTCGAGTCCGCGATCACCGTCTGGCCTGGAGCGGCCCCGAGGCAGGCCGTACCCAACCGGTCACCGAGCGCCGTCGGCCAGTCCATCCACGGGGTCGTTCCTGGCTCGTCGTCGGTCCAGCCGCGGATCAGCCGGTCACCCCATGGTCTCGTCACGAAATCGCTCAGCGCCGCCGGCAGCCGTGCCGGGGGTCGACCGAGAGAGTTGCCGTCGAGGTACGCGACGACGTCGGGACCGATCGGCGCGAACTCCGAGCGGTAGGCCGCGAGCGGGTCACGGGCATCGAGCTCGGCCGCCAGGGCGCTGAAGTCGGTCGTCGTGGGCACGGCTGAAGGCTAGTGGGGCAGTTGCGCGCAACTCCGGCCGACGACGGTGATGGCCACTAAAGTGACGGGTCGACGTCCACCCGCAACCGCAGTGAGGTTCCACGTGTCGACCCTGGCCCTGAGCGAGCCGACCGGCTCCGTCACGCCGAGCGGACCCCCGCCCGTGCCCTGCCGACTGTGCGGGCACCCCGAGCTGGTCAGCGTGCTCGACCTAGGAGCCTCGCCGCCGTGCGAGCTGTTCCTGCGGGCCGACCAGCTCGACGACCCGGAGCCGACCTACCCGCTGCACCTGCGGATCTGCCCCGAGTGCCTGCTGCTGCAGATCCCGGCCCTGATCCTGCCCGAGGAGACGTTCGTCGACTACGCGTACTACTCCTCCTTCTCCGACTCGTGGGTGCAGCACGCCAGAACCTTTGTCCACCAGGCGATCACCACCCTCGGTCTGGACGCCGACTCGTTCGTGGTCGAGGTGGCCTCCAACGACGGTTACCTGCTGCAGCACTTCGTGGCCGGGGGGGTGCCGTGCCTGGGGATCGAGCCGTCGGTGAACGTCAGCGTCGCGGCCCGGGAGAAGGGCGTGGATACCCGGACCGCGTTCCTGGACGAAGCGGTCGCGGCCTCGGTGGTCGCCGAGCACGGCCACGCCGACCTGGTGGTGGCCAACAACGTCTACGCCCACATCCCCGACCTGCTCGGCTTCACCCGGGCGCTGCGCCAGCTGGTGGCCGACCACGGCCGGGTGTCGATCGAGGTGCACCACGCGCTCAACCTGGTCGCCGACGCGCAGTTCGACACGATCTACCACGAGCACTTCCAGTACTACACGGTGCTGTCAGCCCAACGCGCCCTGGCCACGGCCGGACTGGTGCTGACCGACGTCGAGCTGCTGCCCACCCACGGCGGGTCGATCCGGCTGTGGTCCCAACCGGCCGAGGGCGACCCGGTCGTGCAGCCGTCGGTCGACCAGGTCATCGCCACCGAGCGCGCCGCCGGACTCGACCGGGTGCAGGGCTATTCCTCGCTGGTGGAGCGCACCCACCAGATCCGCCGCGCCCTCGTGGCCTTCTTGATCGACTGTGTCGAGCGTGGGGTCAGCGTCGGGGGGTACGGCGCACCCGGCAAGGGCAACACCCTGCTCAACTTCTGCGGGATCCGCCCCGACCTGCTGCCCTGGGTGGTGGACCGCAACCCCTACAAGCACGGTCGCTACACCCCGGGCATGCGGATCCCGGTGCTGCACCCCGACGAGATCGCCGCCCGCAAGCCCGAGTACATCCTCGTGCTGCCGTGGAACCTGCGGACCGAGATCTCGGCCCAGCTGGCCTGGACAAGCCAGTGGGGGGCCAAGCTGGTCTACCCGCTGCCACGCCTGACCGTGGTCGAGGCGGGCGTGGAAGCCCGTGCCGCCGACCCCGCACCGGAGAACTGAGCCGGTGCGCAGCCTGACCCCTGGCCCCCTGACCGAGGTCGTGCTCGTCGGCGCGCACTGCGACGACATCGCCATCGGGGCGGGGGGCACCGTGTTGGCCCTGGCCGCGACGTACCCGCGTCTGCGGGTCCGGGCGCTGGTGCTAACCGGCGGTGGCACTGCGCGCGAGGTCGAAGAGCGTGCTGCCCTGCGCGCGTTTCTCCCCGACGCCGACCTCGAAATCACGGTGCTCGACCTCCCCGACGGCCGGACGCCGGACCACTGGCTCTCGGCCAAGACGGGCCTGCAGGACCTGGCGCGTACGTCGACCCCCGACCTGGTGCTCGCACCCCAACCCGCCGACGCCCACCAAGATCACCGGCTGCTGGCCGAACTGGTGCCGCAGGCCTTCCGCGACGCCCTGGTGCTGGGCTACGAGATTCTCAAGTGGGAGAGCGATCTGCCACCGGTCACGCTCTACCAGCCGATCCCCGATGATCTCGCTCGGCGCAAGTGCACGCTGCTCGCTGAGCACTACCCCAGCCAGCATCCCCACGACTGGTTCGACGACGAAGCATTCCTCGGGCTGATGCGGATCCGCGGCGCCCAGTGCCACACCCGCTACGCCGAGGCCTACGTGAGCGACAAGCTCGTGCTCGACCTGGGTTGAGGACAACCAAGTTAACCTGGTTTGCTCTCGCTCTGCCTGGGAGATCTGCCGTGCAAAGTGTCAAGAAACCAGGTTAACGTGGTTTCCCGACGGCCCCTGACCTCAGGCACCCAGGCGTACGCGCAGGTCGGCCCAGGTGCCGGCCTGCTGGTCGCGGTCGCTGACGATCGAGACCGGGGCCGGCCAGGCGATAGCCAGGTCGGGGTCGAGGTAGTGCACAGCGAGATCCTCGCTCGGGTCGTGCTCACGGTCGATCCGATAGCAGACGTCGGCCACATCGCTCAGGACCTGGTAGCCATGCAGGAACCCCGGCGGCACGTAGAGATGGCGGAAGTCGGTGTCGTCCAGCAGCACGGTCACGCGCTGGCCGAAGGTGGACGAGCCGACCCGGGCGTCGACGATCGTGTCCCAGACGGCGCCCCGGGCGACTCGGACCAGCTTGCCCTCCCCCGCGCCCCCGCGACCGTGCATCCCCCGAACCACTCCGCGCAGGCTGCGCGATTGCGAGTCCTGGATGAACGCGTTCGGGTCCAGACCCACCTCGGTGGCCACGTCGGACTCGAAAGTCCGCGTGAAGAATCCCCGGCTGTCGTGGTGCGGTTGCGGCACCATGATCAGTACGCCGGCCAGCTCGGTGCGCTGCACATCCATCCGGCGATCATTCCACGCCGACGCTCACCTCAGGAGCCATCGTGACCGACTCGTCGAACCCAGCCGGGAATCCTGTCCCGACCTGGACCTGCCGCAGCTGCCGATCCGCCGCGGGCCCCGACGCCGTGGTGCTCGAGCTCGGCGAGATGCCGGCGGCCGACCACTTCCCAGCGCCCGGGGATCCCGGCCCGGACCCGGCGTACGGGCTGTCGATGTGGTGCTGCCCCGAATGCGGGCTCGCGCAGCTGACCGCGGACCCGACCAGCGCTGACGAGCCGCGCGGCGTCGAGCCGGCGGCGCTGCAGGAGCAAGCCGTGGCCGCGGTGGCCGACGTGGTCGCGGCCGGGCTTCTCGACGGCCTGGCCGCCCAGACGGTGACCGAGTTCGGTTCGCCGCACGGTGGTAGCTGGCTGGGGCTCTTCGCCGACCGTGGCTGGTCGCAGACCGACGGCCCCGCGAGCCTGGTGGTGGACTGCTTCGGGATCATGCACGAGCCGGACCAGCGGGCGGCTGCTCAGGCCCGTGCCGACGCCGTCGCACCGGGCGGCCTGCTGCTGGTCCAGTTCCACACCGTCGAGGCGATCGTGACGGGAGGCCAGTGGAACGCCCTGCGGCACGGGCACTTCGCCTACTACTCGCTCGCCTCGCTCACCCGCCTGTTCGCCCCGGCCGGGCTCCACCCGCTCCGTGCCTTCGAGTACGCGCTCTACGGTGGCACCGTGCTGGTCGTCTTCGCGGCGATCGGCGACCCCGACCATCCGAGCCTGGAGACCATCCGGGCCCGGGAGCGCGAGGCGGTGGGTCCGGCGGGCCTGCGCACCCTGCAGGGGGCGGCTGACCAGGAGACGGCGGAGCTGCTCGGGGCGCTCGAGGCGCTGGTCGGTGCCGGTCGCCAGGTGTACGGCTACGGCGCGGCCTCGCGGGCCGTGGCATTGCTGAGCCGCGCCGGGGTCACACCGCACGAGCTCGTCGCGGTGGCCGATGCCTCTGTCGCCAAGCAGGGCCGGGCGCTCCCGGGCAGCCGGATCCCGATCGTGGGTCCAGACGAGCTGGTCGCCGCCCATCCGGACGTGGTGCTCCTCCTGCTGCCCGACCTGCTGCCCGAGGTGTCGCGCGCCTACCCGACCCTTGCCGGCCGCTGGCGGACGACCCGGCAGCTCACCGCGTGCTGACGTCGGCAACCCTCCCCGGCTCGGTACTGCGCCGGCTCCCGAAGGCGATCGTGGGATCGGGGGAGAGATGGTCGTGCTCGGTCAGCAACGGCGCTCGGCCGCCGGCCGCGTGACGGCCCTGTTGTGCAGCCACCCGACGTCGTGCCGGGCGTTCACCCACTCCAAAGCCCGGCGACCGCTCCAGCCGGACGCCCTGAACAGCAGCTCCCGGCGGGTCCGTGCCCACCGGGCGCCGACCGTGCCGAGCACCGTATCGAGCCGGCCGAGGCGCCAGTCGGTGTCGCGGGTGATTCGGCCGGTGAGGATCCGCTGCTCCCGGAACTGCTCGAGCGAGCGCGCCGACGACAGGGAGTTCGCCGCGGCCCGGAACGCCGCCAGGGTCTCCCGCTGGCCGAGAAAGTCGCCGAACTTCAGCAACTTCATCCACAGGTCGAGATCCATCGGGAACAGCAGCGAGCCGTCGAACCCACCGGCCCGCTCGAAGTCCCGACGCCGGAACATCGCTCCACCCGGCTCCCCGAGCGGGTTGCCGCCGCTGCGCACGACTCTGGCGGCCACGGTGCGACCAGGCAGGGTTCCCGTCAAGTGCCGCAGCCCCTGGTCGGCCGCGAGCAGCCCGCCGTCGTCGTCGATGAGGTGCCGACGGCTGGCAACCAGCGCGATGTCGGGGTTGCTCCGCAACGCGTTCGCCTGGACCTGGACCGCGTCGGGGTGGATGAGGTCATCGGCGCAGACGACCTTGATCAGCTCACCACGACTGAGCTCGATGGCCCGGTTCCAGTTCTCGGGCAGCGGCAACACGGTCGGGTTCCGCTCGATCCGCACGCGGGGGTCGGCTGCAGCGGCGGCAGCGCACAGGACGGCCGTGGCGTCGGTGCTGGCGTTGTCGAGGACGAGGATCTCGAGGTCGTCACCACCCTGAGCCAGCACCGAGGTCAGCGTGGTGCCCAGATGCCGTTCTGCCTCGAAGGCAGGGATGCAGATCGACACGCTCGGTGTCGACGAACCCGGCACGTCGACCGCCCCCCTTCCGATGCTCGGGCCTCCAGGGACGGTGCCGTCGAGATCACCACGACAGCGTGGACCCCGGGAAGGCTTCCATGTGGACCCCGTTGTCACGATCAGGGCTTCGGAGTGCGCGGGGTCTCAGTTTGGTCCGTAGCAATCCTCGCAGGCTCAGAGGCGCTGCGTAGCAACGGCAGATCCCAGGTTCGCACAAGGAGCAGTCCGTTCCCGTCCGGAAGTGCTCGTGCGCCCGCCTCGAATGTCCACACACGCACGGTGCGTTGTCACGGTGCGACATCTCCGCCTCCCATCGGGCCACCGGGTGGCACCAAGATCATCTGTAGCTGGCCCTGCACCAGCGGTCTGGCTGTCCACCCCGGGGGCTGGTGACGAGCACCTCGAGCGTCAGCCTAGAGCAGGCCGTGATCAGAACGAGACGTTGCTTTTCGTCGCCAGATGACAAGTAGTTCCGTATTTTTTACTGTGAGAACGAACACCGAACTCTCGCTGGTCGCATACCGAACGAGCCCGTACAATCCTATTCGACGCAAGGCTGCACGGGGGGAGCGGCTTTGCGTTGGTCTGATTTTTTTGTCCCCCAGAAATTTTCGGAGGACCCCCCAGTGCTCAGGCCCCACAGCGACCCCAAGGTCACCGTCATCGTTCCCGCTCTCAACGAAGCAGCCAACGTCCGCGAGATCTTGCCGCAACTACCCCCGGTCCACGAGGTGATCCTGGTCGACGGCAACTCCGTCGACGACACCATCGAGGCGGCCCGGGCGGTGATGCCGGACATCAAGATCATTCGTCAGACCCGCCGCGGCAAGGGCAACGCCCTGGCCTGCGGCTTCCTCGGCGCCACGGGTGACATCATCGTGATGTTCGACGCCGACGGTTCGGCCGACCCGACCGAGATCCCCGCCTTCGTGGACGCCTTGCTCTCGGGTGCGGACTTCGCCAAGGGATCGCGGTTCGCACCTGGTGGTGGCAGCGACGACATCACCCCGCTCCGCCGGGCCGGGAACAGCGCCCTCAACCTGGTTGCCAACCGGTTGTTCACCACCCGGTTCACCGATCTCTGCTACGGCTACAACGCCTTCTGGGCCGACCTGGTCACGATGCTCGACCTGCCCGACATCGACCAGGTCGCGCCCAACGACGACATGGTCTGGGGCGACGGCTTCGAGATCGAGACGGTGATCAACTGCCGGTTCGCCGCCGCCGACGTCGTGATCACCGAGGTGGCGAGCGTCGAGCTGCCGAGACTGCACGGGCAGACCAACCTGCGGACCTTCACCGACGGCGCCCGGGTGCTGCGGACGATCATGGCCGAACGGCAGCGCGCCCGGCGCACGAGCCACTCGCGGCAGTCCCCGGTGCCGGCTGACCGGCCCCGCCTTGAGCTGATCAGGAGCCCCGGTGACGGCGAGGAGCTGTCGTCGGTGAGAGAGCGAGCAGAACGCAACGAGCGGATCGCGTGAAGGCACCCACCACGTCGGTGGTGGTGTGTGCGTACACGGTGGATCGCTGGGCTGAACTGAGCGCAGCTCTGCGGGCCGCCGCGGCCCAGGGCCCCGACCAGCTGTTGCTGGTGGTCGACCACAACGACCAGCTGTACCGTCGGGCCGAGACCGAGTTGACCGGGCCGATCGCCGGGCTGACCGTGTTGGCGAACGTCCATCGTCGCGGGCTCTCCGGCGCGCGGAACACGGCAATCGCCGCCGCCACCGCAGAGGTGGTGGTGTTCCTCGACGACGACGCGACGCCGACGGCAGGCTGGCTGGACGCCCTGCGCCGGCCGTACCAGGACCCGCAGGTGATCGCGGTCGGTGGCGCCGCCCGGCCGATCTGGCCGACGGGACAGCAACGACCCGTCACCCTGCCCAGCGCGGCCCGGCCGAACGGACCGCCAGCCTGGGGCGAGCTCGATTGGGTCGTGGGGTGCTCGTACGCGGGTCTGCCGACCACCGAACAGGGCGTTCGCAACCTGATGGGGTGCAACATGAGCTTCCGGCGGGAGGTGTTCACCACCGTCGGCGGCTTCTCCGAAGAGCTGGGCCGGGTCGGACGCACCCCCCTGGGGTGTGAGGAGACCGAGCTGTGCATCCGGGCCGTCCGTTCCGGCCGGGTTGACCGACCCGCCCGGCGGATCGTCTTCGTTCCGGACGCGCAGGTGGAACATCACGTCAGTGTCGATCGGCTCACCTGGTCCTACCTGCTCCGGCGCGGCTGGGCCGAAGGCATCTCGAAGGCGGCCGTTGCCACCCTGGTGGGTGCCTCGGACGCCACCACCACCGAACGCCGCTACGTCGCCCGGGTGCTGCCCCAAGGCGTGCTCCGTGAGCTGGGTGCCGTACGGACGGGGGGCGCCGCGGCCGCCCTCGGTGCCCTGGCTATTGCGCTGGTCCTGGCGGCCACCACCGCCGGCTTCCTGCGTGGCCGGTTGGCCCTGCTCGGCCAGCGACGTCGCGGTCGTGGTGGTGGGGCGGTTACCGACGGTGATCTAGGCTCGAAGACGGTCAACCAAACCCGTCGAAAGATCACCTCCCCCCGATGACTTTCTCCCTCACCCGGGTCCGCCTCACCGCCGCCGCCCTGCTGGCCCTCAGCGTCGCCCTGCTCGCGCTGACCCTGCTCGACGTCGGAGGGCAGATCCGGATCGTGCTCGTGGTCGCATTCGGGCTCTGCGCCCCCGGCTGGGCCGTGGTGGGGTTCCTGACCCCCATGCGACCGTCCCTGGAGTGGTCGACGGCGATCGCCTTCAGCCTCGCCGTGTCGGTGCTGCTCGGGACCGCGATGCTCGGGCTGGGGGTCTGGCGACCCGCGCTCGGCTTCGCGCTCCTGATCGTGGTGACCTGCTGCCTGTTGACGTGGCACCTGCTGCGACCGACGCCACGCATGGTCGGGATCCTCGAGGTCACCGACGAGGTTGCCGCGGGTGGGGCGACCCCCGCCCGCGGTCGCCCCGGCCCACCGCCATGACCATTCCCTCGCCGCCATCCGACTCCGCAGGGGTCGTCTCTTCCACCGCCACCGGCGACTCCGGTCCCGCTGCGCGCCCGGAGGCAGGGCTGGCCTGGGACGGGGCGGCCTTGGGCGCGAGTGCCCTGCTCACCGCGTTGGCGGGCCTGGTGGGCTGGCTGATCGCAGCCCGGATGATGCCCCAGAGCGAGGTCGGCGCTGCGTCGGCCTTCGTCAACAGCTTCATGCTCATCGCCGCCCTCGCCGAGCTCGGCCTCGGGCCAGCACTGCTGCGCTGGCTGCCCCTGGCCGGGGGTCGCACGCTGGCGCTGCTGCAGCGCGTCTACCCGCTCGTGATCGGCGCCGCCGCGCTGATCGGGCTGGGCTGGCACTTCTTCCTCAACTCCACCGTCCCGGCGGCCACCTCGCCCCTCGGCCTGGGCCTGGCCACCGTCGTCTTCGTGCTCGCCGCGGTCGGTTGGGTGCTCTTCCACCTGCAGGACGAGATTCTCACCGGGATCGGGTTGGCCAAGATCGTCCCCGTCGAGAACGTCCTGTTCGCCGGGCTGCGGCTCGTCCTGCTGGTCGTGCTCGGCCCGAGTCTCGGCGCTCTCGGGGTAGTCCTGTCGTGGGTGCTACCGACCGTGCTCACCGTGCTGGTCGTCAGCATCGGGTTGTTCCTCCGCAGCTCTCGTCGGGTCTCGCTGCCCGGGGTGCTGCCTACCCGGCCGGAGATCTTCCGGTTGGTCGGGCCGATCTATCCGGCGTCCATCGGGGTCACCATCACCTACAACGTGATCCCGCTCATCGTCACGGCGCGGTTCGGCACCGACGCCGGGGCCGCGTTCTTCGTGGTCTGGATGGGTCTCAATGCGCTGGATCTGGCCGCGAACGGCTACGGCAACGCGATGGTGATCCGGCTCGTTGCGACGCCGGGGGCGCTCACCCACCTGCTGCGGCGGGCCGGCACGCGGATCGCGGTAGTCGCCGTCCCTGTGCTGGCGGTCGCGTTCGCCCTGGCGGGTGTCCTGCTGGGTCTGTTCGGCGACGGCTACCGAGAAGCCGCCGAGGAGCTGATGCGCTGGATCCTGGTGGGGTTCCTCGCCCGCGTCGGCGTACTGCTGGTCACCTCGGTCCATCTCGGCGCCGGCCGAGGCGTTCGGATGGCCGTGCTGCAGCTGCTGAACGCGGCCGGGCTCGTCCTGATCGTCGCGTCGGTGCCGATCACCAGCCTCACCCCGGTCGGCATCGCGTTCGTCGGCTGGCAGCTGGTGATGCTCGCCATCGCTGCGGTGGACCTGGCTCGGCTGCGGCGCCGGTGAGCGCCGTGACGTCCGAGTCCCCCGCGGTTGCCGGGTCGACCGATCGTCCGCGGGGCCAGCGGGCGCTGCTGCTCTCCCCCGCCCTCGCCCTGGTCGGCGCGGTCTCGTGGTGGCTCGGGCTCGCCCCGGTGCAGGTCGATCGCCTCGGCGGGCTCGGCCTGGTGACCCAGCTCCGCTGGCCCACGTTGCTCGCCTACCCCCTGCTGCTGGCGGCGGTCGTAGTCGAGCTGGCGGTCAGCCAGCGTCGGGGAGGGGTGCTGCGGGCGTGGTGGCTGACGATCCTCACCGGCCTGCTGGTCGTCGCCGTGTACGGCCTGCAGCCCGCCGTCGAGGGCGTAGCCCGGATGCCGGTCGCGTGGCTGCACGTCGGCTTTGCCGAGCTCATCGAGCGCACTGGTGGCGTGCTCCCGTCCTACGACGCCCGGATGTCGTGGCCCGGGTTCTTCTCGGCCGCCGCGATGTGGGGCGCCGCCGCCGACGTGCACGACGTCCGCCTGCTGCTCAACTGGGCGCCGCTGGTGTTCGCCGGCGTGACCACCGTCGCCGTTCGCGCCCTGGCCGCCTCGGTGCTCCGCAGCGACCGCGCCGCGTGGATCGCCACCTGGACCTTCGTGGTCACCAACTGGACCGAGCAGGACTACTTCTCCCCCCAGGCCATGAGCTACGTGCTGATGGTGGCTGCGCTCGCGCTGGTGGGCCGCTTCCTGCTCTGGCCGGCCCTGGACGCCAAGGGAGGCGACGTGCGGGCCTGGCGCCGCCGCCTCCCGCCGGGCACTCGACCGCCCGAGCGTCTGCTGGCCCAGATCAGCGTGCTGGCGCTGGCGGTGGCGCTGGCACCCAGCCATCAGCTCACGCCGTACGTCCTCGCCACGATGCTGCTCGTGCTGCTGCTGTGGGGACGCCTGTCGTCGGGGTGGCTGCCGGTGCTGGTCGGACTCCCGGCGATCACCTGGTTCGTGTTGGCGGCCAAGGACTTCTGGCTCGGTCAGCTGCAGCTGATCACCGGCTCGGTCGGCGACGTCAACGCGTCGCTCACCCAAGGTGTCGCCGGCCGGTTGGTCGGAGACGTCGGGCACGTCACGGTCGTCGGCCTGCGGATCGCGATCTTCGGCCTGGTCGTGCTCGCCGCCGGTGCGGGCCTGCTCGTGCTGCGCCGCCGCGGGGTCCGCAGCTGGGTCATCCCGGCCGTGGCCGCCAGCGCGTTCGGGCTGGCTGTGGTGCAGCCGTACGGCGGGGAGATCTTCCTGCGCTGCTACCTGTACGCGTTGCCCTTCTTCTGCCTCGGTGCCGGGGTGGGCGGCGACGCCCTGCTGAACCGGGCCCGCGGCAGGGCGGCCGGGTGGCGCCACGTCGTCCCTGCGGTCGGACTGGGACTGGCCCTGAGCGTGCTCGCGCTGGGCACGGTGGTCGCTCGCGGCGGCAACGACGCCTACACCGCGATGACCCACGGCGACGTAGCCGCGATCGACTACGTCTACCGCGTCGCCCCCCGCGACTCCACGCTGGCGGCCCTGCGCGACGCGGCGCCGCTGCGGCTGTCCCGGGTGGACACCTTGACCCAGCTGGTCGCTGCCGACCTGGGCACCGCCGAGAAGCCGTGCACGACCGCCGCCGAGCTCACCACGTGCGTGGTCGACGCGGGCGCCGACTACGTGTTCATCAATCCCCAGCAGGACGAGCAGGGAGTGATCTTGGACGGACTGCCCTCGGGATGGACGCACCAGGTGCAGGAGGCACTGGTGGTCGACCAGAACTACCGCGTCGTCTACGACCAGGACGACAGGGTCGTGCTCGCGGGCCCGGGAGTCAGCGATGGGTGAGCCCCGGCCGGCCCGTTCCCGGTACGAGGCACCCGTCCGTTCGTCGGAGGCGGCGTGACCCCGCTGGTCGCAGTGGCCATCGTCGTCACGGTGCTGATCGTGCTGGTCTGGGGCGGTCGTACGGTGGCGGCTGAGCGCGCCGCTGGCCGCGGGCAAGCGCAACCCGTCCGCCGACCACGTCCGGTGCAGCTGCTCGACGTGATCCTGTGGGTGCTCGGGGTGGCGTGGGCTGCCCTGCTGAGCACCTACTTCACGTTGAGCCTGATGGGGGCATGACCGAGGACGCCGACGGGAGTCCGCCGCCGCACCGGGGCCCCCCTCGATGGGCCCAGGTCGTCGCCGGCGCCCTCGCCGTCGTCGTCGTCGCGGTCGTGGTCCGCTGGGTGACCCAGGATCCGGTGGCCACGACCTACTACGTCAGCAACGCCGGCCAGGACAACCGCTCGGGGCGGACTCCGGCGGAGGCCTGGGCGACGCTCCAGCAGGTGCAGCGGGCGACGTTGCCCGCCGGCAGCGTCGTCCGGCTCGCGCGCGGGAGCAGCTTCGTCGGACCGTGGGACGTCGCCGCCTCGGGTACGTCGGACGCCGAGATCACCATCGCCTCCTACGGCGAGGGCCCGCTACCGGTCGTCAGCGGTGCACAGAGCTGCGTGAGCGTGACCGGGTCCTACGTCACCGTCAGCGAGGTGCACGTGGACCGCTGCGGGTACGCCGGCGTCGAGGTCCGCGGCGATGACGTGACCGTGCGCGCCGTGGAGGCCACCGGCAGCGTCGCCGGCGTCGTGGTGGGGACGGGCGCCGACCGGACTCTGGTGACCCGGAACCGGATCGCCGACAACACGAAGATGTCGGTCCTCACCCGGGAGCCGAGGACCGACGATGCGGGGGCGTTCGGCGTGCTGCTCAATGGGCGCAACGCCGAGGTTTCGTGGAACGTGATCTCCGGACACCACGCCTTCTCCTACGACTTCGGCGAGGACGGTGCCGGGGTCGAGGTGTTCAACTCGACGGGGAACCGGGTCGACCACAACCAGATCAGTGGCGGCAGCGGGGTCGAGCTGGGCGGCCCCCGCTCGGCCGACAACGCGTTCAGCTACAACCTGGTGACCTCTGACCGGCCCCATTCGGTGGGGTTCGTCACCCGCGGAAGCGATGATGAGTTCGGACCGGTCAAGAACACCACGGTGGCGAACACCACGATCTGGCTCACGGGTTCCTCCGCGCAGGGTCTGGTCTGCTACGGGGGCTGCACGAAGGGACTGCTCACCGTCCGCAACACCGTCGTCGCGGCGAGTCAGGCGGTCTACGTGGACGGCCCCCTCGTCGACCAGAACAACCTGTTCGCCGGCACGGTGCGGGGCCGCGTGACGTCGCGGGTGCTGTCGGTGGCCGACGTCGGGCTGAGCGACCCGGCCGCGGGCGACTTCGTCCCGACGGCCGATAGCCCGGCGATCGACGCCGGGACCGAGGTCGACCAGCCGGCCGCTCCCGTCGACGCCGCCGGCACCCGGGTCACCGGCCCCCCCGACATCGGCGCCTTCGAACGCCCCTGACCTGGCGCCGGTCGCCGGTCGAGTGACCCGAGCTCATCGACGGACCACGGTCACGGCAGCAGGTGCACCGCCAGCGGCAACGTGGCGCTCGCCCCGGCCTGGTGCAGCAGCGAGGAGGCCACAGTCACCGTCCACCGGCTGCGTACGGTGTCGTCGACCAGCAGCACCGGGCCGTCGAACGAGACGTCGGGGTCGAGCTGCAGCGTGGCCAGCAGCGACCGCGCCCGTTCGGTGGACGCGGCGTCGGGCGTCGCCGGGATCCCGGAGACGGTCAGCGCCTCCACCAACGGCAGCCGGCCCACCTCCGACAGGTGCCGGGCGAGAGAGGTGATCATGGTGGGGAACCGGCGCGACGGCATCGGGACGACGGCGACCGGTCGCTCCCAGGTCCGGGCCCAGCGTGTGAGCACCTCGACCGACGCCTCCAGCAACTCCGGCGGCAGCTCGGTGTCTCGACGCCACAGCCTCGCCAGGGTCGCGGACCAGGCCGGGTCGTCGGCGAAGGCGATGGCCCGTCCCGGGGCGAGACCCACGATCTTGCCCTTGTGATCCGCGACCCCGGACGGCCACAGCTTGCGCGGCTCGATCACCACGTCGACACCGCGGAAGTACCGCTGGGCGGCCTGCTCGACCTCGGCCGACGGTCGGGCTCCGGGGGCCGGGATGTCGCCCGTGCAGACCGAACACCGACCGCACGGCTGCGGGTCGGGATCGTCGAGTGCCAGCTGCAGGAACTGCATCAGACAGCCCTCGCCGTGGGCGTACCGTCGCATCAGATCGGCCTCGGCGGCGCGGACCGCCTTGAGGCCGTCCCACTTGGCCGTGTCGTAGGACCAACGTTTGCCGGTCGCGGTCCAGCCGGCGGCGGCCCGGCTGACCACGTCGTCGACCGCCAGGATCTTGAGCTGCGTCTCGAGCCGGCCACGGCGCATCCCGGTCGCGCTCTCGATCGCCGGTACCGTCATCGGGCCGTCGCCGAGCACGTCGAGCAGCCGCTCCACCTGGTCCTGGTCGGGTATCCCAGCGGTCGCGAAGTAGTCCCAGATCCGCTCGTCGGCCTCGGCCGGCACCAGCACCGCCAGCGCCTCGTCGAGCGCACGCCCGGCCCGGCCGACCTGCTGGTAGTAGGCCACCGGCGAGGCCGGTGACCCGAGGTGCACGCAGAAGGCGAGATCGGGCTTGTCGTAACCCATCCCCAGCGCCGAGGTCGCCACCAGCGCCTTGACCTCGTTGCGGCGCAGCCGGTCCTCCAGCTCTTCGCGGTTCTGGGTCTGACCGGTGTAGGCGGCGACGTCGAAGCCCTGGTCGGCGAGGAACCCGGCGACCCGATCGGCCTCGGCCACCGTCAGCACGTAGACGATGCCCGATCCGGGCAGGGAGCGCAGAGCCTCGGCCACCCAGGCGTAGCGCTGGAGCGGCGTCAGTCCCGGCACGACCGCGAGCCGCAGCGACGATCGGGCCAGCGAACCGCGCAGCGTCACGGTGTCCTCGCCGAGCTGAGCGGCGACGTCGGCCGTCACCCGCTCGTTGGCGGTCGCCGTGGTGGCCAGCACCGGAGTGCCCGGGGTCAGGGCCAGCAGGGTGCGGGTGAGCCGCTGGTAGTCAGGCCGGAAGTCGAAGCCCCAGTCGCTCACGCAGTGCGCCTCGTCGATCACCAGCAACCCGCAGCCGTCGAGCAGCGCCGGCAGCCGATCGGCGAAGCGCGGGTTGGCGAGCCGCTCGGGCGAGATGAGCAGCACGTCCAGACTGCCGTCGGCGACCTGTCCCAGTACCTCAGACCAGTCGTCGACGTTGGTCGAGTTGACGGTGGCAGCCCGCAGCCCCGCTCGCTGCGCGGCGGCGATCTGGTCCCGCATCAGGGCCAGCAGCGGGGAGATGACCAGGGTCGTGCCCGCCCCCGCGCCGCGCAGGGCTGCGGTCGCCGCCCAGTAGACCGCCGACTTGCCCCACCCGGTCGCCGGCACGACGAGCACGTGCCGGCGGTGCTCGACGAGCTCGACCACCGCCCGCAGCTGGTCGTCGCGCGGAGTCGCCTCGGGACCCGCCATCGCCCGGATCGTCGCGCTCAGGTGCTCGGCGGCGTGTCCGGAAGCGAGGTGCGTGGTGGACGACATGGGTCCATCCTGCCCGCTCGGTCCGACAGCGCCGTCCGTCGCGACCACCGCGGTGGACAACGTCGGCGGACCGCGCAGACCTCGATCCACGCCGCTCACCGTCGAATCAGTCTCACACAACCCTTGTGCACACTAGTTATGCAGAGTTATTCTGCATACATGACAGATCACTGCACCGGGCTCCGGCTGGACGCGATCGCGATCAGGGTGCTCGCCCACCCGCTGCGTTCCCGGCTGCTGAGCCGACTGCGGACCGCCGGGCCGGCGACGGCCACCGAGCTGGCCGAGGCCTTGGGGACCAACACCGGGGCGACCAGCTACCACCTGCGCAAGCTCGAGTCCGTCGGGCTGGTCACCGACAGCGGGGACGGAGCGGGCAAACGCCGACCCTGGCGGGCCAGCACCGACTTCCACGCGTGGAACCGGTCCGAGTTCGCCGACGACGAGGACGCGACCACCGCTCTGGGGTGGCTCGAGCGCAGCTACATCCGTCAGCTCACCACCCGGGCCGAGGCCTGGCAGGACGCGCTGGAGGGGTGGCCGCCGGAATGGGCGGACGCGTGCGGTCTCGGCGACACCATGATCACCGCGAACCCCAGCCAGCTGGCGGAACTGCGCTCGGAGCTGGACGAGGTCCTGGCACGTTACCGACACGCCGGTGACGGTGACCCCGACGCCCGGCGAATCTCGATCTTCAGCTACGTCTGCCCGACCGACCTCACCGCACCCGAAACGGCGTCGTCGTGAGCGGGCCGCACCTGATCGTCTCGGCTCGGTCCGCCCGCCGCCGGATGCTGATCTTGTCGGCGACGCGCTGGTTCCCGGTCGGACTGACCATCGGGCTGATCACCCTGATCCCCTTGCAACGAGGCATCGGCCTGGCCCAGATCGGCGTGATCTTGTCCGCGCAGGGCTTCGTGGTGTTGGCACTCGAGCTTCCCACCGGTGGTCTCGCCGACGCCCTGGGTCGTCGACCCGTCCTCGTCCTGGCCGGCGTGCTGGCGGTGATCTCCGGCGCCGTTTTCCTGGTGGCGCACAGCCTGTGGGTCTTCGTGCTGGCGCTCGTCCTGCAGGGGATCTTCCGTGCTCTGGACTCCGGGCCGCTGGAAGCCTGGTACGTCGACACCGCCCTCGCCGAAGATCCCGACCATCCGGTGGAGCAGACGCTGAGCCAGGCGGCCACCGTGCTGGGGGTGGCGATCGCGGCGGGCGCCGTCGCCTCGGGTGGCCTCATCGCCTGGCATCCGATCGTGGGTACCAGTTCCCTGCTGCTCCCCTACTCCACATCGGTCGCCCTGATGGCGCTGCACACCCTCCTCACCGTCATCCTGGTCCGTGAGCCGCACCGGGCGCCCGCCCGGCTGGGGATGGTGCTGACCTCGGCCGCCGCTGCGCCCCGGGTCGTCACCGCCGGGCTGCGTACCCTCAGAACTCAACGAGTGCTGCGTTATCTGGTGCTCGTCGAGGTGTTCTGGAGCGTGGGCGTGATCGGGTTCGAGACCTTCACCCCCATCCGGTTGGCCGAGGTCGTGGGCGGGGAAGACCGGGCCGGCGCGATCTTCGGTCCGGCGTCTGCCGCCGCCTGGGGCCTGTTCGCCGTCGGTTCTTTTGTTGCCGGCCTGGGGAGTGACCGGATCGGGGTCACCTGGACAGCGGTGCTCGCCCGGGTCCTGAACGCCGGGTTCGTGGTGATCATGGGCCTGACGGCCGGACCCGTCGGTCTGATCACCGCCTACCTGGTGGCCTACCTGGCCCACGGTGCCGCCGGTCCGATGCACGCGACGCTGCTGCACCGCCAGGCCACGGCCGAGAACCGTTCGACGGTGCTGTCGATGAACTCCATGATCGCGGGCGGCACCTACAGCCTGGGCCTGCTCGCCCTGGGCCCCCTCGCGCAGCACACCTCGACCAGCACCGCCATCGTGGTGGCGGGTACGTTCTCGGCCATCGGTGCGCTGCTGTACCTGCCGGCCCGCCGTCAGGAACGCGATGCCGTCCGGTCGGCCCTGGTTGCCGCCTGAGCGACGAGGGCACGCCCGCGAGACTGCAGTCAGCAACCTTTTCGGCCGGCGTCAGGGTTGTTGAGCGCAGTCTCGCGCGCAGCCGGCTCCGCCGGCGACCGCGGGGATGATCGAGACCTTGGCGCCGTCGCTAATCTCCGCGTCAAGACCGCCGACGAAGCGGACGTCGTCATCACCCACGTAGATGTTCACGAAGCGACGCAGGGAGCCAGCGTCGTCGACCACCCGCGACTTCAGCCCCGGGTGGTTGCTCTCCAGCGAGTCGAGCAGCTCGGTCAAGGTGGCGCCATCGGCGCTCACCTCGCGGGCCCCACCCGTGTAGCTGCGCAGGATGGTCGGGATGCGTACGGAGGCAGTCATGAGACCTGAGTCTCCCAGAACGACTCGAACGCCTCGTAGCGCGGCGGGATGGTGATGGTGGGTCCGACCTGACCCTCGACCGCGTTGAGGGTCTTGAGGCCGTCACCGGAGTTGATGATCACCGTCTCGGCGTCGGGGTCGAGCAGCCCGTCGGCGAGCAGCTTGGCCGTCACGCCGAGGGTCACCCCGCCCGCGGTCTCACCGAAGATGCCCTCGGTCCGCGCCAGCCGGCGGATGTTGGTGACCACGGTCGCGTCGTCGACGTCGACCACGGCACCGCCGGTGCGGCGGACCACGTCGAGCACGTAGGGCCCATCAGCCGGGTTGCCGATGGCGAGGCTCTTGGCGATCGTGTCGGGTCGCACCGGCCGGACGACGTCGTGCCCGTTGCGGAAGGCCTGGGCGACCGGTGAGCATCCGGTGGCCTGGGCGCCGAAGATCTTGACCGGTTTGTCCTCGACCAGGCCGAGCTCGATCAGCTCGGCGAACCCCTTGTCGATCTTGGTCAGCTGCGAGCCCGAGGCGACCGGGACCACGACCTGGTCCGGCAGCCGCCAGCCGAGCTGCTCGGCGATCTCGTAGGTCAGGGCCTTGGAACCCTCGCCGTAATAGGGCCGAACGTTGACGTTCACGAACGCCCAGCCCTCTTGCTCACCGGCGATCTCGCTGGCCAGCTTGTTGACGTCGTCGTAGTTGCCGTCGATCGCGATCAGGGTGGTGTCGTAGACCGCCGAGGCGATGATCTTCTGCTGCTCCAGGTTGCTCGGCACCAGCACGACCGAGCGGATCCCGGCGCGGGCGGCAGCAGCCGCCACGGCGTTGGCCAGGTTGCCGGTCGACGGGCAGGCCAGCACCTTCATGCCCAGCTCACGGGCGGCGGAGAGGGCGACGGCGACCACGCGGTCCTTGAAGGAATGTGTCGGGTTGCCGGAGTCGTCCTTGACGTGGAGCTTACGTATCCCGAGGTCGGCGGCGAGGTTGCCCGCGTCCACCAGCCGGGTGAAGCCCGGGTCGGTCGAGCGGAAGGAGGCGATGTCGGTGGGTACCGGCAGCAACGGGGCGTAGCGCCAGATGCTCTTGGGTCCGGCTTCGATCTGGGCCCGGGTGATCCGCGGGAAGGCGTAGCCGACCCCGAGCGGGCCGAAGCACTCCATGCAGGCGTAAAAGGGGCCGAGGGTGGTCTGGGCGCCGCACGCCCGACAGACGAGGTGGGTGGCGTAGCCGAACGCGCCGTCGCGCGGACCCGTCTGCCCGACCCGATCGGACTGGGTCTCGGTGGTGATCAGCGCAGTCATGAGTTGTCGTCCTTACTCATCTGTCTCGGGCGGCCTTCGCTCGAGCCGGATTTGGCACCGTGTCCGCGCAGCTGTGAGCTGTCTGCGGCCGGTTGCCGGGGAGTCGTCGGGCCGGTCCCTCGTCCCCTCTTGATGCAGGGCACAGCCTAGGCGGCGGACGCCCGCCGCCGCATCACGGGCTCTCACATCTTGAGACTTCTGTCCATATATTGAACTGGCAGACTCAGCACGTGGCCCTGAACTCGCGTACCCGTCGCGTGGCGAACCTCATCAACCTCAGCACGCCACTCGGTCTGCTGGTGGCCCGGGTCGGTGGCGCGACGGTGTCGGCGGGGCCCGGAGGTCTGCGGTTGGCCGACGGCTACCGGCTCGGCTTCCCGGTCGCCGTCGCCTTCACCGTCGGCGACGTGCTGATCACCCGGCACGGCTGGACCGACCTCCAGCAGCGGCGACCGGGGCTGCTGGAGCACGAGGCGGCTCACAGCGAGCAGTACGCCTGGTGCGGCCCGGTCTTCCTGCCGGCGTACGTCCTCGCCACGGCCTGGTCCTGGCTGCGCACCGGGGACCGAGGCACCGGCAACGTGTTTGAGCGGCGCGCGGGACTTCGGCTGGGTGGCTACCCGGAGGTGCCGGTCACACCGCTGTCGGTGCGCCTGAAAGCGGCGGTCAGGCGTTCAGGTCGATCCCGAGCCGGCGGGCCGAACGGTTCCGCTGGCGGGTCGCCCGGAGGCGGCGGAGTCGCTTGACCAGCAGGGCGTCGGCGATCAGGGCCTCGGGACGGTCGATCAGGGCGTTCAGGACCTGGTAGTAACGGGTGGCCGACATGCCGAACTGCTCGCGGATCGCTTGTTCCTTGGCGCCGGCGAACTTCCACCACTGTCGCTCGAAGTGCAGGATCGCGGCGTCCCGGTCGTCGAGCTCGCCGGGACCCCTGCTGGGCTGGGTGCTGTGGTCAGGATCCGATGCCGCCGCCATGGGCTCACTGTAGGCCCGAATGACAGCTGTGTCATTCGACCCCACCCGCGTCCTCCGCGCTCAGCCCGGACGCACGCCGGCCAGCTTGGTGCGGTTGGATTGGGTAGTGCCTGAGGACCTCTCGCCCACCCGTCTCGCCGACACCGGTGCCCCGCTGACCCGTATCCGCTGGGGGGTCCTCGGCTGCGGCCACATCGCCGGCGTCTTCGCGAGCGACCTGGCCCTGCTGCCCGAGGAGGCCGAGCTGGTCGCGGCCGCGTCCCACACCAGTGCCGAGAAGGCCGAGAAGTTCGCGGCCGACTTCGGCTTCGCGCGTGGCTACGGCTCGTTCGCCGAGTTGGCTGCCGACCCCGACATCGACGTCGTCTACGTCGCGACCCCTCACAACGACCACCTCAGCTCGGCGCGGCTGTGCCTCGAGGCCGGAAAAGCGGTGTTGATCGAGAAGCCGATGACGGTCAGCGAGGCCGAGGCGATCGAGGTGTTCGACCTGGCCCGGGAAGCCAACCTCTTCTGCATGGAGGCGGTGTGGATGCGGACCAACCCGTTGGTCCGCAAGGCCGCTGCCCTGGCGGCGGCGGGAGAGATCGGCGAGATCCGCCACGTGAGTGCCACCTTCGGCTTCCTCTTCGACGGCGACGACGATCACCGGTTGCTCAACCCCGACCTGGCCGGCGGCGCGCTGCTCGATCTCGGGGTCTACCCGGTGCACGCGGTCGAGCTCTACCTCGGTGAGCCCGATGAGGTCGTCGGTGTCGGCAGCCTCGCCAGCACCGGGGTGGACGCCCACTTGGCCGCGGTGCTGGGGTTCGGCGCGGTGGACAACCGACGCCCGGCCACCGCCACCGTGGTCTGCACGCTCGAAGCCGACGTGAACAACCGGCTCGAGGTCTTCGGCACCAACGGCCGGATCGAGATGGACTTTTTGATCAAGCCCGACGAGGTCCGGGTCTACCGCGGCCACGGCCAGGACGCCAAGCCCGACGTGCTGGTCACCGAGCTGCCCGGCGGCGGTTACACCCTGCAGGCTCAGGAGGTGATGCGCTGCCTCCGGTCGGGGGAGATCGAGTCGCCGTTGGTGCCGTGGTCGGCCACGCTCGGATCCCTGCGTACGTTGGCCCGGTGGCGGACGGCCGCACTCGGGCCCGACACCGCGGGGTCGTCATGATCGAACGGCTGACCGGCGTCGTCCAGCCGTACGCGTGGGGCTCGACGACCGCCCTCCCCCGGCTCCTCGGAGTCGAGCCCACCGGCGAACCCCAGGCCGAGCTCTGGCTGGGAGCGCATCCGCTGGCCCCGGCCCAGGTGGGTGACCGCGATCTCGACGAGGTCGTCAGCGAGGACGCGGCCAGGGTCGTCGGAGAGGCCTCGGTCGCGCAGTTCGGGCCTCGACTTCCCTACCTGCTCAAGGTGCTGGCCATGGCGCAGCCGCTGTCGCTCCAGGCTCACCCGTCCCGGTCGCAGGCCGAAGCCGGCTGGGACCGGGAGAACGACGCCGGCATCGCCCGCGATGCGGTGGAGCGTAGCTACAAGGACGGCTGGCCCAAGCCCGAGGCGCTGGTGGCCATCGAGCCGACCGAGGTGTTGTGCGGGTTCCGCGAGCCGGCTCAGACCTACGCGTTGTTGGCCCGGCTCGGTGTCCCGGCGGCTCTGCAGCTGCTCGCTCCCCTGCAGCACGCCGCTCACGATGGCGCCGCCGAGGCGCTGGAGTCAGTGTTCGGTGCGCTGCTGCGCCTCGACCGCGGCACCCGGCGCGACGTGGTCGACGCCCTCGTGGAGTCCGCTGCCGACGCGGACGACCGGACCGATGATCTCGGTCTGTTCGCCCGGACCGCCACCGAGCTGGCCCGCTTCTATCCCGGCGATCCCGGCATCCTCGCCGCGCTGATGATGAACCGCCTCGTGCTCGACCCCTATGACGCCCTCTTCCTGCCGGCCGGCAACCTGCACGCGTACCTGCACGGCCTGGGCGTGGAGATCATGGCCAACTCCGACAACGTGCTGCGGGGCGGGCTGACGCCCAAGCCCATCGCCGTCGACGAGCTGTTGTCGGTGCTCGACTTCACCCCCGGCGTACCGCAGCCGGTCGACGTGGTCGAGGAGGCCG
Organism: Propionibacteriaceae bacterium; assembly: GCA_050996715.1. Classification (GTDB taxonomy): domain Bacteria; phylum Actinomycetota; class Actinomycetes; order Propionibacteriales; family Propionibacteriaceae; genus Microlunatus. Next base: position 32,540 of record JBPCRP010000124.1, read on the forward strand.
CGGGGGTCTTCGCCTACCAGACCCCCGCCCCCGAGTTCGCTCTCTGGCGGATCGAAGGCACCGAGATCGAATCGATCCTGCCCGGTGCCGGGACCGGACGCGTGGTGCTGGTCACCGACGGGCGAGCCACCCTGCGCGGGGTGGGCCGCGAGCTGGTCTTGTCCCGGGGCCAGTCGGCGTTCGTCAGCGCCCGTGAGGGCGAGACCGAGCTCGTGGGCGCCGCCCGCACGTTCGTCGCCGCCCCCGGGGTCCGCTAGACCTGGCTGCCGCAGCGGTCGACGACGCGGCGCCGAGCGAACGCCACCAGCTCGGCGGCCATCGGCTCGGGCTGCCAGGCGTGATCGGCGCCGGGGATCTCCTTGACCGACGTGCCCGGCACGACGTCGGCGATCAGCGCGGCCGCCGTGGGCATCTCGGGGAACGTCTGGGTGCCGTACGTCGCCAGCACCGGCACGGTGAGCCCGCCCAGCCCCCCGGTCTCCAGGGCGGTCTGCGCCCAGGCCAGCGCCTGCGCGTCCGCCCGCTGGCTGGTCACTCCCGCCGCGATCATCGCCCACTGCGGCGACGCCTGCACCTCGGCGAGCCACTGCGGTGGCATGTCCTTCATGAAGTGCTCCATCGCGCCGACGAAGTCCTCGGCGTCCATCCGCCGCTCGATCTCGGCCGTCCACGCGGTGGTCGCGGCGGCTGGCTGCGCCAGCGGTGCCTCCCACAGGACCAGACCGGTCACCGGTAGCCCAACCGTCGCCGCCCGCAGGGCGATCGCACACCCCGACGAGTGCCCGCACAGCATCGCCGACCCGCCGACGACGTCGATCACCGCGCGCAGCGCCTCCAGCTCGCGAGGGAGGTCGAGCACCCCACCGCCGCCGCTCTCGCCTCGGCCGAGCCGGTCGAAGACCAGGGTGGTCAACCCCGCCTCGCCGGCCCGCTCAGCCGTCTCGGTCGTGCACTGGTCGATGGCCCGGAACGGTCCCGCTCCCGCCACGAAGACCAGGGCCGGACCGCTGCCCCGCAGGTCGTAGGCGATCCGGTCGCCCCGGCTGCTGGTGGTGAACTTCGTCATGGCCGGCTCCTTAGATTATGGACTGGCTAGTTCCTTTTCGCTAAAGTAGACTGACAAGTCCAGAGAGTCAAGGGGTTGGTGAGAGGGCAGGGATGACCACGACCGTTCGTCCGAGCTCGCAGCGCAAGCACGCCGCCATCCTGGCGGCGGCGGAAGAGATCTTCCTGCGCGACGCGTACCTGGCCGCCAACATGGACGAGCTGTCGACCCTCGCGGGCGTGTCGAAGCAGACCGTCTACAAGCACTTCGGCAGCAAGGAGGCGCTGTTCGTCGAGCTCGTCTCCTCGATGACCACCATCGCCGGCGACGCGGTCCACCGCGACGAGATCCCCGACCCGCCCGACGTGGCCGCGCTCGGCGACTTCCTGCAGGCCTACGCCGACCGGCAGCTCGCGATCGTGCTCACCCCGCGTCTGCTGAAGCTCCGTCGACTGGTGATCGGTGAGGTCGGCCGCTTCCCCGACCTGGCCCGGGTGCTGTGGGAACGCGGACCCGAGCGGGCGATGTCGTCGTTGGCGATGCGGTTCGAACGGCTGGCCCGGGCGGGGATGCTCCGGGTCGATGACCCCCGGGTGGCGGCGGAGCACTTCAACTGGCTGGCCATGTCGGGGCCGCTGAACGCCGCCATGCTGCTCGGTGACGAGGTGGTACCCGACGCCGCAGGTCTGCGCCGCCACTGCGCTGAGGCGGTACGCATCTTCCTGGCGGCCTACGGCACGGGGTAGTCGCCCACGCATTTATCGGTGGCGTCGAGCACTCCACCACGGTGTGAACCCCGGCCGCGCGAGCCTGCCCACCCTCGCTCTGGTGGTGGTCGCCGTCCTGTGGGGCGTCACGTTCACCGTGACCGCCGAGGCCCTGGCCGTGTTGCCGCCGGCGTACGTCGTGGTGCTCCGCTTCGGTCTCGCCGCGCTGCTGCTGACGATGGTCACCCGTGGCGCCCCCGCCCTGCCGGACGGCCTCAGGTCTCGGGCCGTGGTCCTGGGATCGCTGCTGGGCGGGGGATTCCTGCTTCAGACCTGGGCGCTGCAACGGACCGACGCCGCGATGTCGGGCTTTCTCACCGGCCTGCTGGTGGTGATCGCCCCCGTCCTCGACACGGTGCTCTTCGGCCGCCACGCGCGAACGGTGACCTGGGCTGCGGTCGGCCTCGCCCTGCTCGGGCTGGCGGTGTTGAGCATCCGTACGGCGGGATTCGGCCTCGGTGATCTGCTGACCGTCGGCGCCGCCGCGCTCTGGGCGCTGCACCTGGTGCTGCTCTCGCGCTGGTCGGTGCCGGACTACGCGATCAGCCTGGCCCGGACCCAGACCACCACCGTGGCCGTGCTCGCGCTGACTACGGTGGGCGTGGAGTTGGCGTGGCACCCCGCACCCGCGCCCCTCCCGATGCCGCTACGCGCCTGGCTCCTGGTGGCGTTCCTGGCGGTGCTCTCCACCGCCGTCCCGGTCGTGTTGCTCACCTGGGCCCAGTCGCGGGTCGACGCCTCCCGGACGGCGGTCCTTCTCACCCTCGAGCCGGCCGTCGCCGCGATGACCGCCGCGTTCGCCGGGGTGACCCTCGACCCACGCACCGTGCTGGGCGGGCTGATCCTGGTCGCGGCGATGGGCCTGGTCGCGCTGGGACCCGAGCAACCGGCACTGCCTGCCGAAGTTCGGTAGCCTGACGACCGTCGCTGGCGTGGCGCAATTGGTAGCGCACCTGTCTTGTAAACAGGCGGTTGTCGGTTCGAGTCCGACCGTCAGCTCCACTATCCGGCCTGGTCAGAGCCCATCTGGCCAGGTCGGATCCTTGATCCGAACCCCCGTTGACAGCAACGCTGACAGCAACGCGGCCGAGACAGCTCACTTCTCGCCACCCCCCAGAGCCCGATCCATCGCCGCCGCAGCCTCACGAAGTGCCGACGGCATCACGTGGCTGTAGAGGTCCATCGTGATCGAGAACTGCGAGTGCCCGAGCACGTCCATCACCACCCGGGGAGGAACACCCTGGGCGAGCAGCAACGACGCACATGTGTGCCTCTTATGCGGAATTCCGCATAAGCGGCATTAGGTGGACGGCTGGGTTATGCGCCCTGTCGGGGTGTTGCCGCTGGTGGGGGCCGCGCCGGTGGTGGTTTCGTCTGCATAATCTCGGCGGTCGGCGTCAACGCGCCAGCGAGCCGAGCCAGCCGATCAGGGAGGTGTCCTGGGTCCAGTCGGGCAGGACGTCTGGGGTGAGGGGCTGGTAGGCGTTCTCGATCGCCTTTCGCTTGGTCTCGGTGTCTGCGCGGGCGTAGATCTCGGTGGTGGACACGGCGGCGTGGCCGAGCAGGTCGCGGATGTAGATCAGGTTGAGGTTCCCCCCGGACCGTAGAGGCATCGACAATGAGGATTGAGATGCCAGAGAAGCGGAAGAAGTACGACCGGGAGTTCCGTGAGGGAGCTGTCCGGATCGTCGAAGAGACCAACAAGCC
>JBPCRP010000135.1:0-72359 GCA_050996715.1 Propionibacteriaceae bacterium
AAATGGCGGGATCGCGTGGCGGGCTAGGCTGAGCGCCGTGACCCTCGACTTCCGCTACCTCGGACTCGGCACCGACCAGCTGGACTATGCCGAGGCGTGGGAGCTGCAACGCACGGTGCACGCCGACGTGGTCGCCGGCCGCACCGGTGACACGGTGCTGCTGCTCGAGCACCTGCCGGTCTACACCGCCGGCCGGCGGACCGAGCCCCACGAGCGGCCGACCGACCAGACCCCGGTGATCGACGTCGACCGTGGCGGCAAGATCACCTGGCACGGCCCGGGTCAGCTGGTCGGCTACCCCATCGTGACGCTGCCCGAGGCGGTCAAGGTGGTGGACTACGTCCGTCGGCTCGAAGAGGCGATGATCCGCACCTTCGCCGACCTAGGGCTCGTCACCGGCCGGGTCGACGGTCGTTCCGGCGTCTGGCTGGCGGCCGACGCGGCGTCGTCGGGCCGGGGCCGACCCGAGCGCAAGGTCGCCGCGATCGGGGTCCGGGTGGCCCAGCAGGTCACCATGCACGGGTTCGCGATCAACGTGGACCCGGACCTGAGTGCCTACGACCGAATCGTCCCGTGCGGTATCGCCGACGCGGGCGTCACCTCCTTGGAGGCGGAGCTCGACGAGATGATCGGACTGCACACCGTGGCCCACCGGCTGACCCCGCATCTGAGCGAGCTGCTCGCCTTCGGCCCGTACCAGAAGTCGCCCGACGTGGCCCGGGTCGACGCGCCGTCCACGGGGGCGGCAACCGGGTCCGGGGTCACCTACGGGCTCACCGTCGGGGTCTGACCCGCCGCCTCCCACCAGGAGGCCCGACTGCCCGCTACCGTGGCGGATCCAGTCCGACCCGCCACCGGGAGTCCCACCGATGACCTCTGCCACCCTGCCCGCGCCCACCGGCATGCAGGACGCACCGGCCGTGCAGACGCGAGGCCTGCGCAAGACCTACCGCACCCGTCGCGGCCTGCAGGTCGCGGTCGAGGGCCTCGACCTGTACGTCCCGACGGGCGGCGTCCACGGCTTCCTCGGACCGAACGGCTCGGGCAAGACCACGACCATCCGGATGCTGCTCGGGCTGATCCGCGCCGACGCGGGCTCGATGACCGTGTTCGGCCGCCCCGTGCCCGACCAGCTGCCCGCGGTGATCGGGTCCATCGGCGCCATCGTGGAGCAGCCCAAGTTCTTCCCCGCCTTCACCGGCCGCAAGAACCTCGTGCTGCTGGCCCAGGCCATCGGCGCCCCGAAGATCCGGGTGGACGAGGTGCTCGACGAGGTGGGTCTGGGCGACCGGGGCAAGGACCGGTTCCGGTCCTACTCGCTCGGCATGCGCCAGCGGCTTGCCATCGCCGGCACGCTGCTCAAGTCCCCCGAGCTGTTGATCTTCGACGAGCCGACCAACGGGCTCGACCCGGCCGGCATCCACGAGATCCGGGCGACCATGCGCAACCTCAGCGGGCAGGGCCGGACCGTGCTCGTCTCCAGCCACATCCTGAGCGAGGTCCAGCAGGTCGCCGACACGGTGTCGATCATCGGCCGGGGTCGGCTCCTGGCCGCTGGCGACGTCAGTGAGATCCTCGCCCGCGGTGCCCAGGAGTCGGTACGGATCCGGGTGGCCGAGGGGCAACGTGCAGCCGACCTGCTGATGGCGGCGGGCTACGCCGTGCAGCCCGGTCCGGACCGTACCTTGCTCGCCCAGCCCCCGGTCAGACCGGCCGACGCGCCGCCAGCGCCTTTCAACCCCGCGCACGTCACCCAGCTGCTGGCGCGCGAAGGCCTGTTCCTCTCCGAGCTGACCCCGATCCGGGCCGACCTGGAGCAGGTATTCCTCAGCCTCACCGCCGAGGAGCACCTCGGTGCGCGACCCGTCGACCAGCCGTACGGCGGCCCGCCCCCGCCGGGCTCACCCCCACCCACCGCTTCCTCTGGGCCCGGCGGCGCGACCGGAGGTGCCGCATGATCCGGCTGATCGGCGCCGAGCTGCACCGGCTGCGGGCGCGGCGGATGACGATGGTCACCGCCATCGTCCTGGTCCTCGGCCTGGGCCTGTTCCAGGTCGCGGTCAACTTCGCAGTCGCCCCGCCGAGTGCCGCTGCGGTCGCGGAGAACCAGCGCTACTACCAGGACGCAGTCAAGGACTGGGAGGCCAATCACGTCCAGTACGAGACCGAGTGCCAGCAGAGCGGCGGGTCGGTCCAGGACTGCGTCTCCCCCAAGCCGTCCGCCGAGGACTACGGCCTGGTCCCCACGCCGTTCGCCGACATCGCCGGGATCGGCGTGCTGCTCTCCACCTACTTGGCCCTGTTGGCCGCGTATCTGGTCGGGGCGTCGTTCATCGGCGCGGAGTACGGCACCGGCGCCCTGGCCAACTGGCTGACCTTCGTCCCCGAACGGCTGCGGGTGCTGGGGTCGAAGCTGGTGGCCATCGCCGTCGCGGGCGCGATCTGCGGCGTGGTAGCTGGCGCCTTGACGCTCGGGGTCGCCGCCATGATCACCGACCTGCACGGTGGGGCACTGACGGGGATCGGCCGACTGATCGAAACCGCGGGCCGCGGGGTGGTGCTGGTGGTCGTGGGCGCCGTGATCGGCTTCTGCCTGGCGATGCTGACCCGCCACACCGTTGCCGCGATCGGCTTCGTGCTGGCGGTGTTGCTCGTGAGCTACGTGATCGTCCTGCTCGGCTTCGTCGTGCCGGTCTTCGCCCAGGCCCCACCGTGGCTGCCGGGCAACAACCTCACGGCGTTCCTGCAGCACGGCTCGACCTTCCAGGTCCCGGTGACCGCGGTGACCGCGGACGGTTCCTCGACCGACTTCGTCGACAAGACCATCACGTTCACCCACAGCGCGGTCTATTGGGCCGTGGTCACCGCGGTCGTCCTCGCCGGCGCCGCTCTGGTCTTCCGACGCCGCGACGTCACCTGAGCCGCCGCCGGCTGACGAGTAGGGTGAACCGGTGACTATCGCACCCGAGGGACGGCGGATGCTCCGCCTCGAGGTCCGGAACGCTGCCGTACCCATCGAGAAGAAGCCGTCCTGGATCAAGACCACGGCACGGATGGGACCGCAGTACCGCGAGCTCCAGGAGCTGGTGAAAGACGAAGGTTTGCACACCGTCTGCCAAGAGGCCGGCTGCCCCAACATCTTCGAGTGCTGGGAAGACCGCGAGGCCACCTTCCTGATCGGTGGCGACCAGTGCACCCGCCGCTGCGACTTCTGCCAGATCGACACCGGGAAACCGGCCGACTTCGACGCCGGCGAGCCGCTGCGGGTGGCTGAGTCAGTACAGAAGATGGGCTTGCGCTACGCCACCATCACCGGGGTCTGTCGCGACGACCTGCCCGACGAGGGCGCCTGGCTCTACGCGGAGACGATCCGCCAGGTGCACGCGCTCAACCACGACGCCGGGGTCGAGATGCTGGCCCCGGATTTCTCGGGCAACCCCGACTACCTCGGCCAGCTCTTCGACGCCTCGCCGGAGGTGTTCGCGCACAACGTCGAGACCGTCCCCCGGATCTTCAAACGGATCCGCCCGGGCTTTCGTTACGAGCGCAGCCTCGACGTGCTCCGCGCGTCCCGTGCCGCCGGCCTGGTCACCAAGTCCAACCTGATCCTCGGGATGGGCGAGACCCGCGAGGAGATCTCCGAGGCGCTCCAGGACCTGCACGACGCGGGGACCGAGATCATCACCATCACCCAGTACCTCCGCCCGTCCCCGCGTCATCACCCCGTCGAACGCTGGGTGCAGCCCGAGGAGTTCGTCGAGCTCGACGCCGAGGCGCGCGAGATCGGCTACGCGGGAGTGATGAGCGGACCGCTCGTCCGTTCGTCCTACCGGGCCGGAAGGCTCTATCGTTCCGCGGTGGAGTCCCGGTTGGTGGAGTCCGGACCGGAGAGGTAAGAGATGGCGAAGGCAGCTCCTGCACCGCAGAGTCCCAAACAGGTCAAGGCGGCGACCAAGGCGGCGAAGCGGGCCGAGAAGGACCGTCGGAAGAACAGCACCGACCCCGCCGACATGGGCCGGGTCAAGCAGATCGTTCGCGCCTACCAGATCACCCACGAGCACGACAAGCAGCTGCCACTGTTGATGATCGGGGCGTTGCTGCTGCCCGTCGTGATCGGCCTGGTCATCGGGCTGGTGATCAACCACCCGCTCTACACCCCGATCCTGGGTCTCACGGTCGGTGTGCTGCTGGCCCTGATCGTGCTGGTGCAGCGTTCCAAGGCGGCGACCTACAAGCGGTACGCCGGCCAGGCCGGCTCGGCCGAGGTCGCCCTGCAGATGCTGCCGAAGAAGTGGACCTCGACCCCGGTGATCGCCGCCACCCGCCAGCGTGACGTCGTGCACCGCACCCTCGGCCCCGGTGGGCTGGTGCTGATCGGCGAGGGTGAGTCAGGCCGGGTCAAGCAACTGCTTGCCAGCGAGGCCCGCAAGCACGAGCGGGTCGCGTACGGCGTCAAGGCCATCACCATCATGATGGGTGACAAAGAAGGTCAGGTGCCGCTTTCCGGACTGGCCAAGCACATCCAGAAGCTGCCGACCACCCTCCAGGCCAACCAGATCACCGACCTCAAGATGCGGTTGCGTGCCCTCGACGCGGTCCGACCGCAGATGCCGATCCCCAAGGGCCCAATGCCGACCAGCGGCCGTCAGGTCAAGGGTGCTCGACAGGCGATGCGGGGGCGCTGAGCCCCGGCCGCGACCAGAGCTGTCGACCCACCTGGGCAATCTGCCCGCTCCCCGCAGGGTCAGGGCCGCCGCCAGCCCCGGCCGGTAGCCAGGTCGATCCCAGCAGGTCGGCGACGCCCCGCAGACGATCACCCCCGGCGGTAGGTCGGTGGGTCGCCGACAGCGTAGGCGGGCCGCCTGTGCACAGTCGTGAAAGGATCGACCAAGTCATGGCGAACCTCGTGAACGCGTACCGGATCAGTCAGACCTTCGGCACGCGGACTCTGCTCGACACCGTCAGCCTCGGGCTTGACCGCGGCGACGTCGTCGGCGTCGTCGGCCGCAACGGCGGCGGCAAGACCACCCTGCTGCGGCTGCTGACCCGCAGCGCCACCCCCGACACCGGGCAGGTCACCCACACCGGCACGTTGTCGATCGGCTACCTCGAGCAGGCCGAGGTCGTGCTGCCCGGGTCCACGGTCCGCAGCGTCGCCCTCGGTGACCGGCCCGACCACACCTGGGCCGCGGACGCGGCCAGCCGGGCCGTGGTGACCGAGCTGCTCGGTGACCTCGACCTCGACGCCCCGATCGCGGGACTCAGCGGAGGCGAACGTCGCCGTACGGGGTTGGCGCAACTGCTGCTCGGCGAGCACGACCTGCTCGTGTTGGACGAGCCCACCAACCATCTCGACGTCGAAGCGGTCGACTGGCTCGCGCGGCACCTGCAGGATCTTCAGCGGCGCCAGACCGCCATGCTCGTGGTCAGCCACGACCGCTGGTTCCTCGACGCCATCTGCAGCCGCATCTGGGAGGTTCACGACGGGATGGTCGACGGGTACGACGGCGGGTACGCCGCCTACACCCTGGCCCGGGCCGAACGCGCCCGGCAGGCCGCCGGGATGGAGTCACGGCGGCAGAACCTGCTGCGGAAGGAGCTGGCGTGGCTCCGCCGCGGTCCGCCCGCCCGGACGTCCAAGCCGCAGTTCCGGCTCGACGCCGCCAATGTCTTGATCGAGGACGAGCCACCGCCTCGTGACCGGTTCGCGCTGCAGCGGTTCGCCACGAGCCGGCTGGGCAAGGACGTGTTCGACCTGCACGCCGTCGACCTGGCCGTCGGGGAGGGCGACCGGCGACGCGTGCTGTTGGACGACCTGACCTGGTCGATCGGACCGGGTGACCGGATCGGCCTGGTCGGGGTCAACGGCTCGGGCAAGACGACCCTGCTGCGGTTGCTGGCCGGCGAGCAGGAGCCCGACTCCGGCACGGTCAAGCGGGGCCGCACCCTGAGCCTGGGCTACCTGTCGCAGACCGTGACCGAGCTGCCGGACGAGCGGGTGCTGGCCAGCGTGTCGGGAATCAGGCAGCAGACGACGACGGCGGCGGGCCGCGACCTGAGCGCCACCTCGCTGCTCGAGGAGTTCGGTTTCACCGGTGATCGGCTGACGACCCGGACCAGCGCCCTCTCCGGCGGCGAGCGGCGCCGGCTGCAGCTGTTGCGGCTGCTGATCGCCGAACCCAACGTGCTGCTGCTGGACGAGCCCACCAACGACCTGGACATCGACACCCTCAACGTGGTCGAGGACTACCTCGACGGCTGGCCGGGGACCCTGCTGCTGGTGAGCCACGACCGCTACTTCCTCGAACGGGTCTGCGACGTCACCTACGCGCTGATGGGCGACGGGACCTGTGTCCTGCTCCCCGGCGGGGTCGAGCAGTACCTCGCCGCCCGCCGCGAGCAGGCGGTACGAGCCGGGGCGGCCGAGGCGGCGACCTCAGCTTCCCCACCCACGCCAGGGGCGGCGACCACCACGACGCTGAGTGCCACCGAGACCCGATCCCTGGGCAAGGAGGTCGCTGCAGCGGAGCGTCGGCTCGGCAAGCTCGCGTCCCAGCAGACCCGCCTCCACCAGCAGCTGGCCGACCACGACCCGACCGACGTCCCCGGACTGCTCGCCCTCTCCGACCAGCTCCGCGGCGTCGACGACGACGTCGCCGAGACCGAGGAGCGCTGGCTGGAGCTCGCCGAACGGCTGAGCTGAGCCCGCTGGTCAGGCGTTCTGACGGCGGAAGGTCCGGGTGCCGACGATCAGACCGGCCGCACACAGGACCACTGCCCAGACCACACCCCAGAGGGTCTCGGCGGTGAGCAGGTCGCCACGGAAGGCCGCGCGGACGCCGTCCACCACGTACTTCGTCGGGAGAAGATCGCTGACCGTCTGCAGCCAGCGCGGTCCGAGGGTCATGGGGAGCAGGATCCCACTGAGCAGCAGCACCGGCAGCGTGACCGCGTTGAGGATCGGCGCGAGCGCGTCCTCGCTCTTGGTGGTGAGGGCCAAGGCGTAGGACGAGGAGGAGGCGGCGGCCCCGACCAGCAGCGCGAGCAGCAACCCGAGCAGCATCCCGCCGATCGATCCGGTCAGACCGAAGGCGAAGGACAAGGCGATCAAGATGATGCCCTGCACGAGCAGCTGGAGCACGTCGCGGCCCACCCGACCGAGCAGCAGGGCGGTCCGGTTGGCCGGCGTCACCCGCTCGGACTCGATCACCCCGTCCCGCCATTCCCCGATCAAGCCGAACCCCGCGAACAGCGCACCGAACAACGCGAGCTGCACCAGCAGCCCGGGGACGAACAGCGTGTACGCGTTGGTCGTGCCCAGCTGACCGGCGATCGGGGCCAGCAGCGGTCCGAACAGCGCGAGGTAGAGGATCGGCTGGAGCAGCCCGATCACCACCCAGGCGGGGTTCCGTAGCGCGATCCGCAGCTGCCGGCGGAAGATGACGAAGGTGTCGCTGCCGAAGGACATGGCAATTTCTCTCTCTCGGTCTCTCGTGGCTCTCAGGCCGCGTCGTCGCGAAGCGAGCGGCCAGTCATGGTCAAGAACACGTCGTCCAGCGTGGGCCGATGGACCTCGACGGCCATCAGCTGCACCCCGTCGGCGTCCAGCGAACGAAGCAGACCGGGCAGGGCGGTGGCGGCGCTGGGGACGCGGGCGCTGACCACGCGGCCCTCGGGGCCGCGGTCGGTCCGCTCGATCCCCGCGACCCCCACCACGGCTTCGAGCCGGGTGGCGATCCCGGCCTCGTGCGCGGGGTCGGTCACGGTCAGCTGGATCAGGTCGCCGCTGACCTGGCGCTTCAGGTTGTCCGGGGTGTCGCAGGCCACGATGGTGCCGTGGTCGATGACAAAGATTCGATCGCAGAGGGCGTCGGCCTCGTCGAGGTAGTGCGTGGTGAGGAACACCGTCGCGCCGCGCTCGGTGCGTAGGGCCGCGATGTGAGTCCAGAGGTTGGCGCGGGCCTGCGGGTCGAGCCCGGTGGTGGGTTCGTCGAGGAAGACCAGCGTCGGGTCGTGGACCAGGCCCATGGCGATGTCGAGCCGCCGCCGCTGGCCGCCCGAGAGCGAGCGCGGAGTCCGGGTCCAGCTGCCCTCCAGCTCGAACTGGTCGAGGAGCTCGTGGCCGCGGCGGGAGGCTTGCGCCCGGTCGATGCCGTAGAGCAGGGCGTGGTCGACCAGCTCGTCGCCCACCCGCGCGGCCGACGACGTCGCGCCGTTCTGGGACACGTACCCGATGGAGCGCCGCACCTGGACGGGTTGAGTGGCCACGTCGAACCCCGCCACGGTGGCCCTCCCCGACGTCGGCTTGAGCAAGGTGGTGAGCATCCGCAAGGTCGTGGTCTTGCCGGCCCCGTTGGGTCCGAGGAACCCCACGATCTCGCGCGCGTCGACGTCGAGGTCGACGCCGTCGACCGCTGTGAGCTCGACCTTCGCCTTCCCGCGCCGGACCTGGAACGTCCGGGCCAGTTGCTGTGCGTGGATCATGGCGGCCTCCTTAGTTGACAACTTGATCGGTCAACTTGATCGGTCAACTTGTCACAACTGATCATTCGAGCGGCGGCGGAGACCGCAACCGAGAGGGTCCTGGTCTCGGGCCATCTCCGGCGGGTCTCCACGCCGGGTTCGGTAGCGGTTGAGGGGTCGATGTTCGGGTCTGTCGTGTCTAGGGTGACTGGATCACCTCGGCCGAGCCAATCCAGCCGGTCGGCGGGGACGAACTGAGCACGAGGCCGCCCGGCCCATCTGAGCAGAGGATGCCGCGATGACGCCACCCGAGCAGGGTTCGCCGGTCGCAGCGCTCTGGGTCGCCTGGTCCTGCGTCCGTCGACGGATCGTGGGCTTTGCTCCGCGCTACCGGAGCCTACCCAGCGCCACCCCGGTGCCGGTTCCCTCTCGGTCGACAGGTCGGCCCGGGCCCTTCCGCACGACGTCGATCGGCGGGGTCCGCCGCGCTGTGGGCAGCACGACCTGCGCGCCCGATCTTTTGGTCGCTGCGCGCACCTCTCGGTTCCGACGCTCGACGCTCAGCTGAAGGACCCACCGTGTGTGCTCGTACTCCCACGTTGCGTGTGCCGGCCGTCTCGGACGACCCGTCCCGGCGTACCTCCCCGCGCCCGACGACCGCCGCGAGCGCGGACGGCATCGTCACGATCGCGAAGCAACCGCTCCCCGACGGCTACGGTCGGCTGGGTCGGTCTCTGGCTCGGCGGTCTCGGTGCCGTTCTCGGCGGTACGGCGTTGGCGCGGAGCGGGACCACGACGTCGGGACCCGATCATGATCAAGCGTTGGCGTCGGTGGGTCGTCGTGGTGACCGGCGGTCTGCTGATCACCATGCTCACCGCCCTGCCGGCGTCGGCGCACGCCTCGCTGCAGCGCACCGATCCCCCCGACCGATCGGTCCTGTCCACCGCACCGTCGTCGGTCGACCTGACGTTCGACGAGCCGGTCAACCTGCCGCCGCAGGCGGTACGGGTTTTCGACGCCGACGGCCGACGCGTACCCAGCGAGACCCAGGCGAACGACGCGACGGCCACGACGACCTTCGCCGAACCACTGGCGACCGGCACCTTCGTCGTCAGCTGGCGGGTGGTCTCCGACGACGGCCACCCGATCGACGGTGCCTTCACCTTCTCGGTCGGCGCCCCCACCCCGATCGCCGTGTCCCCGACGACACCCGAGCCGAGCGCCGGGTTGATCGTGGCGCTACGGATCGGGACGGCGGTGACCGACGCCGGGTTGCTCCTGACGGCCGGCCTGGGGGTGTTCCTGGCCTACCTGCTCCCGGCGGGGGCCGCCAGCCTGACCCGCAGCCGTCAGCGACTGGACCGGCTGCACCGCGGCGCCGGACTGGTGGCGCTGCTCGGGACGCTGGCGATCATTCCGCTGCTCCGGCTCTGGCAGGACGCCGGCACGTTCGCCGACCTCGGCACTCGCCAGACCTGGGAGGGGTTGGCGAGCTTCGAGGTGCTGATGCCCCCGCTGCTGGTTGCGGCCGGCCTGGCGATCATGTTCCGGGGAGCCCGACGGGGCTGGCCCGTGCTCGCCGGCGGCGCGCTCGCCCTGTCGTCGTTGACGATCTCCGGCCACACCCGGGCGTACGGTCCGCCGTGGCTGTCCTACCCGCTCGACCTGCTGCACGTCGGCGCCGGCGCCCTGTGGCTCGGTGCCCTGGTCGGGATCACCGTGTCCTTGTGGCGGTCCTCCGGGGCGGTGGCGGCCGAGGTGGCCGTTGCTGTGTCGCGCTTCTCGGCCCTCGCGCTGGAGACGATCCTCGTGCTGTCCGCCGCCGGGGTGATCATGGCGTCGCTGATCCTCGGCTCGGTGTCCGACCTCGTCGACACCGCCTGGGGCCTGACCCTGATCGTCAAGGTCGGGGTGGTCGGCACGGTCCTGGTGGTCGCCGCCGTCAACCGCTGGCGATTGCTGCCCCGCGTGCAGCGTGAGACCGAGGCCGTCGGCGAGGTCGCGGCCATGGACTGGTTGCGTCGCACCGTCCGGGTCGAAGCCATCGGGCTCGCCGTCGTGCTGGCGATCACCGGGGTGCTGGTCACCCAGAGCCCCCTCCCCCCGGCCGAGGCCGCCACGATCCAGGACCCGACAGCCCCCGTCACCCTCCAGAACGAGCAGCCGCTCGGTGCCGGTGGCGAGATCACCTTCGCCCTCGTCCCGGTGGTCCGCGGCACCAACACCGTGACCATCGTGCTGACCGGCGCCGACGACCAGCCGCTCACGCCCGCCTCACCCCCCACCCTGCAGACCCGGTTCCCCGACTTGGGGCTCGGCCCGTTCGAGCAGCAGGTGACCCGTATCGCGCCGGGCACCTACCGCGCCGACGTCAACTTGTCCTACGCCGGCGAGTGGGTGCTGACCTTTCGGATCCGGCTCGACACGTTCACCGAGGCGACGCCGCAGTACCCCGTCACGGTGAGGTGACCGCCGGGTAGGTTGACCGCCATGGGTGACGCCAAGGACGCGACACAGGCACTGTCGGACCTGAAGGCTCGATTGGGCTCGGCGGTGACCACCGCGGCGGCCACCCTGGAGAACTACCGCTTCGACTGGGCCCGCGATCCGGACGCGGGGCACCCGCTGGCGGTCGTCCGGCCCACCACGGCGACCGAGGTGCAGGAGTGCCTGCGGTGGGCGACGACCCACGGGATCTGTGTCGTACCGCGGGGGGCCGGCACCGGGTTGTCCGGCGGCGCCTCGGCGGTCGACGGGGCGATCGTGCTCAGCCTGGAAAAGATGCGGTCGATCGAGATCGACCCGGCCACCCGTACCGCGACGGTTGAGCCCGGAGCGTTCAACGCGGAGGTCAAAGCGGCCGCCGCGCAGCAGGGGCTGTGGTACCCGCCGGACCCCTCGTCGTACGAGATCTGCTCGATCGGCGGCAACCTCGCTACCAACGCCGGCGGGCTCTGCTGCGTGAAATACGGCGTCACCACCGACTACGTGCTCGGCATGGACGTGGTGCTCGCCGACGGGACCCTGATCAGCCTGGGTGGACGTCGGATCAAGGACGTCGCCGGGCTGTCGCTGCTGAAGCTCTTCGTGGGCAGCGAAGGCACGCTCGGCGTGATCACCAGGGCCATCCTGCGGCTGGTCCCGGCCCCACCGGCGCCGGCCACGCTGGTCGCCACCTTCGACGACGTACGCAGCGCCGCCGACACCGTCGTCGCGGTCGGCGCGGTCTTCCGGCCGTCGATGATGGAGCTGATGGACCGCAGCTCGATCAACGCGGTCGAAGATCATCGACCGCTGGGTCTGGACCGGACGGCCGGGGCGATGTTGATCGCCCAGTCCGACGCACCTGGGGTCGCCCGGGCCGACGAGATCGCGATCATGGAGAGGTTCTGCAACGACGCCGGAGCCCGTGAGGTGTTCGTCACCGACGACGCCGACGAGGGCGAGCTCTTCGTGGCAGCTCGACGGGCCGCCTTCCCCGCGTTCGAAAAGCTCGGATCGTTGATGCTGGAGGACGTCGGCGTCCCGGTCCCCGTCCTGCCCACCCTGCTGGAGGGCATCGAGACCATTGCCGAGCGGTATGGCGTCGCCATCCCGGTGGTCGCCCACGCCGGAGACGGCAACACCCACCCCAACGTGATCTACGACGCCGCGGACCCCGACTCGATCCGCCGCGCCGCCGACGCCTTCGCCGACGTCATGACCTTGGCCATCGACCTCGGCGGGACCATCACCGGCGAGCACGGCGTCGGTCGGCTGAAGCGGGCTGCGCTGCCCGCTCAGCTCGGTCCCGACGTGATGGATCTGACCTGGAAGATCAAGAACGCCCTCGATCCGCAGGGGTTGCTGAACCCCGGGGCAGCGTACTGAGCGAACCGCGGTGACGATCATCGTCAGCACCGAAGCGACCGGGTCGGGTCCAGCTCACCGACGGTGGGACGGCGGCGGCACCCAACCTCGGCGCGCCGGCCGCTCAGCCCGAGTTCGCTAACCCGCGCAGGCTGCGAGCGCGACGTCACCGACACCGTCGACGGCCACGCGACCGCGCACGCAGCCATGGAGCTCCGGACAGAGGCGAAGGACGACGCGACGACCTCCTCCGCCTCGGCCGTCGGTGGTTGCGGACGTGACCCCTGAAGACTCGCGAGGATCTGTCGCGCGGGTGAGGGGGTCGGTGACCAGCTGGTGACGTCGTGCGCCCGCGCCCCCGACGCCCGCCGTGGTCACCTTGTTCCAGCGCTGACCCGACCGGGTGCCGGACTCCCCGATTCAGGCGGTCACGCCCGACATGCCGTCAACCCGGGCGCCGGTTGGTGACCACGAGACCCAGCGCCAGGTCCTGCAGCCCCCGGCGCTGACCGTCGATCACCAAGGCGGGGATCACCAGGCAGACCAGGATCTGCCGGGCGGCAGCCCGGCCCAGGCCGACCGGATTGCCGTCGAGCCGCGCCACCCCGATCCGGCAGAGCAGCTGCCCGACGCTGCTGCCGGTGAACGTGATCACGATCGTGGTCAGCACGAAGAAGATGGCGGGGGTGGTCATCGCCGACGCCAGCCCCGATCCGGTCAGTGCCTGCCGACCGAAGACCAGAGCCGTCAGCAGCAGGCTCAACGCCCAGTCGAGCACCAGGCCGGTGAATCGCGCCCGCCACGTGGCCAGGGCCCCCGGACCGGACGCCGGCAACCCGAGCCGCTGGCCCCTGTACGCATCGTCTCCGCCGGTGACCTCAACCACGCGCCGAGGCTACCCGGGCCGAGAGGTGACGAGGTCGCAGCAGCACGATGCCGGAGCTGCCGGCGAGGCATCGATCGGGTGGACGCCTACGTCGTGGTGCTCACTCGGTGTCGACCCCGATGGTCGCGTTACTCGGCCGCAACATTGACGCAACGAGTGGGTAACGCCGACCCCTGTAGGTTGCCGAATGAGGGCGATAGTGTCGCGCTCGAGCAGCACGTGCCCACCCTCGGGCACGCCGTACGCGCCATGGGCGGGTCGGACCGCACCGCCGCCGTACCGCACCGCCGCCGTACCCCAAGTCAGCCAACCCGGAGGATCATCAATGTTCCAAACCGCCGACGAAATGTTGGCCTACATCAAAGACGAGGGTGTCGAGATCGTCGACATCCGCTTCTGCGATCTACCCGGCACCATGCAGCACTTCACCGTCCCGGCCGGCTCGTTCGACGAGGCCGTCTTCGACGACGGGCTGGCGTTCGACGGCTCGTCGATCCGCGGCTTCCAGAAGATCCACGAGTCGGACATGGCCTTGCTGCCCGACGTGACGACGGCCTACCTCGACCCCTTCCGGGTCGCCAAGACTGTCTGCCTCAACTTCTTCGTTCACGACCCGTTGACCAAGGAGGCCTACAGCCGCGACCCGCGCAACATCGCCCGCAAGGCCGAGAACTATCTCGCCTCCACCGGAATTGGTGACACGGCGTTCTTCGCGCCCGAGGCCGAGTTCTACGTCTTCGACGACGTGCGTTTCGAGAGCAAGGAGAACACCGCCTCGTACTCGATCGACTCCGTGGCCGGCGCCTGGAACACCGGTCGGGTCGAAGAGGGTGGCAACCGCGGCTACAAGGTGAAGTACAAGGGTGGCTACTTTCCGGTGCCCCCGGTCGACCACTTCTCCGACCTGCGGGACCTGATGACCAAGAACCTGGAGGCCTCCGGGCTCGTGGTGGAGCGGGCGCACCACGAGGTCGGCACCGCGGGTCAAGCGGAGATCAACTACCGGTTCAACACCATGCTCTCCGCCGGTGACGACCTGCAGAAGTTCAAGTACATCATCAAGAACACCGCCTGGGCCGCCGGCAAGACCGCGACCTTCATGCCGAAGCCCATCTTCGGGGACAACGGCTCGGGTATGCACGTACACAGCTCGCTGTGGAACGCAGGAACTCCTCTGTTCTACGACGAAGCCGGGTACGGCGGCCTCTCCGACCTGGCCCGTTGGTACATCGGCGGCGTGCTCGAGCACGCTCCGTCGTTGCTGGCCTTCACCAACCCGAGTGTGAACTCCTACCACCGCCTGGTGCCGGGCTTCGAGGCTCCGGTCAACCTGGTCTACAGCTCGCGCAACCGCTCCGCGGCGATGCGGATCCCGATCACCGGTTCCAACCCCAAGGCCAAGCGCGTCGAGTTCCGTTGCCCCGACCCGTCCTCGAACCCGTACCTGGCGTTCGCGGCCATCCTGCTCGCGGGCATCGACGGCATCCAGAAGAAGACCGAGCCGGCCGCCCCGATCGACAAGGACCTCTACGAGCTGCCACCCGAGGAGCACGCCAGCGTCGCGACCGTACCGGCCAGCCTCGGCGGCGTCCTCGACAGCCTCGAGGCCGACCACGAGTTCCTACTGCAGGGCGACGTCTTTACCCCCGACCTGATCGAGACCTGGGTCGAGCTGAAGCGGGCCGACATCGACGCCATCCGGCTCCGTCCGCACCCCTACGAGTTCGACCTCACCTACGACTGCTGAGCTCCCACCTCCGCTCGACGGGCCGGGTCCACCTCTGGGGGTTGGGCACGGCCCGTTCGTCGTTGAGGGCTTGGCACAATGACCGGGTGGACCGGTCCAGCGTGAGCGAGCCCGGCGCGAGCAGTCGTCGTGGGCTTCCCTCGCGGGTGGCCATGATCAGCCTGCACACCTCGCCGTTGGAGACCCCGGGGTTCGCAGACGCGGGCGGGCTCAACGTCTACGTCGACGAGGTCGCCCGTCGGCTCGGCGCCCGCGGGGTGGACGTCGACGTCTACACCCGGCGGCGCTCCCCCGACCAGCCCGACCAGATCACCTCGACCGAGCGGGTGACTGTCCACCACGTGACGGCCGGACCTGCGCGCCCCGTGCCCAAGGAGCAGCTGCCCGGTCTCGTGGACGCCTTCGCGGACGGGGTCCGCGACCGCTGGGACCGGTCCGGTCTGGCACCCGACCTGGTCCACAGCCATTACTGGTTGTCGGGCCTGGCCGGCGAGCAGCTCGGTCGGACCGCAGGTCTGCCCCTGGTCCACACCATGCACACCATGGCGCGCGTCAAGAACTTGCTGCGCGGGGTTGACCACTCCCTCGAGCCGCAGGTCCGAATCGACGGGGAGGTGGAGATCGTCGCGAGCGCCGATGTGCTGACCGCCAACACGACCGACGAGGCCCGTCAGCTGCGCGAGTGCTACGACGCCCGACCCGCGCAGATCGCCATTGTCCCTCCGGGTGTCGATCTGAGCGTCTTCCACCCTTGTGACCAACCGAAGTCCCGCGCCCAGCTGGGGTTTGCGCCGGACGCTCAAGTGATCTTGTTCGTCGGGCGGGTGCAGCGTCTCAAGGCGCCGGACGTGTTGATCAGGGCCGTCGCACGCCTGCTCGCCGAGCGGCCTGGACGCCGGGACCGCCTGCAGCTGGTGATCGTCGGCAGTCCGAGCGGGCCCGAGTCGACCTACCAGCACCAGTTGCGCCAGCTCATCGTCGACCACCGCCTGCACGACGTGGTCAGCCTGCACCCGCACGCCCCCCGCACCGAGCTCTTCCGCTGGTACTGCGCCTCCGATGTGGTCGGGGTGCCGTCCTACAACGAATCCTTCGGTCTCGTTGCGCTCGAGGCGCAGGCCTGTGGTCGTCCGGTGCTCGCTCACGACGTCGGCGGGCTCCGGCACGCCGTGGTGGACGGGGAGACGGGCGAGCTGGTCTCCGGACACGACCCCGAGGTCTGGGCGAGCGCGCTCGCCGCCCTGCTGGACGACCCGGCCCGCGCCGGGCGCCTCGGACGCCGCGCCTCGCTGCACGCCGCCACCTTCAGCTGGGACAACTCGGTCGCGGCGCTGGTGCGAGCCTACGATGCAGCGCTCGCCCGCCACTGAGCCGCTGCCGCACCCGGCCCAGGCGTTGCTGGCCGAGAACCGGCACCAGCACGCCATCCCTTCAGGACTGATGGTGCACGGTGTCGAGCACCTGCTGCAACAGTTCCGCACTGAGCGGGTTCTCCAGCAGGTGACGGGCCTGGCGCGTGCTGACGACCCGCAACTCGTCGTCGTCGTGGGGGTCGAGCGTCAGGGTGAGCTGGGCGACGAGGAAGTTCTGGGTGCCGGCGACGAGACCGCCGAAGTCGGCCAGTGACTTGGGCTCGGTGGTCCCGCCGGCGGATCGGAAGCCGGCGAGCACCGCGCCGATTCGCTCCCGGTCGATCGTGTCCAGGCCGGTCCGACCCCAGTCCAGGAGCATCCGAGCCAGCATGAAGACCGGCACCACCGGACCCGCGTCCTCCCAGTCGAGCAGCACCAACCGCGATCCGCGCCGGAGTACGTTCTGCGGATGCAGATCGGTGTGCGACCAGGCCAGCTCATGATCAGCTCGGTCACCGGCCACCTGTCCCATCTCGATCAGCGTCGGGATCTGCCGACGCAGCTCACCCGCCCAGCCCAGGCCGTGGCGACGGCCCGCCGCCACCAGGTCGCGCCAGCAACGCTCGGTGGGCGGCACGGTGTACCAAGGGTTCAACAGCTCGCCCTGCACGGGGAGGCGGAGCCCGATCACGGTTCCGTAGACCCAACCGATCCAGTGTGCAGCACCAAGATCATCCCGACGGACGGTCCTGCCCGGCACCCAGTCCGCGACCCGGACCACGCCGCTCGGCAGGGGCGAGACGTAGCGACCGTTCCGGTCGGCCCGCGGCGCCGGAGCACTGATTCCGGCCGCCCGGGCCACCTCGACGAACGCGGCCTCGCGAATGGCCGACGGCTCGACCTCGGTCGCGTTGCTGACCCAGAACAGCTCCTTGACGGCGACCTCGTCGTCGGCGGTCTGCAACCGCCAGATCCGCCCCGCGGCACCCTGGCCGCCTGGCTCGGCCGACCGCACGACGCCCAGGTCGAAGGCCTCGGCGACCTCCGCCGCCAGGGTTGTGGAGTGCGAGATCACCGGCTCACGGTAGTGGTGGTCTGGTGACACTTTGTAGCGCTACATTGATACGAAGTCACGACGAACAATCGCCGCGAGGGAGCTTGATGTGATCACCACACCGCCGGGTCCGGGCTGATGTTCGTCGTCGACCCCCGCTCGCCCACCCCGCCGTACGAGCAGCTCCGCAGCCAGGTCATCGCGCAGATCGGAGCCGGGGAACTCGTCGCCGGGGCGCCGCTGCCGACCGTCCGTCGCCTCGCCGCCGATCTGGGGCTCGCCACCAATACGGTCGCACGCACCTACCGCGAGCTGGAGGCGGAGGGGTACGTCGCGACCCGCGGCCGACGCGGCACCGTGGTGGCCGGCGAGACCCCGGCTACGATCGACGCCCGGCGCGCGGCCGAGCACTTCGTCCAGGCGATGCGCGGCCTCGGCCTCTCCCCCGGGGACACCCTGCGGCTCGTCCGCGTCGTGCTCGAGGCGGAACCATGATCATCGATGGGAGGGACTGAGGTGAGCAGTCCCGACCCGATCGTCCCTACGACAAGGACGGGATGGCTGATCCGGCGGTACGCGCGGATGGATACGCGCTGCGGCCCGAGGTCGCCTGGCGCCGAAACCGCACCCATCTCATCCGGCCCGGGCGCCTGCCCTGCTAGTGCTCCCCCCAGAACACCCGGTCGACCACCTGGCGGGCCCGACGGCTCACCCGGCGCCACTCGGCCAGCAGATGGGAGGCCTCGCTCGGGCCGTGACCCATCAGCTCGGCCACCGCCGCCAGGTCGCCGGCGTCGGTGGGCATCGCGTCCGAACCACGGCCCCGTACCAGCATGATCTGGTTACGCAGCCGACTGGCCATCGTCCAGGAGCGCTCCAGGACGACGGCGTCGTCGGCGTGGACCAGACCGATCGTCCGGGCGGCGCGGAGGGCCTCGACGGTCTGCGTGGTCCGCAGGGTCGGCTGCTCCCAGGCGTGCTGCAGCTGCAGCACCTGAACCGTCCATTCGATGTCGGCCAACCCGCCGGGCCCGAACTTCAGGTGCTTGGTGGGATCGGCACCTTTGGGCATCCGCTCCGTCTCGACCCGGGCCTTGAGCCGGCGGATCTCGACCAGCTGGCCGGCGGTCAGGCCACCCTCAGGCCAGCGGCGGGCCTCGATCTCGCTCATCAGCTCGCGGCCGACGTCGGGGTTACCGGCCAGCGCGTCGGCCCGGACCAGGGCCTGCATCTCCCAGGTCGAGGACCAGCGGCTGTAGTAGTTGCGGTAGGCGGCCAACGACCTGATCAGCGCACCGCCCTTGCCCTCGGGTCGTAGGTCGGCGTCGAGCTGCAGGGCCGGGTCGGCGCCCGGCGTGGCCAGCAGCCGGCGCAGGGTCGTGATGACCGCGCCCGCGATCTTGGTCCGGTCCGCCGTTACCGCCGTCCCGGCATCCCCCGTCCCGGCCTCCCCCGTCCCGGCCTCCCCCGCCTCGGCCTCCCCCACCCCGGTGTTCCCCACCCCGGCGTCCCCCATGACGAACATGGCGTCGGCGTCGGAGGCGTAGGACAGCTCCCGGCCACCCCACCGACCCATTGCCACCACGGCGATCTCGGGGACGTCCGCGCCGACTTCGGTTCGCACGGCGGTCAGAGCGGTGTCGATCGTGGCTGAGGCCAGGTCAGTGAGGGCGCGCCCGACGTCGTGCACGTCGAGCTCGCCGAGCAGGTCACCGGCGGCGATCCGGAACAGCTCCCGGCGCCGGATCGCCCGGATTGCCTCCACCGCCCCCGTGGCGTCGGCCTGCCGGCCCGCCGCCTTGGACATCTCGGTGCCCAGCTGCGCGAAGGTCCGCGGGGTCAGCTCGCCTTCGACGGCCAACAACTGCACGCTCTGGGGCGCCCGCTTGAGCAGCTCGACGGCGTACCGGCTCGACGCGAGGATCCGGGCCAGCCGCTGGGCCATCGCCCCCTCATCGCGCAGCGCTCGGAGGTACCACGGAGTGGTGCCCAGGGCCTCGGACACCTGACGAAACGCCAGCAGACCGGGGTCGGGTTCGGGAGCCACGGCGAACCAGCCGAGCATCGCCGGCAACAGCTGACGCTGGATCTCGGCCTGCCGGGTCATCCCGCTGCTGAGCGCCTGGATGTGGCGCAGGGCGGCCGCGGGGTCCTGATAGCCCAGGGCTCGGAGCCGGTCGGTGGCCGATCCGGTGGTCAGCCGGAGCTCGGAGGTGGGGATCCGTGCCACCGCGTCCAGCAGCGGGGAGTAGAAGAGCCGCTCCTGCAGCCGGCTGACCCGCTGGATCACCGATCTCCAGGTCGAGACCAGCTCCGTCTCGGGCTCTCGGTAGTGCAAGGAGCGCCCCAGCCGGCGCAGATCGGTCGCGTCGGTCGGCAGCACGTGCGTCCGGCGCAGCCGGAAGAGCTGGATCCGGTGCTCCAGCGTGCGGAGGAAGCGATACGAGAGCCCGAAGCTCTTGCCGTCCTCGCGGCCGACGTAACCGCACTCGACGAGCAGCCTGAGCGCCGGCAACGTCCCCCGGACCCGGAGCCGCTCGTCGACCCGACCGTGGACCAGCTGCAGCAGCTGCACCGAGAATTCGACGTCCCGCAACCCACCACGTCCGAGCTTGAGCTCGCGATCGGCGTCGCGGCTCGGGATGTGTTCGACCACGCGCTGGCGCATCGCCTGGGTGTCGGTGACGAAGTGGTCACGCTCGGCCGCCTGCCAGACCAGCGGCGACACGATATCTACGAACTGAGCCCCGAGCCCGAGGTCTCCGGCCGACGGGCGGGCCTTCAGCATCGCCTGGAACTCCCAGGTGTGGGCCCAGTCGCGGTAGTACTTCTCGTGGCTGGCCAACGTGCGGACGAGCGGTCCCGCCTTGCCCTCGGGCCGCAGCGCCGCATCGACCTGCCAGATGGTTCCGCATCGGGTGTGGGCGCCGCAGATCCGGGTCAGCTCGGCGGCCAGGCGGGTCGCGACCGCGAGCGCCCGGTCGATCGGCACCATCGGTTCGCCGTCACCGTCGGTGGCCGGCTCGCCGACGAAGAGCACATCCACGTCGCTGAGGTAGTTGAGCTCCTGAGCACCGGTCTTGCCGAGGCTGACCACGGCCAGCCGACAGAGCCCCGCGTCGCTCCCCACGATCGCCCGGGCCACGGCGAGGGCGGCCTCCAGGGTCGCGTCGGCCAGGTCGGAGAGCTCCGCGGCGACGTCGGTCAAGATCTCGATGGGCTCGTGGTCGGTCAGGTCCCGGGCGGCGATCCGGAGCAGGGCCGCCCGGTAGGCCAGCCGGAGCCGGTCACCGGCGTCCAGGTCGGGCGAGGTCGCCGTTTCCCCCGAGGACGCCGGGTACGACGTCACCGGCGTCGCCTGCGCGGGATCGGCCCCCACCGCCTGGAGCAGCTCCTCCCGCAGGGCTGCCGCCGGGCGTCGGGTGCAGGGCTCGGCGAGCTGCTCGATGTCCTGGGGATGGGCCAGCAGGTGCTGCTGCAGCCCGAGGCTGGCCGCGACCACGAACGACAGCTGGCGGCCGAGGACGGGATTCTCGGTGACCCGGTCCCACAGGTCAGGTACCCGCTCGGCGAGGCGGGCCAGGCCCGACAGCGCCAGGTCGGGGTCCCCCGACTCGCCGATGGTGTCGATCAGGTTGCTGCGGCACTCGTCCCAGTCACCGGCGATCCGCTCCGCCGCCTCCGGGTCGGTGAACCCGCGGCGGGCGAAGAAGCCCACGGTTGTCTCGAGCCGGCTCATTCCGGTGATCGTATCCGTCGAGCGGTCGCGCATCCGCGACCGCTCGGCGGACGCAGTCCCAGGTGAAGGTCACACCTGCGGCCCTCGTCCGACGACGGAGAGGAACTCCCTTGACCACTCGCGCACGTCTCGCCCGACCACGGCGCACCCGTGCTGCTCGGATCGGCGCCGTCCTGGCCGTGACCGTGGCCACCGCTTTCGGCAGCCTGGCGGCCGCCGCGCCGTCCGCCGACGCCACCTCCGGTGGCCACCACGGGCTCGGCACCCGCAGCCTCGCCGCGGTCCTGGCCACCGACGGCTCCGGCTTCGACCGGAACTGGAACGACTACGACATCACCGACCACGCCGTGCAGGCCGTGCTCGCTGCCAAGCCGCACAGCGCGGTCGCGGTGCTCGCCGACGGGACGACCCCGGTGACCGCCTTCCTGCCGACCGACCGGGCGTTCCGCAAGTTGGCCGAGGGCCTCACCCACCGGCGGTACTCCAGTGAGAAGGCGGTCTTCACCGCCCTGGCCACAACCTTGGGCGTGAACACCATCGAGTCGGTGCTGCTCTACCACGTCGTTCCCGGACAGACGATCACCTACCGGACGGCGCTGCGCGCCAACGGGGCCAAGCTCGACACCGCGCTGGCGGGCTCGACGGTCACCGTCAAGGTCCGGCGGTGCTTCGTCATCCGGCTGGTCGACGCCGACCCCGACGCCCGTAACCCCTACGTCGTCCAGGCCGACATCAACAAGGGCAACCGGCAGATCGCCCACGGCATCGACCGGGTGCTGCGGCCGGTCGACCTCTGATCGAGCCGGCCCCTACCGCCACGCCGCGCCTCCGCTGACCGGGTAGGGGTCGGACGACGACCGCGTCCGGCCCCTGCTCCCCCCGCCGACCCCCACCCGCAGGAACCTGTCGCCGGGCTGCGTTAGCGTCGTCGGGTGGCTCGACCAACGGCGGCGGACCGTGAGCTCAAGGCTCTCCGCACCGACGTGACCGCGCTGCTCGATCAGATCGCGGCCCTGGTGAGCTGGTTGCGACGGCTCGACCCCGACGACTTCGACCGGCCCACGGTGCTGCCGGGCTGGGACGTCCGCATCCTCACCGGGCATCTTGGCGCTGCGGCAGGTGGGCTGGTGACCGCGGTTCGGAGTCCGACCCGCGAGACCCCGGTCCCGATGGCGGAGCTGGTCGGCCGCTACCGGCGTGACGCCGACCAGATCGAGGCCCGGACCCGGCAGCAGATGGCTGGGCACACCGGACCCGAGCTGGTGGACGTTCTGCAGGAGGCCGCTGTCGACATCGCCACGGCACTGCTCGGCGACGACCCGCTGCCGGGTGTGGTCACCACCCCGCGCGGACCGGGACGGCTACGCGAGTTCGTGCGGACCCGAGCACTCGACCAGTGCGTGCACGCCGACGACCTGAACCGCTCCCTCCCTGAGCGTGACCCCGTCGAGCTGCCGCGAACGGCGCTGGCCGTGACCCTGCGCACCCTCACCACGATCCTGGGCGAGCAACATCCCGGCCGCTCCGTCGAGGTCCGGGTGCCGCCGTACGCCGCGGTGCAGTGCGGGCTGCCGGGTGACCCCGGCCCGACCCACACCCGCGGCACCCCACCCAACGTGGTCGAGACCGACGGGTTGACCTTCCTGCGACTGGCCACCGGCCGAACACCGTGGGCCGAGGCCCGGGCGTCCGGTGCGGTGCGGGCCAGCGGTCAACGCGCCGACCTCACGTCCGTCCTCCCCCTGCTCTCCTGAGCCCGGGGCTGCTGGGAAACCAAGTTAACCTGGTTTCCCCGCACTGAACATGGCAGATTTGCCACGCAAAGCACAAGGAAACCAGGTAAACCTGGTTGTTCCCGGCCGGGCCCGCGGGTCAGAGGACGGGCAGCAGCCGCTCGAGCTCGAACGGGGTGACCCGGCGTCGGTACTCATGGAACTCCGCCCGCTTGTTGCGCAGGAAGAAGTCGAAGACGTGGTCGCCCAGGGTCTCGGCCACCAGCTCGGAGTTCTCCATCACCCGGATCGCCTCGTCCAGGTTGCGCGGCAGCGGCTTGATGCCCATGGCGCTGCGCTCGCGCTCGCTGAGCGCCCAGACGTCGTCCTCGGCCCCGTCGGGCAGCGGGTACTCGCCCTCGATCCCGGCCAGCCCAGCTGCCAGCATCAGCGCGAACGACAGGTAGGGGTTGGTGGCGGAGTCGATCGAGCGCAGCTCGACCCGGGCGGAGGCACCCTTGTTGGGCTTGTACATCGGCACCCGAACCAGCGCGGAGCGGTTGTTGCGACCCCAGCAGATGTAGCTCGGGGCCTCGCCACCGCCGGCCAGCCGCTTGTAGGAGTTGACGAACTGGTTGGTCACCGCCGTGATCTCCGCGGCGTGGTGGAGCAGGCCGGCAATGAAATGACGGCCGGTCTTGGAGAGATGGTTCTCCGCGCTCGCGTCGTAGAAGGCGTTGTTGTCGCCTTCGAACAGCGACATGTGGGTGTGCATGCCCGACCCCGGGTGCTCGGTGAACGGCTTCGGCATGAACGAGGCGTGGATGCCCTGAGAGAGCGCGACCTCCTTGACCACCACCCGGAAGGTCATCAGGTTGTCGGCGGTGGACAGCGCGTCGGCGTAGCGCAGGTCGATCTCTTGCTGGCCCGGACCGCCCTCGTGATGGGAGAATTCCACCGAGATCCCCATCTGCTCCAGCATGGTGATCGCCCGCCGCCGGAAGTCGCTGCCGAGGCTCTGCGGGGTGTGGTCGAAGTAGCCCGAGGAGTCGACCGGGATCGGCGGCTGACCGGGGATCATCGGGTCCTTGAAGAGGTAGAACTCCACCTCGGGGTGCGTGTAGAAGGTGAAGCCGGCGTCGGCGGCCTTCTGCAGCGAGCGCTTGAGCACGTAGCGCGGATCAGCGTAGGACGGGGAGCCGTCCGGCATGGTGATGTCGCAGAACATCCGCGCCGTCGCCGGCTTGGTGTCGCGCCACGGCAGCACCTGAAAGGTGGCCGGGTCGGGCCGCATCACCATGTCGGACTCGTAGACCCGGGCGAAGCCCTCGATGGAGCTGCCGTCGAAGCCGATCCCCTCGGTGAACGCACCCTCGAGTTCCGCAGGGGCGATCGCGACCGACTTGAGGAAGCCGAGCACATCGGTGAACCACATCCGGACGAAGCGGACGTCGCGTTCCTCGATGGCCCGCAGTACGAACTCCGTCTGCTTGTCCATGGACGCAGTCTGCCGGGTCCCGGTAACGGTGCCGTTAAGGGCTCACGGGTGATCGCCGATCAGCAGCAGTCGGGTGAGGTCAGGTGGTCGCGGCCGTCGGCACCACGGCGTCGCGGATGCTCAGGGCGGGTCGGTCATCTGACCAGGCCTCGATCGGCAGCCGCAGCACACCTCGATGTCGTGGTTCCGACGGTCCCTGGCTGGCAGACTCACAACCGTGGACTTCACCTCCGCGTACGACCAGGGATTCGTCCGGGTCGCCGCCTGCGCCCTCCCGGTGAGCATCGCCGACCCCGCGTCCAACGCGGCGGCCGTGATCGAGCAGGCCCGGGCGAGCCACGCGGAGGGCGTGGGGATCGCGGTGTTCCCCGAGCTCTGCCTGACCGGGTACGCGATCGATGACCTGCTGCTGCAGGAGGCGGTCCTCGACGAGGTCGAGCAGGCCCTGGCCGACGTGGTGGCGGCCTCGGTCGACCTGCTCCCGGTGCTCGTGGTGGGCGCTCCGTTGCGGCACGGCAACCGGCTGCTCAACACCGCGGTCGTCGTGCACCGCGGGGCGATCCTGGGGGTGGCGCCCAAGTCCTACCTGCCGACCTACCGAGAGTTCTACGAGCGCCGGCACTTCGCCCCCGGCGACGACCGCGGCGGTTCGACGATCACCCTCGGCGGGGTGACCCTGCCCCTGGGACCCGACCTGCTCTTCGCGGCCGTTGATGTCCCCGGTTTCACCTTCCACGTCGAGATCTGTGAGGACATGTGGGTCCCGGTGCCGCCGAGTGCCGAGGCCGCGCTGGCCGGGGCGACCGTGCTGCTCAACCTCTCCGGCAGCCCGATCACGGTAGGCCGCGCGGAGGACCGGCGGCTGCTGGTCCGCTCGGCGTCGTCTCGCTGCCTGGCGGCCTACGTCTACGCTGCGGCCGGCGCCGGGGAGTCGAGCACCGACCTGTCCTGGGACGGCCAGACCCTGGTCTACGAGCTCGGTGAGCTGCTCGCCGAGACGGAGCGTTTTCCCGCCGGCCCGCGCCGGGCGGTCGCCGATCTCGACGTGCTCCGGCTGCGGCAGGAGCGCCTGCGGCAGGGGACGTTCGACGACAACCGCCGGACCCTGGCCGACCGCGGTGCCGGCCGCTTCCGCACGGTGGAGTTCGTACTCGACCCGCCCCGCTCCGACATCGGCCTGCGCCGACACGTCGACCGCTACCCGTTCGTCCCCGACGACCCCGAGCGGCTTGCGTTGGACTGCTACGAGGCGTACAACATCCAGGTCTCGGCCCTGGAGCAGCGGCTACGGACCATCGGGAACCCCGACATCGTGATCGGGGTCTCGGGCGGGCTGGACTCCACCCACGCGCTGATCGTCGCGGCTCAGGCGATGGACCGGCTCGGCCGCCCCCGGACCGACATCCAGGCGTACACGATGCCGGGGTTCGCGACCAGCGCCGACACCTTGGACAAGGCGACCCGGCTCGCGACGGCCCTCGGGGTCAGGTTCGCCGAAATCGACATCCGGCCCGCGGCCCGCCAGCTGCTCACCGACCTGGGCCACCCGTTCGCCGGCGGCGAGCCCGTCTACGACGTCACGTTCGAGAACGTCCAGGCGGGGTTGCGCACCGACTACCTGTTCCGGCTGGCCAACCAGCGGAAAGGCATTGTGCTCGGCACCGGCGACCTGTCGGAGCTGGCGCTGGGCTGGTGCACCTACGGGGTCGGCGACCAGATGTCGCACTACGCGGTCAACGCCGGCGTCCCCAAGACCCTGATCCAGCACCTGATCCGCTGGGTGATCTCGACCGACCAGTTCGGGGCCGCGACCGACGAGGTACTGCAGGCCATCCTCGAGCAAGAGATCACCCCCGAGCTCGTCCCGGTCGGTGCGGGCGAGCGGCCGCAGAGCACCGAGGACTCGATCGGGCCGTACGCGTTACAGGACTTCTCGCTGTTTTACGTGCTGCGCTTCGGCTTCCCACCCAGCCGGATCGCCTTCCTGGCCCAGCACGCGTGGGCCGACGTCGAGGCCGGTGCCTGGCCGCCAGGATTCGACGCCGACGCGCGCCGCAGCTACGACCTGCCGACCATCCGAGGCTGGCTCGAGGTGTTCGTGCGACGCTTTTTCGCCTTCAGCCAGTTCAAGCGTTCCGCCATCCCCAACGGGCCCAAGGTCGTGGCCGGCGGCGCGCTCTCCCCGCGCGGCGAGTGGCGAGCCCCGTCCGACGGCAACGCCCGCGCCTGGCTCGCCGAGCTCGACCGCAACGTCCCGCGCTGAGCGTCGCCACCCCGGCCGCGGGCCCGGCTCGGCTCACCCCGCGGTGATCGGTCCGGTCAGGATCGTCGTCCCGGCTCCTTCGAAGCGCAGGCGGAACGTGCCTGTCGGGACCGGCTGCAGCCGAAAGACCCCGACCTCGTCTACCGGACGGCGCAGGACCGGCTCACCGTCGACGATCACGACCACGTCGCCGGACAGCGCCGGCACGATCTGGCCCAGGACCGCGTCGTCGTGCACCTCCAGCTCGATGTTCGCCTGCTCGCTGGCAAAGGTCATGGCCCGGACGGTGGCCTGATCCGAGCGAGATCCCGAGGTAGCCAGCTCCTGGGTCGCCGAGTCGTAGAGCAACTCGGCCAGCTCGGCGTCGATGCTGCGCCAGGCGAACGCGGCGTAACCGGCCTCGACCACCCGACGAGGGACGGCGTCCTGGTCGGCCAGGGCCGCGCGGACCTCGGCGAGGAAGGCTGGGGTGGGCTCAGAATCGTCGGAGCGGTGGTCGTAGCTGCTGGATGACATGTCAGTACTCCGATGGGTCGATGGGCGATCCGGGTGCCCAGCCCCGGAGGACAGGACTGGACCGGAGCTTGTCGAGGCAGCGGGAACGTGTCGGGCCGATGCTGCCGATCGGCATCTGCAGCCGAGCGCCGATCTCGGCGTAGCTCGGGCGGTCGTCACGCACCAGCAGCTCGATCAGCGCTCGGCAGTGGTCGGGGAGCAGGGCCAGCGCCTCGAGCACGGCGGCCCGACGTTCGGCCGCCACGATGGCGGCGTCGAGGTCAGGTGCGTCGGGGTCCACCGTACGTTCGACCACGTCGTCGCCTGGGTAGAAGGACTGCCGGTTGCGCTGCTTGAGCACCCGCAGGCACTCGTGCCGGGTGGTCGTCGACAGCCAGCCCGGCAGGGCGTCTGCCTCACGCAGCGCGGGCAGGTGCTCGACCGTCCGCAGCCACACGGTCTGGGCGACGTCGGCCGCGTCGGCCTCGCCGAGCCGGAAGAGCCGACAGACCGACCAGACCAGCCCAGAGAAGCGGTCGACGATCCCGTTCCAGGCCGACTGCTCACCCTCGACCGCTCGCCGGACCAGCTGACTCAGCGGCACCCCGTCGCCCGCGGACCTCCACGCCCCGCTCATCTCAGTTACCGAACCTGACCGGACCCGACGTCGCCGGGTTCGCTGCCAGTCGTCGCCACGTCTGGACGGCGGTCTCGCCAGGCGCCATCTGCGCCGCGACGTACCCGCTGGCGGTGGCGGCCGCGAAGGACGTACCGTCCCAGGCGACGAAGGCCGGGAACCGACGGGTGTCGCCGCCGTAGGTGCTCACCACGTGCTCGCCCTGGGCTCGGGCGTCGATCCACGGTGCCGCGGGACTGAAGACCGAGTCCTGGCCCTCCGGACCGAACGAACCGATCGCCGCGACACTCTCCAAGGCAGCCGGCCACGACGGCCGCGGCCGATGGCTGCTCGGCTCGAAGTTCCCGGCGGCCGCGACGACGAGGGTCCTCGGGCCGAGCTGAGCCGCGGCCTGCTGCAGGACCAGGGGCGGGAGGTCGTCCTCGGTGAAGCAACCTAGCGAGAGGTTGACGATGTCGACCTGGGCCTCACCGAGCCGGGCCAGGTCCTTGGCCAGTTCCCAGCTGTCGCGGTGGCCTGTCGGGTCGAGTGCTTGGTCGACGATCAGGTCGGCACCGGGGGCCTGCCGCAGAGCGAGCCCGGCGACGAAGGTGCCGTGATGCTCGGCCGGATCGTGGCCGGCCGTGACGTCGTCGACGATCGCTCCGGGGTCGCAGCGGTAGCTGCCCGCCAGCCAGGGATGCCGGAAGATCCCCGTGTCGACGATGGCGATCTCCACCCCACTGCCCCTCGCCGGGGCAGGCCGCTGCCCGGTGGCCGCGTCACCCCGGACCGCCCGGGGCGCGAATCCCGCCGCTGCCCCGTCGACGCTCTGCGGCTCGCTGCCGATGCCGATGACGTAGTTCGACTCGACCCCGCCGATCCCGATCACGTAGTTCGCCCGGATCTCGCCGATGCCGATGACGTAGCTGCCCCGGACGTCGCACAGGACCCGGTTCTTGCCGATCGTGGGCTGCCAGCCGTTCCATTTCTTCGCGAAGAAGTGCCGCAGACCCCGACTGATCACGTCGATCGGGTCCGGCGGTCCGTCGAGCACCGCCTGTCGCTTCGAGACACCGCCACGGGCCACCCGGGGCCAGCGCTCGCTGATCCGCTGCGCGGCCCCATCGAGATCACGCAGGGTCAGCAGAGCCAGTCCGAGCCGATCGTCGTGGTCGACCTCGACCGGCTTTCCGCCCCAACGGTCCAACACCGCGGTCACCGGCGCCTGGTGGGATCGCGCTACCACCAGCTGGTCGAGGCGAAACAGAGGCTCGCTCGAGGGTGCGGCGGCCGGCTGAGCAGACATCTGACTTCCTGACGGTCGGGTGGGACGACGGACGGGGTTCCGCCATCTCCTCTCAGAGTCTCCGGATCCGCGACTGATACCGCTCCGGAGGCAAGTTTTTGACCCGTTCATACCGCAACTGTGGCAAGTACGTTGTATACCTTTGACACCGTCGCCGGAAGGGACTTCGATTAGTTCATGAGTCCTCCGGACGCCGACCTGGTCGGGGCGGCCCGGACGGCACTGGAGCTGGTGCAGGTCGACCCGGGTCAAGCCGCGCACGACGCGGAACGGCTGCGGATCACGGCGCTGGCGCAGGGGGAGTTGGTCGCCGCCAGTGTCGCCGAGCGTGCGCTGGGGCTTGCGGCCGCGCACCTGCTGAACCACCGGAACTCGGTGGCCCACCTCGTGCGGGCAGTGGACCTCGCGCAGCGCGTCGGCGCGACGGAATACGTCGGCGAGGCCAGGATGACCCTGGCCGGGGTCCTCAACCAGCGCGGCGACTCGGACCACGCGCTGCGGGAGATCGAGACCGCCGTCGGCGAGGTGACCGGCGTCCGACGTGGTCGCGCGCTGGCGCAGCGCGGAGCGATCCACCAGCAGCTGGGGCACATCGATGCGGCCCTGCTCGACTACCGCGACGCCTGGCCGGTGCTTGCTGCCGCCGACGACCTGACGTGGATGCAACGGCTGTTGATGAACCGTGGGCTCGCGCACGCCTTTCGACACGACCACACCGCCGCTGCCCGAGACCTGCTGGCCGCCAAGTCGATCTGCGACGACCTGGGTCTGGAGCTGGCGTCGGCCTTCGTGGCGGAGAATCTCGTCTTGGTGCACCGGCGGATGGGCGACGTACCGACGGCCCTGGACTACCTCGACCAGGCCACAAAGGCCTACCGCAAGCTCGGAGCCTCGCTCGGGTCGCTGATGGTCGAGCGTGGTGAGCTGTTGATGTCGGTCCGATTGAACGCCGAGGCGCGAGAGGCCGCCGAGCTCGCCGTCGCCGAGTACGGGCGCACCCAGCCGGGCCTCGGTCGACCCAAGGCTCGGCTGCTGCTGGCCCGTACGGTGCTGTTCTCCGACCCCGATCTGGCGGGCCGGGAGGCCACCCGGGCGGTCCGCGAGCTCACCGCGCAGGGCCGATCCAGCTGGGCGTCGCTGGCTCGCTACACCGCCCTGGTCAGCCGGCTGCTCTCCCCCACCCGCACCAATCCGAGCGTGCCCCGCTTGGTGGCGATGGCCAACGAGCTCAGCGACGCCGGCTGGGGAACCACGGTGGACGATGCCCGGCTGATCGCGGGCCGCCGGGGCCTGGGTACGCGGCACGCCGAGCTGGCGCACGCCCAGCTCCAGCTGCTCAGCCAACAGCGACACCGTGGTCCGGCCGAGCGGCGGGTTCGCGGCTGGTTGGCCACCGCTCTGCTGGCCGACGACGCCGGTCAGCCCGCCCGCGCGGTGGCCGCGGCCGCCGCCGGACTGCGGACGATCGAGGACCACCGAGCGACCATGGCGGCCACCGACCTCCGGGCCCGGATCTCGGGTCTCGGCACCGACCTGGCCGGGATCGGCCTGCGCCACGCAGCCGACCGTCGGCGTCCTTGGTCAATGTTGATGTGGGCCGAGCGCGGGCGGGCGCGCCACCTGGGTGAACGTCCGGCCACCCCGCCGGAGGATCCACAGCTGGCCGAGCTGTTGAGTCAGCTCCGGGTGGTGGTGCACGAGCGCACCCAGCAGCAACGAAGTGGCAACGCGCCGTCGTCCGGCTCACTGGAACGCCGCCAGATCCACCTCGAGAACGCGATCAGGGATCTCACCCGCCGCCAGCGGGCGGACGGGCACCCGACGACGACCTCGGCGCCGGTGACCCGGGAGGCGCTGGAGGCTGGACTCGACGACGCGGCCCTGGTCGAGCTGGTGCTGCTCGACGGCGGGCTACACGCGGTCTGCTTCGCCGCGGGACGCGCCAAGCACTACGAGCTCGGGCCGATGGCGCCGATCGCCGAACAGGTCGAGTGGCTCCCGTTCGCACTGCGTCGGCTCGCCCGCTCCGGGGTCGACCAGCGCGGTCGCGCGTCAGCCCGTCAGCTCATCGCGCGATCCGCCGGGCTCCTCGACGACGCCCTGCTCCGACCCCTGCGTCGCCAGCTCGGCGAGCGTCGGTTGGTCGTGGTCCCCACCGGCGCACTGCAGTCGCTGCCGTGGGGGATCCTGCCGGGTACCCAGGGGCGACCCGTCACCGTCGCCCCCACGGCGCGGTTATGGCTGACCGCGGCGAACCGCCGCCCGCCCCTCGGCCCGGTGACCGCCGCCGCCGGTCCCGGTCTGCCCGGCGCGGAGCTCGAGGTCCGCGCCGTGGCTGAGTTGTGGCGCGTCCCGGGTCTGTACGGGGCGACCGCCTCGGTGGGGGCCGTGAGCCGGGGTCTCGACGGGGCCGGTCTCGCCCACCTCGCCGCGCACGGAGCCGTCCGGGCCGACAACCCCCAGTTCTCAGCCCTCACCTTCGCCGACGGACCGCTCACGGTCTATGACGTCGAACGGCTGCGGCGCGGACCCGACACCGTGGTGCTCGCGGCCTGCGAGGCCGGTCGCAGCGTCGTGTTGGCCGGCGACGAGCTGCTCGGCCTGGCCAGTGCGTTCCTGGCCCAGGACACCCGGCACCTGGTCGCGTCCACGGCGCCGCTGCCCGACGTCGAGACCAAGCCGATGATGGTCGCGCTGCACCGACGGCTGGCGGCCGGGTCACCCGTGGCCGACGCCCTGGCGGCGACCCAGCTGGAGTTCGCCGGCGCGGACGACCGGCTGTGGGCGGCCGCGGCCGGCTTCGTCTGCCTGGGGCACGGCCTCTCACCGGCGGCCATCGCCCCCCGGCAGACGCTGCCCCGGCGTACGGCGACCGGCCCACCACCGTCACCAGGACCCGCCCCGCAGGTGCGGAACGGGCCCTCGGTGGCTGTGGTGGGATCGCTGGCCTGAGAGAACGGGCCCCAGCCCGACCCTCGGTGGTCAGGCCGTCGCGACCTCGGGGACCAGCTCGGCCGGGATCGGGTCACCGGTGGGCGGCGGGCCGTCCGAGGCGGGTACGGTGCCGAACTTCTCGGCCACCGCGTCACCCAGCGACGTGTCCACCTTGCGCCAGTACGCGAAAACCCGCTCGCGGGTGTCCGGGCGGCAGGTCACCAGCGTCGAGGCAATCGTCTCGACCATCCGGTCCCGGGCGGCCTGGTCCATCACCTTGGTGACCAGGTCGTTGGCCTGGCCGAAATCGTCGTCCTCGGCCCGCAGGGTGTAGGCGGAGCGCACCATCTCCCCGTCCACCTCCCAGTTCTGGTCGGCGAACTCGTCGGTGTGCGCGACGGGTCCACCCACGGTGTTCGGCGAGTAGGCCGGTTGGTCGGTGTTGTAGTGGATCGCCATCGGACCGTCGAACTCATAGGTGTTGACCTCCACCCGCGGCCGGTTGACCGGCAGCTGGTGGTAGTTGGCCCCGATGCGGTGCCGGTGCGTGTCGGGGTAGGAGAAGATCCGGCCGAGCAGCATCTTGTCGGGGCTCAGCCCGATGCCCGGGACCAGCGCGCTGGGCTCGAACGCGGCCTGCTCGATCTGCGCAAAGTAGTTCTCGGGGTTCTGGTTGAGCTCCATGGTGCCGACCTTGATCAGTGGGTAGTCCGTGCGGGACCAGATCTTGGTGAGGTCGAACGGGTTGAAGCGGTAGGTCTTGGCGTCCTCGTACGGCATCACCTGCACGTGCAGGGTCCAGGACGGGAACTCACCCGCCGCGATCGCGGTCGACAGGTCGCGACGGTGCGCGTCGGGGTCGCTGCCGGCCAGCTCACCCGCGTCCGCGTTGCTCAGGTTCTCCACCCCCTGGTCGGAGAGGAAGTGGTACTTGACCCAGGACCTGACGCCCTCGGCGTTCACCCACATGAAGGTGTGGCTGCCGTACCCGTTCATGTGCCGCCAGCTCTTCGGAATGCCCCGGTCACCCATCAGGTAGGCAACCTGGTGGGCCGACTCGGGCTGCAGGGTCCAGAAGTCCCAGCGCATGTCCCAGTCCTGCAGGCCCGAGCTCGGCAACCGCTTCTGGCTGCGGATGAAGTGCGGGAACTTCATCGCGTCGCGCACGAAGAAGACAGGGGTGTTGTTGCCGACGAGGTCGTAGTTGCCCTCGGTCGTGTAGAACTTCAGCGAGAAGCCGCGGGGGTCGCGCGCCGTGTCGGCCGAACCCAGCTCCCCGGCCACGGTCGAGAAGCGAGCGAGCATGTCGGTCTCGACGCCGGGCTGGAAGAGCGCTGCCCGGGTGTACTGGCTGACGTCCTCGGTGGTGCGGAACGTCCCGAAGGCGCCCCCACCCTTGGCGTGCACGACCCGCTCGGGGACCCGCTCGCGATCGAAGTGGGCCATCTGGTTCACGAAGTGCCAGTCGTGCAGCAGGATCGGGCCGTCCGCACCGACCGTCAGCGAAAACTGGTCGCTGGGCGCCGGAGCACCGGTCTCGGTGGTGGAGGTCTTGGGGGTGCTCGCCTGGTCGGGAATCAGGTCAACGGACATTCGTTCTGCCATCTCCTCAGGGTGTGCTCGTCAGCCCGGCTGAGTCGGTCTCGGCCAGGGTCGATCGGTGGTGCGGGTCGCTCAGCTGAACTGGCTCAGGGGAGCGGGACCGCGGGCGTGGTGAACTCGGTCTCGAGCTCGGGGGTGGCGGTCGCACCGGCGCAGGCGGTGCACAGCCCCCAGTAGGTCACCTCGGCCTCCTCGACGGTGAAGCCCGAGGTGTCCGACGGCACGGCGCACGGCATCGCGCCGACGGCGCACGGGACGTCGACGACCGCACCGCAGCCCCGGCAGACGAGGTGGTGGTGGTTGTCACCGCTCCAGGTCTCGAACCGCATCGCGGAGCCGGCCGGCTCGAACCGCCGCAGGATCTTGTGCGTGGTGAGGGTGTTGAGCGCGTCGTAGACCGCCTGCGTCGAGACGGTACCGATCTGGGCGCGGACGTGGGTGGCGACCTGGTCCGCCGCGACGTGCGGATCGGCCTCGACGACCGCCAGCACCGCCAACCGCGGCTGAGTCACCCGCAGCCCTGCCGCCCGGAGCCGGTCGGCCCAGGTGGCTGGCTCAGGAACTCCGGACATGTCCCGATTCTCGCACTTTTTCTGGAATGATTCAAGATTGGCCGCCCCTCCTCGCGACCAGCCAGGTCTTGCCGGGTTTTCTCCGCGTGTCAGCGAGGAGATGACTGGTCGGGAGGCGGGCGGGGTGGGTGCAGACGTCGATCACCCCGTTGCCGGAGACCTCACGAGGCCTTGGCGCGGACGGGCTGCGCCCGCAGTCGAGAAACGCCCGCCGACCCGGGTCCTCGCGGACAGATCACGCCCGGGGTCGAGAAACGCCCACCCACCCGGGCCCGACGCGGACAGATCACGCCCGTGGTCGAGAAACGCCCACCCACCCAGGCCCGTCAGCCGACCACCACGAACCCACCGGCCGGCACCCGCACCGTCCGTACGCCGGTCCGCCGCTGCCGATCGACCAGCCGACCGCGGTTGTCGTAGATCGCGATCTCCGCGCATTCGTCGGCCGTCCCGACGCGCGTCCGGGTCGCACGAGTGCCTGCGGAGCTCACCAGCTCCGTCCGGCCGCCGACTCCGTGGAAGACCGCTCGCGAGAGCAGCGGGCGGACCAGTATCGCGTCGAGATCGACGGTGCCGCGGGTCGCGGTCACCTGCACCGCCGACGCACCGGACGCCAGGGTGCGGGCCAACCGCTGCGGCACCAGGGCGCCCGGGGCCGCGGTGACGCCCTGATCGCCGACCCGGTGACGAAGCCGGCCGAGCAACC
The DNA here is from genome assembly GCA_050996715.1 of Propionibacteriaceae bacterium. GTDB lineage: Bacteria > Actinomycetota > Actinomycetes > Propionibacteriales > Propionibacteriaceae > Microlunatus. The sequence goes on from JBPCRP010000135.1 coordinate 34,799, forward strand.
GCCCGTCCGCGGTCCAGCGCGAGCGGTCATCGCCGTCCTCACGCTGGTCGACGACCGCCTCGACGAGACGCGCCTGGTCCGAAGCCCCGACCTCGATCCGGGCGGACTCGCCGCGGGTGAGACGGAGCACGGCGCCACCGCCGTACTGCGACTCCCCCGTCCAGGCCGAGGTGGGGGTGACCACCGTGCCGTCGGTGTCCGGGCTGGTCTCCGCCTCGACCGCCCGCAGACCGTCGCGGTGGACCACCGTGGAGACCCCTAGCGCACGCGCCCGCACCGCCGGATGGGCGTCCAACGCCAGCATCGAGAGCAACCCGTGGATCGTGCTCTCCGCACCGCTGTTGGCGTTGACGGTGCCGTCAGCCGCCACCCCGTCGTAGGTCACCCCGGTGCTGCGGTCATAGACCGGTGCCCCCGAGGCGTTGGTGCCGAAGTACCACCCCGCCCCGATCCCGGCCAGCTCGGCGACACCACGGGATCGGGAGGCGTCGGCGACCGCGAGCAGCGACTGCAGCCGGGAGTCGGCGCCATAGGCGATCTGGGTACGGTCGACCGGGGTCGGGTACCAGCCGTTGTCCGGTCCGCCCGCGGTGATCAAGGTCGGGTCGAACGACGTCGCCTCCCGCAGGGCCGGGGTCAGCAGGTCAGGGCGAGCGAGTGTGGTCGAGGCGCCGGCCAGGGCCGCCGACATCTGCGAGGACCAGGCGTGCCACATCGAACGGGACTCCGTCCAGGGCAGCACCGCGCCGTAGGGCCAGCTCTGCCGGTCCCGGGTCCCCATCGCGGCCACGCCGTCAGCCAATCGGGACAGCGACCGTCTCGCGGTCCGATCTCCAGGGACCGCGGCGACGTAGGCGTTCAGCCCCAGCATCGCCTCGGGCGACACGTCGGCCCCGCCCGTGATCAACCAGTCCGGGACCCGCACCCCGTCGGCCACCGCATAGCGACCGTACCGGTGCAGGACCTCCCGGTCGACGGCCCGCAGCGAGAGCGCCAGCCGATCCTTGAGGAAGGCCGCGAACTCCGGATCGGTGTCGCGGAAGGCTGCGTACCCCTCGCCGTAGGCCCAGATCGTCCGGGCCAGCCAGTAGCTGTCGGCGGAGTCGGAAGGATCGGGCAGCTCGACCGGATCGGCGCTCGGGTTGAGGTCGCCGTCGGCCTGCATCCACAGCACCACGTTGCCGGCGTCGCGACCGCGGTCGGTCTGCAGGTAGGCGACGGCCCGCAGCAGCTCGTACGCCGTGTGCCGACTGTCCCGGTTGCCGGACTGACGCCAGTCCCGCAGGTAGACCACGGCGGCGCGGGCGATGTCGTCGGCGTTGAACGCACCCTGGCCGTAGTCGCCGGTCACCGGATCCTTGGGACCACCGCCGACCCGCTCGAAGGTGCCACCCGGCCGGGCGTCGGCGTAGGTCCAGGGCACCGTGACGCTCCGATCCTGCGCCAACCGGTACGTCGTGTGCCCGGCCACGGGCTTCAGGGTCACGTCGTCGAGCAGGAAGTCGAGATGGGCCAGGTTGGTCAGCCGGGTGCCGGTTGCCGCGGAGACGACCGGGGTCACCCAGGCCGGTAAGAGCACCATGATCACCGCGGTCGCGGCTGCGGCTGCGCGGCGCAGGGCCGTCACGACTCCACCCGCAGCAGCCGCGCGACGCCGATCTTGGAGTCGGCCATCCCGTAGAACACGAAGGGGTGGCCGTCGACCTCCTCGATCGCGGTCGGGAACACCACGTTGGGCACGATCCCCTGCCGTTCGTCCTCGGTCTCGGCGGCCAGCAACGGTTCGTGGGTTCGCGTGATCACGCGCCACGGCTCGTCCGCGTCCAGGATCAGCGCACCGGCGGCGTAGTTGACCTTCTGCTGCTGCTCGAAGGCGCGGACCAGCTCCCCGGTCACCCCGTGATGGATGATCAACCAGCCCTCGGGCACCCGGCGCGGGGGTGGACCGCCACCGATCTTGAGCTCTTCGAAGGCGAACTCCGGACCGGCCAGGAAGCGGTGCCCGCCCCAGTGCGCCAAGGCTGCCCGGTCCGCCTGCACGGCCGCCAGCGACACGAACGAGATCCAGATGCTCTGCCGGGTCTCGGTCAGGAACGTCGGTGGGCGGGCGCCCTCCCCCGGACGGATGTCGTCCAGGTCCCACATCGGACGGTGCAGGACAGCCAGGCTCCGGGTGCCGTCCGGCGCGGTGACCGGTTCGGGGAAGAACACCGTGTCCTTGTTGGGGAACAGGTTCAGGTCGAGGTCCTGGTCGTCGTCGTAGGCGTAGAGCACCGGGCCGAGCCGCCGCCAGCTCCGCAGGTCCTCCGACACCGCCACCGCGGTCCGGGGGCCCATCGGCCCGTAGGCGACGTAGGTCATCACCCAGGCGCCGATCGCGTCGATCCGGGTGACCCGCGGGTCCTCGGTGCCGGCGCTGGTCGCTCCGCGTTCCCATGATCGTTCCGGGGCGAGCACGACGCCCTCGCGCACCACCTCGACCGGTACGCCGTCGTGGACCACCACCCGAGCCAGCCCGACCCGGGACACGTTCCCCTCCGCGACGAGCCGCGGCAGCAGATAGAGCTCACCGTCGGCACCGCGACCGCTGGCGGGGTTCAGCACCCCCTCCGCCTCGTCCGGGTTGCCGGGTTCAGGCGTCATGATCACCCCTGCGCGCTCGAGGCGGTAGGGGAACCCCGCTGACGTCGTCCGTGTGCTGGCGGTCATGGTCATCCTTTCACTCCGGATCCCAGGTCGGTGGCCACGAAGTAGCGCTGGAACACGACGAACAGCACCACGACCGGGGCAGCCAGGACGGCCGCGCCGGCGAGGATGGCCCCGAACGGGTTCGAGGCCGTGGCGGCTACGTTGGTGATGTAGTTGGCCAACGAGACGGCCAACGGTTGCAGGTCGGCTTGCTTGGTGATCAGGAACGGCCACAGGAACTCGTTCCACGGTCCGATGAACGTGAGCAGGATGACGGTGACCAGCGCCGGCCGGACCAGCGGTAACGCCACAGAGGTGAGCAGCCGGAGCTCTCCGGCCCCGTCCATCCGGGCGGCCTCGAACATCTCCTTGGGCAGCTGCAGAAAGTACTGCCGGAAGATCACCACCGCCGTCGAGTTGATCAAGAACGGGATGATCATGCCGAGGTAGTTGTCGGCGAGGCCGTAGTTCCTGGCCACCAGCACGTAGAGGGGCACCGTGAGCAGCTGGAAGGGCACCACCTGCACCAGCAGGACCAAGGCGAACGTCGCCCCCCGGCCCCGCCACTGGAGCACGGCGAGCGCGTAGCCGACCAGCACGCCGAAGATCACGGTGCCGATCAGCACCCCACCGGTGAAGATGCCTGAGTTGAGCAGCCCCCGCAGCAGGTTGATCCGGGAGTCGATGTCGCCGTAGTTGGCGAACGAGAGGTTGCCCGGTTCGGGGAAGGCGCCCCGGATGCTGGTATCCGGGTCGGTCTGCAGTGATCCGATGATCATGTAGTAGAACGGGAACAGGAAGGCCAGGGCCCCGACCCCGAGGACCACCGCACGCAGCACGGCCGCCGCCCGGGTCACCGGTCCCGCCCGCCCGCGAACCGGTTCTGCAGCAGGGCGAGCACCAGGGTCCCGATCACCAGCAGCACGCCGATGGCCGAGTCGTACCCGGGCTTGCCCTGTTCGATCCCCTGCTGGTACATGATCAGCACCGGAGACGCCGAGGTCCCGTTGGGTCCACCCCCACCGGTCAGCAGGTAGGGCTCGGTGAACAGGTTGGCCCCGGTCACCGTGGAGAGCAGCAGCACCAGCACGGTGGCCGGTCGCACGCTCGGCACGGTGACGTTCCAGAACTGCGCCAGCCGTCCCGCGCCGTCGGTCGCGGCGGACTCGTACAGCTCGATCGGCACGTTCTGCAACGCCGCCAGATACAGCAGGATGAACAGCCCCAGCTGTTTCCAGGTCACGAAGAAGGCGATCGAGGGCATCGCCCAGGTCGAGTTGACCAGCCAGGGCGGTTCGGGGGCCGCCGAACCGAGGATCTTATTCACCAGGCCGTTGCCGTTGAACAACACCAGCCAGATCGCCACCACGGCCACGCTCGCCGTCACGTAGGGCACGTAGAAGCTGACCCGCAGGAAGGTCCGCAGCCGGGTGATCTGGTTGAGCAGGGTGGCCAGCACCAGCGACAAGAAGACCGTCAACGGCACGTTGATCAGCAGGAAGACCCCGACGTTCTTGAACGACTGCCGCACCTTGGGGTCGGCGAGGGCGTCGGTGTAGTTCTGCAGCCCCACGAACGGACGATCCACGTTCACGCCCGGGGCGGTGAAGAAGTAGTCGTGGAAGGACATGTAGCCGGCGAACACCAGCGGGTAGGCGAAGATCGCGATCACGAACACCAGGTACGGCGCACTGAACAGCCAACCGATCGGCTGCGCGCCGAGCACACGGCGCATCGTCTACTTCTGCCCGGCCAGCTCGGTCACCTTGTCCGCGGCCCCCTGCAACGCCGTCTGGACGTCACCCTGGCCGGAGATGACCGATTTGGTGTACGCGTCACGCAGCGCCTGCAGCATCTCCACGGTGTGGGGTCCCGTCGGCACCTCGACCGTCCGCGCCGCCTGGTCGCCGAACAGCACGTAGTTCGGGTTCTTGGTGAAGTAGTCGGCGTAGGTGGTCTGCAGGTCGGCGCGCAACGGCATCTGCCCCGTGGTCTGCAGCAGCTTGCCGTCTTGCTCCTGACTGGTGGCGAACTTCAACAGCTCCCAGGCGGTGCCCTGGTTCTGGCAGGCGGTGAACAGGCCGACGTTCTTGGCGTCGCTGAAGGTCCAGGTGTCGGCGGCCGACATCCCCGCCTTGGTCGGGACCGGAACCGATCCCCAGTTCACCTTGCCCTTGTAGACCGACACGGCCCACGGACCGACGATGGCCATCGCGGCCTTGCCGTCGGCGAAGGCGTCGCCCTGGACGGTCTCCTTGCCGGCCAGCCCCTCGGTGTAGATCGTCTTCCAGAAGTTCGCCACGTCGACCCCGGCCTGGTCGGCGAAGGTTGCCTTGCCGTCGGAGACCAGGCCCTGGCCCTTGGTCTCGGCCGCATAGAGCGGCATGAAGTCGAACTGGGACTGGTAGAACTCGCTGGTCGGCGCCGGGTTGATGGCGTAGGTCGCCGCGCCCGAGCTCTTGATCTTGCGGGCCGCGGCCAAGAAGTCGTCGTAGGTCGAGAGCTTCGGGTGGTCGGCGTCCAGCCCGGCCTTGGCGAAGAGCTTCTTGTTGTAGAAGATCATCACCGGGTTGCTTTTCCACAGCAGCTAGTCGTAGCCGCCGTAGGGCGCCTTGTACTGCTGGGCGACGTCGCCGCTGCGGGTCTCGATGTAGGACACGCCATCGGGGAAGCTCGCCAGGTTGACCAGGCCACCCTGGCGCTGGAACTGACCCACCGCCGACGGCGCGGTGTTGAAGATCAGGCACGGCGCCGTACCCGCAGTGATGGCTGCGCCGATCACCTCCTCGCTGCTCTTGCCGGCGGGGATCTCCTGCCCGGTGACCTGCTGGTCGGGGTTGGCGCTGTTCCAGGCGGCGACCATGGCCTTGCCCCAGGTCACCTCCTGCTCGTTGTTGGAGTACCAGACGGTGATCGGTCCCTTTTTGGTCAGGGCGTCGCTGCTGCTGGGTGTGCTGCCGCCTCCGCAGCCGGCGAGACTGAGGCCGACGGCCAGCGGGAGGGCAAGAAGGGCGAGAATTCGACGGTGCACGGTGTTCTCCTCATCGAGATGGGGTGGTGGGGGGACTGACGGTGGTCGGTCACGGGTCGCGGTTCAGGGCGGTGGCGGTGCGGTCGAGGCGCGAAGCAGCAACTCGGCGGGGCGGAGGTCGTAGTCCAGTGCTCGGGGGTCCGACGGGCGCAGCTCGATGACCCGCAGCAGGGTGCGCGCCGCCTCGGCGCCCCACCGCAGCGGGTCGGTGAGCACCGTGGTGAGGGCGGGGTGCAGGTAGGCGCCGAGCTCGTTGCCGTCGAAGCCGACCACCGACATCGTGGCCGGTACGGCGATCCCGGCGGCCTGCAGCACACCCAGCCCGGCGATCGCCATCGGGTCCGAGCCGTAGACGACCGCAGTCGGCCGGTCGCGGCGGGTCAGCAGGTCGGCCGTGGCACGTGCCCCTGAGGCGGCGGAGAACTCACCGATGACGTGGTCGTCGCTCAGCCCTGCGGTCGTCACGGCCGCCACGAAGGCGTCGAGGCGCTGGCGACCGTGCACGAGCTGCTGGTCACCGGCGACGTAGGCGATGTGGGTGTGGCCCAGACCGACAAGGTGCTCGACGGCGGCCCGGACCCCGGCACGGTCGTCCTGGCTGACGGCGGGGAACCGCGGGTCGGTGAACGGGCGTCCGATCATCACCGCCGCGACCTCACGCTCGGCCAGCAGGCTCGGTCGGGGATCGTCGACTCGGAGGTCGGTGAGAAAGAAGCCGTCGACGCGACGACCACCCAGCTGGCGGTAGGTCCGCTCTTCGTCGCGGGCGTCGAAAGGGACGCTGAGCATCAGGCTCCAGCCGACGTCGCTGAGGACCGACTCGACACCGGCGATGAAGGCGGGGAAGAAGGGATCGGCCGCCAGCACGTCCGCGGAGCGACGGACCACGAGACCAAGGGCGAAGGTCGACCGCATGGACAGGCCGCGGGCGCTGGTGCTCGGCGTCCACCCGAGGGCATCGACCGACGCGAAGATTCGGCGTCGGGTCTCGGCGGCGACTCCCGGCCGGTTGTTGAGGGTCAGCGAAACGAGACCTTTGCTCACCCCGGCGTGCTGAGCCACGTCGGTGATGGTGGGTTCGCGGTGCATCGTTGCCTCCGTCGACCGGTTTAAACCGGTTTAGACGGAGATTAACCACCCGCCGCAGGTGGGGTCAAGGTGTCCCGCACGCTCAAACAGCCCTTAGTCGCTCGAACAGGCGATATATGGGGTGTTCGAGGACTCAAAGTCTGTTCGAGCGCTCTTCAGCGATGGGTCGGGCGTGTCAGTCGTCCTCGTCGCCCCAGTCGTCCTCGCGGTCGGCGGCCTCGTTGCGCTCCGCCACCTTGTCCAGGGCGCGCTCGGCCTCCTCGCGGGAGCCGTACGGCCCCAGCCGGTCCGCGGCCTTGCCTCGCTGTGCATCCTGCTCCGCCGAGCGGGTGTTGAGGTTGAACCACCAGTCGTCGTCGGCCATGACGTCTCCTCTCGTCTCGCGTCGTCTCGTCACCGAGCCCGGTGATCGCGCGCTGGGCCCGTCGAAGGACAGGACCCCGCACGCTACTCCGTAGGCTGGAGCGCGTGAGTCCCGTTCAGCCGGCTGCGGTCAGTCCCGTACGCCACGTCCCCGCCGCCATCCCGCGACCGCACTACGTGGGCCACGACGCGCCGGACCCGTACACCGGGTCCCACGTCCAGACCGCGGAGACGATCGAGAAGATGCGGCTCGCCGGGAGGATCGCGGCGCAAGCCATGCGCGCCGCGTCCGAGGTCGTGGCTCCCGGGGTCACCACCGACGAGCTCGACCGGATAGGCCACGAGTTCCTGCTCGACCACCACGCGTACCCCTCGACGCTGGGCTACCGGGGCTTCCCCAAGTCGCTGTGCACCTCGGTCAACGAGGTCATCTGCCACGGCATCCCCGACGCCCGTCCGCTGGAGGACGGCGACCTGGTCAAGATCGACCTGACCGCCTACGTCGACGGCGTGCACGGCGACAACTGCGCGACCTACTTCTGCGGCGAGGTCGACCAGGAGTCCCGGCTCCTCACCGAACGCACGGAGGAGGCCCTGAACCGGGCGATCAAGGCGGTCCGGCCCGGCCGCCAGGTCAACGTGATCGGACGGGTGATCGAGAGCTACGCCAAGCGCTTCGGGTACGGCGTCATCCGCGACTACACCGGCCACGGCGTGCACACGGCGTTCCATTCGGGCCTGGTCATCCCGCACTACGACGAGCCGCTCTACGCCACGGTGATCGAGCCGGGGATGACGTTCACCATCGAGCCGATGATCAGCCTGGGCGGCTACGCCTGGCACATGTGGGACGACGACTGGACCGTGCTCACCTCCGACGGTAGCCGGGTCGCCCAGTTCGAGCACACGCTCGTGGTGACCGAGACCGGCGCCGAGGTGCTCACCCTGCCTTGACGCCGCTACCCTGAACGGCGGAACGAGTCGGCCGGGCGGTCGCGGTCGTGGGTTCCCACGGCTGAGGAAAGTCCGGACTCCGAAGAGCACGGTGGTGGGTAACGCCCACCCGGGGTGACCCGCGGGACAGTGCCACAGAGAAGAGACCGCCTGGACGCCTCGGCGGACCAGGTAAGGGTGAAACGGTGGTGTAAGAGACCACCAGCGCCCCAGGTGACTGGGGCGGCTCGGTAAACCCCACCGGGAGCAAGACCAAAAGGACGCCGGCTCGCCCGGGGTCTGCGGGAACGTCCGAGGGCTGCTCGCCCGAGTTCCCGGGTAGGTCGCACCAGGCCGACGGCAACGTCGGTCGCAGATGGATGATCGCCGGCCATCGCGAGATGGCGCACAGGATCCGGCTTACAGGCCGGCTCGTTCCCCTTTTTCCCTGTCCACCCCCGACGTTGGTGTGGTTCCATCGTCCATGCGACTCCCCCCGCGGCGCAGCACCCCGATGCTCTGTGCCGGTCTGGCGTTGGCCTGCGCGTGGCCCGCGGGCCTCGCGGTGGCCGATCCGGGCACGTCGTCGCCGACCCCGGCTCCCACCGCGAGCACGATCCCGACCACGAGTACCCCGTCGTCGTCCACGACCCCCAGCACGACACCGACACCGACACCGACACCGACACCGACCACGACCACGAGCACGACTCCGACGACGCCCCCCAACACGACACCGTCGTCGACCACGGCCCCCGGGACGACACCGACATCCGCGACGCCCAGCGCGAGCCGCAGCTCTGAGGCTCCCGCCGCAGCCCGGGTGGCCGATCCAGCGCGGGTGAGCCTGCGGATCGGGGCCGGCGGGTCACCGCAGGCTGGAAGGTTCTTCGAAGACATCGGGTACTACGCCTTCACCGGATCGCTCGATACGACGACCACGGGCCGGCGGGTCGAGGTCTGGCAGTACGGCTCGGACAAGAAGTGGCATCGCGCCGCCACCACCACCACCGATGCGAAGGGGGACTTCGCCGCCCGCCGGAACGTGACGGCCCGCGGCACCCAGCACTTCCGGGCCACTCTCGGCGGGAGCCCCACCGGCGCGAGGGTCGTCCGCAGCCCCGAGGTCGACGTGAGCGTCCGCGACGCCTCGGTCAGCCTCAGCACCCCGAAAGCGCGGATCGACGCCCTCACCACGACCACGGTCCGCGGGTCGGTCAACCCCGCCCGGGCCGGCGTCGCGATCGCCCTGCAGGTCAAGAGCGGGAAGGCCTACCACCAGAAGGCGACTGCCCGGACCGACCGCTCGGGCGGGTTCATTCTCACGTTCGACACGGGCCGGAGCCTGCTCCGGTCCTACTCCGTCCGCACCGGCTACCGGGTCGCCAACCGCGATCGCGTCGAGCTCAGTCGTTCGGCGCCGATCGCCCGCGTCAAGGCGCTGCACGCGGTGGTGCGGAAGACGACCTCCGCCGACGTCGCCAAGACGTACCACCCCGGCTGCCCGGTCGGACCGTCGAAGCTGGCGACGATCACGATGAACTTCTACGGATTCGACCATCGGCTGCACCGCGGGGTGATCATCGTCCGGGCGAACCTGGCCGACGAGATCACCCGCTCGTTCAAGAAGGCGCTCGACGCCGGCTACCCGATCCGCAAGATGAACAACCCCAACGCGTACGGCGGCAACGACCCCCAGCAGATGGCGGCCGACAACACCTCCGGCTTCAACTGCCGCAAGGTGGTCGGCAACCCCTACGCCCAGTCGCCCCACTCGTACGGGATCGCGATCGACGCCAACACCGTCGAGAACCCCTACCGCGACGCGAACGGCAGGTGGTGGCCGGCCAACGGGAAGAGCTACATCGACCGGTCGCCGCGCCGCACCGGGATGCTGGTCTCCAGGAGCTATCTGACTTCCGCGTTACGCAAGGAGGGCTACTTCTGGGGCGGCCTGTGGGACCCGGGACGGGACTACCAGCACTTCGAGTACGACCGGTGAGGACGTGGCGGCTCGTCGTCGTCGTCGTCGCCGTGGCCTCGGTCGGGGTGACGGCCGGGTGCACCGAGTCCTCGCCGCCTCGCGACCCGACCTCGGTCCCGGTGCCGACGCCTGCTGCTGGCGGGTCGCCGTCGCCGACGGCGGCCCCTGCGTCGACGAGCGCGTCTGCGTCCGGCCGGCCGTCGACCGCGCGGTCGATCACCGAACCGACCACCACGACCACCCTGCCGCCACCCCCGGCCCCCAGCAAGCCCGCGCCGTCCACGGCCGGACGCTTGAGCGCGAGCTCGCTCCCGGTGCCGGCCGGGTGGCAGACGCGCGCCCGGGCGGGCGGCGCCGAAGAAGGCTTCGTGGGCAACGGCACCTGGGTGCACGCGAAGGACCCGCGGTACGCGGCGCACGACCTGATCACCATCGGCTGCGCCGACGTCACCCGCGACGACTACCCCGACCCGACGGCCGCCTTGGAAGGCAGCTACGTCCGAGGCACCGCCCCGGGCGTGGGTCTGGTGCTGCAGTTCGGCAACGCCGCGAAGGCGGCCGCCTTCTTCGACCGCTACCTCGCCCAGGTGCGGGCCTGCACCGACCCGGAGGTCGTCGAGGCCACGGTGGTGCCGTCGAGCAAGGGGCTCATCGACCGTCGCCGCTACCCCGACGGACGATGGACCGAGGTCGCCGCCCGACGCGGGGACCGGGCCACCTTCGTCATCCTCGACGACGGCTTGCAGCCGACCAGCACCGCGGCGGCCGAGAAGATCCTCGACCAGCTGCGCTGAGTCGCCCGGACCCTGTCGGGGGTGCCTCAGGCCGGCGCGAAGCGGACCGCACCGGTAGCCACGTCCGCGCTCACCAGGGTGGCCCGCACCGGTTGACCGAGCGGCAGGTCCGGTCCGTCGATCCGGGCCTCCACGGCCGGGTCGCTGATCATGATCGTGCCGCGGCGGCGCTTTTCGTCCACCTCGAGGACGGTGCCGGTGAAGACCTCACCCAGCCGGGGACGCAGCACGAGGGCCTCGACCGCGTCGACGATCGCGCGGTCGTACGCCTTGGCCCGGCGGTCGGAGCTCTGCATCTGCGCGGGCAGTGCGTCCAGCGCGCTGCGCACCCAGGCCGGCACCGGTTCATCGGCGCAGAGCGCGACGCAGATCTCGCCGGCGTAGCGGTCGGCCAGCCGACGCAGGGGTGCGGTGACGTGGGCGTAGTCGATGGCCAGTGCCGCGTGTTCGGCCTGCTCGGGGATCCCACCGCTGAAGGCCTGGTAGCCCGCACCGCGGAACAACCGGGTACAGGCGTTGATCATGGCCGCGTGGGCCGGCGCGCTCGGGTCGAGCGAACGGACGAACTCCGGGTAGTCGAGCTCGGCCGGCCACGGGATGCCCAACGCCTTGGCCGTCCGGTGCAGCCGGGTCAGCGCGCCCTGGTCGGCCGGAGGCAGCGTACGCAGGATCCCGATCTGGCCGTACATCATCAGGTGGGCCGCGCAGATCCCCGTCAGCAGCGAGATCTGCGCGTTCCAGCCCTCGACCGGCAGGGCGGCCCGGAACCTGAGGCTCCAGACGTCGCCGGCGACCTGCACCTCCTGCTCGCCGGTCTCCAGGCTGACCCCACCGCGCTGGCGTTCGCGCTCCTCGCGCAGTTGTCCGACGATCTTGAGCAGCGGCAGGGTCTCCCCCGCCGCACCGCCGAGCGCCGGGGCGTCGATGTCGGCCTGGGCCGCCTCATAGCTCAGCTGGCGGCGGCTGCGCACCCGAGCCCGCACCACCTCGGCGTCAAGGGTCCGACCGTGGGGACCGAGCCGGATCGTCCACAGCAGCGCCGGACGCTCCTGATCAGGTAGCAGCGAGGCAGCACCCTCCCCCAGCTCCGGTGGGTAGAGCAGGGTCCGGTGGTCGGGGGCGTACAGCGTCTGCCCCCGTCGGTGCGACTCCACGTCGACCGGGTCGCCCGGGGCCACGAACGCGCCGACGTCGGCGATCGCGTAGCTGACCACGAAGCCGTCCCCGTCGCGTCCGATGTGCAGCGCCTGGTCGAGGTCGACCGACCCGGGTGGGTCGATGGTGATCAGTTCGAGGTCGGTGCGATCCAGGGCGGGGAGCCGAGGGGCCCGGGCGGCAGCCTGCGCAGCGGCGGTGACCTCGGCGGGGAAGGTCGGCGGCACTTGCAGCTCGGCGCGGATCGCCGCGAGCCGCTCGACGATGTCGGTGGGGACGCCCTCAGGGACGGCGGCCACGTCCGCGCCGCGCAGCTGAGGTATCTCGAGCCGCTGTGCGGGCATCAGCGGTCCTCCGTCGTGGTCCCGTCCACGGCTGCTTCCCCCGGGACCGGGTGGCTGCGGCGGATCGGTTCGCCGTCGAGGGCCAGGTTGACCAATCGGTCGGCGGCCTTGTTCTGCTCGCGACGGACCCAGGTCCATCGGACCCGGACCGGCCGCAGCTTCTGCGCGGCGAGGGCCAGCGGCACCATGCTCGGGTGCTTGACCTTCCAGCGTCCGGCCATCTGCTCGATCACCAGCTTGGAGTCCATCCGCACCTCGACGCTGGCACCCGGGTCGATCTCTCGCACCATCTCCAGACCGGCGATCAGGCCGGAGTACTCGGCCACGTTGTTGGTCGCGACCCCGAGGGTCTGACCCTCCTCGTCCACCAGCTCGCCTGAGCTCGCGTCGCGGACGAGGGCGCCGTAGGCGGCGGGGCCGGGATTGCCGCGCGAACCACCGTCGGCTTCGACCACGAAGGAACGGCCGCTCGGGGTGGCGCGGGGCGGGGTGAGCTCGTCGAGCGGTCCGGCGTCGGGCTCGTCACCGCCTGGAGCAGACGACGCGAAGAAGTCCGGGCCGCCCTGGACGTCGGCGGGGCGTTTGGTCATGCTCAGATCCCCGACGCCGACGTCCGGACCTGGATCCGACCGCACTCCTCGCACCGCAGCACCTCATCGGCCGGCGCGGCCGCGATCACCCGCAGGTCGGCGGCGTTCACCTCGAGCTGACAACCGGTGCAACGGCGTGCCTTGAGCTCGGCCGCGCCGACGCCGCCGTGGCTGGCCGCGAGCTTGCCGTAGAGGGCAAGGAGGTCGGCGGGGACGTCGGGGACGAGGCCGGCGCGTTCGCGGGCCAGCTCGGCCGTCTGCGCTGCGAGCTTGGCGACCTTGGCGTCGCGCGTGGCGGTCAGCTCAGCCAGCCGAGTGTCGATCTCGGCGACCCGGGCCTGGCAGGCGTCGCGGTCGCGGCCGGCCTGCTCCAGCTGCTCCATGAGCTCGAGCTCTTGGTCCTCCAGCTCACCGATCCGGCGGTGCAGGTGGGCGACTTCCTCGATCAGCCCGCTGAGGGCCTTGGGGTCGGCGATGGTCCCGTCCGCGATCCGCTTCTCGTTGCGCGTCAACCGGTCACGCACGGGCTCCAGGTCACGTTCGGCCCGGCTAGTGTCGGACTCGAGATCGCTGACCGCGGTCTGGGCCTTGATCAGATCGGCTGCCGCGGCCGCACGCTCGGCGCTGAGGGTCGAGATCACCCCGTGCTCCGGCAGAGTCGCGCGGCGGTGGGCCAGCTGGGCGATCCCGGTGTCGGTCGCCTGGACGTCCAGGAGTCGCAACTGGGCCCCGTGATCGGCTTTGATGCGTCAGCCCTCCTCTCGATGGTGCCGGTAGATGGTGCCGGTAGATGGTGCCGGTGGATGGTGCCGGTGGATGGTGCCGGGCGTGGTGCTCGTCGGCCAGGTCGAACCGGATTCGTCGACCCACTTTAGGGGCGCGGACCCACTCGTCCGGCTGGCGGGTGCGGACCGAGAGCTCTCGACCCTTCGAAATCGATTCCGATCACGGAATGGATGCTCCACGGCCGGGGTTCTTCTGGACAACTCACACTGCGGTGAGCGCGACCCACCCGTACCCACGTGTTCCGAGGTACCCCGTGAACAGCCCCGTCGACGCTCCCGTCGCGCCCACCCCGATCGACCCCACCCCCCGGGCCGTCCAGCCCCAGGTCGTCGAGCCCGCCGCACCGGCCCTCGGTGACTCGTTCGTCGGTCGCAAATACGTCCAGCTGGTCCTCGTTCTGGGTGCGCTCAGCGCCATCGGTCCGCTGACCATCGACACCTACCTACCGGCGCTGCCGGCGCTCACCGCCGACCTGGCGGCCACGCCCGCCGCGGCCCAGCTGACCATCTCGGGGCTGCTGGCCGGCCTCGGGCTCGGCCAGCTCGTCGCCGGTCCGCTGTCGGACACCTTCGGACGTCGTCGTCCGCTGCTCGTCGGACTGGTCGGCCACGGGCTGATGTCGATCCTGTGTGCACTCGCACCGAGCGTGGAGGTGCTGACGCTCACCCGTGTGCTGCAGGGCCTGTTCGCCGCCGCCGTTGCCGTCACGGCGATGGCCGTCGTCCGTGACCTCTTCAGCGGCAACAAGGCCGCTCAGCTGCTGTCGCGACTGATCCTGGTCCTCGGCGTCGCCCCGATCCTGGCTCCGAGCCTCGGCAGCGGGCTGCTCACCCTGACCTCGTGGCGCGGCATCTTCGTCGTGCTGGCCGTCATCGCGGTGCTGCTCGTCGTGCTCGCCGTCTACGCGCTGCCCGAGACCCTGCCGGTGCAGCGTCGGTTCGCGGCGCGTCCGGCCCAGTCCCTCCGTGCGTACGGAACGCTGTTCCGCGACGGCATCTTCGTCACGATGGTCTTGGTGGCGGGGTTCATGTTTGCGGCGATGTTCGCCTACGTCGCGGGGTCCCCGTTCATCCTCCAGGGGATCTACGGACTGTCGCCGCAGCAGTTCGGCCTCGCCTTCGGTCTCAACGCGGTCGGCCTCATCGCCAGCTCGCAGTTCAACCCGGTCCTGGTCCGCCGCTACGGTGCCCCCCGGGTGATGACCGCGGCGGTCACCGGTGGGTTCGCGTCCGCCCTGGTGCTGGCCACGCTGGCTCTGACCGGCGTCGGCGGGATCCTCGGCTTCATGATCCCCCTCTGGTTCGTGATCGCGGCCTGCGGGCTGTCGTTCCCGAACGCCCCCGCGATCGCGCTCAACCGGCACGGCGACTCCGCCGGGACCGCGGCCGCCATGCTCGGTTCGGCGCAGTTCCTGATCGGTGGCCTGTCGGCGCCGATCGTGGGCGCTCTGGCCGACGGTACGGCGTTCCCGATGGCGGCCGTGATGGTCGCGGCCACCGGCATCTCGGCCGCGTTGCTGTGGAGCAAGCGGCAACAGCTGATCGACTCCGTCCCCCCTGAGTGACCCCGGGATCACCCGCGGTCCGTGATGGCTGACTCGCCGAGATCGGCCGGGGTGAGCTCGTGACCGGGCTCCCCTGGCGTGACCTCGGCGCGCTTCATCCCGGCCTCCAGCAGGTGCCGACGACCACCGACGAGCTGCTGGCGGGCGTCGGCCTCGAGCGCGCGGAACACCGACCAGTAGTCGTCGTCGTACTCCTCGACGATCTGGAACGTCCACCGACCAGGCAGCACGTTCCGCCCCACCAGCACGCGGTCCAGCCCGTCGGCGACCGTGGCGTGGCCGGCGCGACGAAGCTGGTCGACGGCCTCGCCGAGCGCGATGTCGGCAGCCCCGCTCAGCTGGTGGAAGGCGTAGAGGTGGCCACGGGCCCGTTCCACCTTCTCCAGCGCCTCGGACAAGGTGCCGAGGGCCTTCACCGTGTCGTCGCTGACGTCGGGCGCAGCGCTGTGCTCGGAGTCCATGAGCCCATCATCGCCCCCGGCGGCCGACCCGATCAGGGCCGGCAGTTCCACCGCTCGAGGGCTGGGTCACCCTTGGCCCAGCCGAGCACCGAGACCGTCCCGGTCTCCAGCGGGAACCGCTCGCCGACGGCGAACCCGAGATCCATCCAGCACAGGCTGAGCGCCCGCAGCGAATGCCCGTGCGCAAAGCAGAGCACCCGGGCCGCCCCGGAGGTCTGTAACCGCCGCACGACACCCTCGAAGCGGGCCCGAGCCTGGTCGACGGACTCACCGCCCGGCGCCCCGTGCGTCCAGATGGTCCAGTCGGGCGTCGCCTCGTGGATCTGGTCGCTGGTCTCACCCTCGTAGTCGCCGTAGTCCCACTCGGCCAACTCGGGCACGATCTGCGGAGCGTCCTCGCCGCTGAATCCGGCCAGCTCGGCGGTGGTCCGCGCCCGCTGCCGCGGTGAGCTCCAGACCTGGTCGAACGCGGCGGGGTCCAGGTGACCCAGCAGCCGTCGGGCCTGCTCCTCGCCGGTGGCGGTCAGCGGCAGGTCGGTCGTACCGGTGTGCCGGCCGTCGCGGCTCCACTCGGTCTCGCCGTGCCGGACCAACCAGACCTCGGTCTGCACCTCGTTGCTCATGGGTCCATCCTGGCCCACCGACCTTCGCCGGTCAGCAGCCGCGTCACCACCGCACCAGGCCGTGGTACGCGCGCCAATGTCCCCCGGACCGCAACGTGGTGACCACGGCGCGTTCGAGCCGGCTGTCCTGCGGCAGCAGGTCGAGGTCGACCTCACCCCGGCGCCGGAAGACGAAGAAGAGCACGTCGTCGTCGGCCAGATAGGGCTCGCCGTAGCGGGACCAGCGAGCCTGGAAGGCCGCGATGTTCGATCCGGGGACGGCCTCGGCCAGCTGCGGGTCCAGCAACCACGACTCGCAGTGGAACGCGTCGGCGGGACAGTCGGCGAAGTGCGCCGCGAAGAAGGTCTGAGCGGCACCGAGGGAGTGCTCGACGAGCTCCGGGGTGAGCGGTCCCGACGCAGGGATGTGGGCCGACACCCACCACCGGCCGGGGTGGTCTGGGACGTCCTTGAGGTTGAACTGCAGTCGGCCGAGCCAGAACAGGTTGGCGGCCCAGGAGCTGCTGGCGACCCAGTCCTGGGTGTGCAGCCCAAACTCGCCGTACGTCTGCCGATGGACCCCGACTTGCTGACCGAGGTCGGAGAGCGAGCGCCAGGACACGTCGTCGTCGATCCCGCGCGCCCGGTGAGCGGCCCGGACGTCGTCCACGGTGGCCAGGAAGGCGAGCAGGAAGACCTCGCCCGCGCTGACACCCTCGACGAGATCCACCTCTGGGCACGCGCCGGGGAAGGTCGCGATCCGTGCGCGGAGCCGCTCGGCGAGCTCAGCGACTGCGGTCAGCACCGTGTCGTCGGCCCGAGCGATCAGGGCGCCGGTGTCGGCCGCGTCGTCGGGTCGGAAGCCGAGCCGCTCCAGCGGCGCCCGCCGTAGGGCGGACGCGATCATCGGCGGTGGGGATGGCACTCGTGGAACCCTAGTCGGCGGGTCGGCCCGCCTCGACCGACCGGCACCGACGTGGCGGGGCACGGCGATCGACGCGGTGTCACAATGGAGAGCGGCACCCGCCTGCGACCCGGGCGCTGCATCCGGAGTGCTCCGTCGCGGAGCGACGCGGCACTCACCAGCTGAGGAGACCGCGATGAGCGACCAGCAGCCTGCGCTGCCGAACCGGCAGACCCCCTTCTCCGACGCCTTCAAGGCGTTCATCGCCACCGGGTGGAGCCCGTACGCGGCGGAGACCACCACCGCCTTGCCCGCCAGCGGCCCGGCGGCCGCCCGACGGGCCGCCATCGCCGCCCAGTTCCCCGGTGAGCGGCTCGTCTTCCCCGCGGGTGGGTTCAAGATCAGGTCCAACGACACCGACTACCGCTACCGACCGCACTCGGCGTTCGCCCACCTGACCGGCCTGGGGACCGACCGCGAGCCGGACGCGGTGCTGGTGATCGAGCCGACCGACGCCGGACCCGAGGCCACCCTGTTCTTCCGCCCCCGCGCCCCGCGGGACTCCGAGGAGTTCTACGCCGACGCCCGCTACGGCGAGATGTGGGTCGGTCAGCGGGAGTCGATCGAGGAGATGAGCGGGCTCACCGGGTTGAGTTGCGCCCACGCTGACGGGCTCGGCGACGCGTTGGCCAAGAACGCCGACCAGACCTCGATCCGGGTCATCCGCGACGCCGACCGGGACGTGACGGCCACCGTCGACCGGGCTCGTGCGCAGGCCCGGTCGGGCCAGACCACCAGCGCGGACGACGACGCGCCCGACACGTCCGCCGACGACGAGCTGACCGTGGCCGCGAGCGAGCTGCGGCTGGTCAAGGACGCCTTCGAGGCCGACCAGATGCGGGGCGCCTGCGCCGCGACGACCGACGCCTTCGCGGCCGTGGTCGCCGACCTGCCCGACGCCGTACGGCGGGGGCGCGGTGAGCGCTGGGTCGAGGGTGTCTTCGGCCTGCACGCCCGCCACGTCGGCAACGCGGTGGGCTACGACACCATCGCCGCCTCGGGCAACCACGCCTGCACGCTGCACTGGATCCGCAACGACGGAGCCCTCCGGTCCGACGACCTGATCCTGATCGACGCGGGGGTCGAGCTGGACACCCTCTACACCGCCGACGTGACGCGCACCCTGCCGATCGGCGGGCGGTTCAGCGCCGACCAGCGGAAGGTGTACGACGCGGTGCTGGCCGCTCAGGAGGCCGGCATCGCGGCCGCCCAACCGGGCGCCACCTTCTCCGACGTGCACCGGGCCGCGGTCGCGGTGGTCGCCACCCACCTGGCCGACTGGGGACTGCTCCCCGTCAGCGCCGCCGAGTCGCTGTCCGCCGAGGGTGGGCAGCACCGGCGGTGGATGGTGCACGGCACCTCACACCACCTGGGCATCGACGTGCACGACTGCGCGCAGGCCCGGCAGCAGAACTACCGCGAGGGCACGCTCGCCCCGGGCATGGTGATCACCGTGGAGCCGGGTCTGTACTTCAAGGCCGACGACGAGCTCGTGCCGGCGGAGCTGCGGGGCATCGGGGTGCGGATCGAAGACGACATCTTGATCACCGCCGAGGGCAACGAGAACCTGTCGGCCGGGCTCCCCCGGACCGCCGACGACGTCGAGGCCTGGATGGCGCCGCTGCTCGCGGCCCAGGACACCCCCGCGGGCGACTGAGATGGCCAGGCCGGCGGCGAAGACTCCGCGCGAACGCTACCTCTCCTCGCTCAGCGTCCTGGGTCGCCGCCCCGACCATGGGCGACCCGCCGCCGACGTCCCCACCCCCGCCCCCAGCTCGGTGGTGGCCTGGGGCTGGTACATCAACGGGACGCGGCAGCCGGCGGCCGACCTCGGCACCGCGGCCCGGCGGGCCTGCAGCGGTGAGGGCTTCGTCTGGCTGGGTCTGAAGGACCCGACCGACGCCGACCTGCTGGCCCTGTCGCCGCAGTTCGACCTGCACCCGCTGGCCATCGAGGACGCCGTCCACGGGCACAGCCGGTCGAAGCTGGAGACGTTCGGGGACGACCTGTTCATGGTGATCTCCACCGTCGCCTACGTCGAGCACGAGAAGTTCACCGACTCGTCGGAGATCGTCTCCACCGGTCAGGTCATGGTCTTTGTGAGCAGGCACTTCGTGATCACCGTCCGGCGGGGCGAGCACGCTCAGCTGAGCGCGTTGCGGCGGTCGATGGAGGCCGACCCCGAGCGGTTGGCCCAGGGCCCGTCCACGGTGCTCTACGCGATCACCGACAAGATCATCGACGACTACCTGGAGGTGGTGCGCGAGTTCGAGACCGACGTGGACGAGGTCGAGTCGCTGGTCTTCTCCCGCCAGGGCAGCCACGAGGTCGACCGGGTCTACCAGCTCAAGCGCGAGCTGATCGAGTTCAAGCGCGCGGTCATCCCGCTCGGCGCACCCCTGCAGCGGTTGGCGACCCGGGACTTCTCGATGGTCCCGCACGAGGCCCGGGCCTACTTCCGCGAGCTGGCCGATCACCACACCGAGGCCGCCGAGGCCGTGGCCGCGTTCGACGAGGTGCTGACCTCGATCCTGCAGGCCGGGCTGGCCCGGTCCTCGGTCGCCGACAACGAGGACATGCGCAAGATCTCTGCCTGGGTGGCGATCGTGGCCGTCCCCACGTTCCTGGCGGGCATCTGGGGGATGAACTTCGTGAACATGCCCGACACCCAGCTGAAATATGGCTACCTGTTTGCGCTGGGGGTCATGGCCGCGGTGATGATCTTGCTCTACCTCGGCTTCAAGAAGAACCGCTGGCTCTGAGCCCACCTGTCGGGGATCGACCCGGCGCACCGATGATCACGACCGACCGCCCCGCCAGCCCCCGGGATCCACGCCGCCGGGGACGTCGGCAGCGACGTCGTACGGCTGCCGGGTGAGCACGAAGGTGACCAGGTCGAGGTGGGCGACCGCGCCGTCCGCGTCGCGCACCACCCGCAGCGTCTCGCCGGCGTAGTACCCGTCCAGCCCCACCCACACGTCGGTGCCGACCGGCCGGAAGCGCGACTCCCGCCCCGCCCCCGGGGCGGTCAGCTCCAGGCCCCGGTCGGCCCGCAGGACCATGATCAACGGCGCCGGACCCCAGAACCAGGCACCCGCCAGCTCGAGCAGCGCGTGGTCGGCGACGGCCAGTGGACGCCACGGCGGCGGGAGAGCCGGCTCGTGGGTGGCGAGCACGTCGAGCAGGTCGTCGGCCAGCGTCATCAGCGCGGGTCCAGACGTGGCGTTGGCGAACGCGACGACACCGGTTCGGGTTGCCGGCTCAGCTAGCACGGCGGCGAGGAAGCCCGGCATCGAGCCGCCGTGCCCGACCGTACGGCGGTGGCCCAGCCTCGACGTCCCGCGTCGCAGCTGGAGCCCGAGCCCCCAGGCCGTGGTCCAGGTGTCGGCGTCGTCGACCGGGCCGGGCACCTGCATCTCGGCCAGGGTGTCGGGGGCGAGCACGTCACCCGTGTCGCCCGCCAGGAACGCGGTCCAGCGGCCGAGGTCGGCGACGGTGGACCAGAGCTGACCCGCCGGCGCCATCGCCCGCGCGTCCTGCGCGGGTTCGGGCAACAGCACATCGGCGTACGGGTGCACGGCCCAACCCCGGGCGTACGGCTCGACCGGCGCCGCCGTCGTGCGTCGCATCCCCAGCGGGGCGAGGATCTCCGCCTCGATGACCCGCAGGCACGACACTCCGCGAAGCCGGCCGACGATCTCCCCGAGCACGGCGAACCCCACGTTCGAGTAGTGCAGCCGGGTCCCGGGGACGTAACGATCGGGCTGGTCGCCGACGCGGCTGCCGAGGTCGTCGACTCCCGGGGTCCGCTCCCACCACGGACCGGGCGGCTCGGCGGTCAGCCCCGAGGTGTGGGTCAGGAGCTGGGCGATCGTGGGCCGCGGCACGGCCGAGCCCGACAGGTGGACGTCGACCGGGTCGGTGAGGGTCAGGCGACCCTCGTCGCGCAGCCGCATGATGGCCACCGCCACGAAGGTCTTGGTGATCGAGCCGATCCGGTACTGGGTGTCGGCGTCGGGCGGGGCCCCGGCGGTCTCACCCCGGCCCGCCGACCAGACGAGCGACCCGGCGCGGACCACCCCGGCGACCAGGGACGGGGTCCGACCCTCGCTCTGCGCTCGGGCGACCCGGTGCAGCAAGGCACGGTCGGTAGCAGGCAGCACGCCGGTGGCCAGGCTGGGACTACTCGAAGGCCGCGGCACGCGCGCCCGGCATGCCGTTCAGCATGTCGCGTGCCTGCTGGGCCACCTTGTGCTCGCAGAGCACCTCGTATTTGGTCGCCACGGTCTGGGTTACCGAGGTGAAGTCACGACGACCGCCGCTCATCGCGTAACCGATGGCGGCGAAGGCGATCCCGATCACGATGCCGATGGCCAGCGCGACCGCGAGGAGGGCGAAGGTGTTGCCCGACGGCGCGAAGATCAACACCACCAGCCCGACCAACAGACCCGTGGACACCCCGGACTGGACACCGGAGCCGATCACACTGCCCCAGGTGCGCCGGCCGAGCACGCGTTCAACGGACTTGAGGTCGGTGCCGACGATGGCGAGGTTCTGGACCTCGAACTTCTCGTCGGAGAGGTAGTCGACGGCCTTCTGCGCGTCGGCGTAGGTCGGGTAGATCCCGACCGACTGGGGAAAGTTGAGCTGGAAGATCGAGCTCGGTTGCTTGCCAAACGACATGACGCCCTCCTGACTAAGGCTCAAATCTAACCGACGGCCCTGTGGGATCCCTGTGAGATGAGACCGGGCCGAGGCGAGGCGATCACGATCCGGGGGCGAAGACGCAGAACTCGTTGCCCTCAGGGTCGGCGAGTACGTCCCACCCGATCTCCGGGTCCCGCGGCCGCACCCAGGACGCCCCGCCGCCACGAGCGTGCGGGCGTCACCCCAGACGTCCCAGTGCACCCGGTTCTTGGCGGTCTTCGGCTCCGGCACCGTATTGACCACCACGTCCCAGGGCAATCCCGAGGCACCCCCGGCGAACGACCACCACGGGTCCGCGATGTCGTGCTCCGCCTCCGTCCCCAGCCGATCGGCCCACCACGACGCCAGTCCCGGAGGGTCGGTGGCGTCCACGCACAGCTCGAACAACCGATAGCCCACCGACTGCTCCCGCACGAAGGCGCAGAACTCCTGACCCTCCGGGTCGGCCCACACCGTCCAGTGCTCGTAGGCCTGCACGTCGGTCGCGCCGAGTGCTCGCACGGCGTCGAGCCCGGATACGTGCACGTCGAGGTGCACCCGGTTCTTCCCGGTCTTCGGTTCCGAGACCTCGTTGAGCCACACCGTCTGCTCGGGCCGCTCCCCCTCGAGCCGGTTCCGGGACGGGTCGTAGCTCAGGCCCAGAAGCGCGGCGTAGAACGGGCCGGCCACGGACAGGTCGACCACATCGATGCAGAGGTCTTTGAACACGGCGTCGGGCACGGTCCCACGTTATCCATCCGGCAGCTACCCGGCTCAGCGCCGGTGCGTGGCCACCGTCACCACGAAGGTGTCCTCCACCGGGCGCGGGGTCGAGCCACGGTAGTTGCTGATCATGGCGAACGCGTAAAGCCGACCGCCCCGGTCGCGCACGTAGCCCGACAGCGCCGTCACCCCGGTCAGCGTGCCGGTCTTCCCGCGGGCGTTGCCGACCGCCGCGGTGCCGTTCATCCGGTGCCGCAGGGTGCCACCGAGCAGGCGCTGGGTGACTCCAGCCACCGGCAGGGCGGCGTAGAAGGAGCTGGACCAGCTCTGCCGGCGCACCTTCACCAGCAGACTCCCCATCGTGGTCGTCGAGATCCGGTTCGCGCGCGTGAGACCCGACCCGTCGCGCAGCACGAGCCCCGCCGTCGAGACCTTGATCGACCTGAGATAGGCACGGGTCGCCGCCGTACCGGCCTGCCAGCTGCCGGAGTTGCTGCGTTTGCGCCCCATCGCCTTGGTCAACGCCTCCGCGTGCAGGTTGTTGGAGAGCTTGAGGAACGGCACCAGCAACTGGTCGAGCCGCATCGAGTAGTCGGTTGCGATCACGAGACGACCGCGGCTCGGCGTCCGGGCCGTCACGGTCGGGCCGGACACCCTGATCCCCGCCTTGGTCAGCTGGGTACGAAAGACCGCGGCGGCGTAGAGATCAGGCCGGTTCACCGTGAGCAGCCTGTTGGTCGCCCCCGCTCCCGTGCGGATCGAGCCGCGCACGGTGAAGGTCGAGGTGCCCGCGGCACGCCGGGCCGAGATGGTGCTGGCCCCGCTGCCCGAGGTGACGGTCTGGTTCTTGACCTTGACGTAGCCGCGTGCCGACGCCGGCAGCACCGTCACCGTGGCCTTCTTCCCCGTCCTCGTGGCCGGGCTGACCCGCAGGATCACGGTCCCGGAGTCGAGGTCGTCGTCCGGGGCCACCGTGAGGGCACTGGTCTGCGCGGCGTAGTAGTCGTTGACGTAGCTGCTCGACCAGTAGTCGTTGTAGCGGTCGGAGTCGAAGAAGGTCGCGTCGACCACCAACCGTCCGGTCACCCCCCGCACCCCGCGAGCCCGGAGCTGCGCCGCGAGGGAGGCGTAGTCGGACTCGCGCGTGGTGGGGTCGCCCCAGCCCTTGAGGTAGAGGTTGCCCCCGATCACTCCGTGGCTGACCGGCGCCCTGCGGATCACCTGGGTGCGAAAACGGTACGACGGTCCAAGTGTCCCCATCGCCGCCGCCGCCGTCAGCAGCTTGGTGTTCGACGCCGGGGTGAGGGCCTGGCTCGGATTCCGAGCGAAGACCACCCGGCCGTCGCCGGCGTCCATCAGCACAGCCGAGGTGGTGCCGGCGGTCACCCGCGGGTCCGTGAGCACCCCGGTGAGCTTGGTCGCGAGCGCCCGGTCGGTCGCGGAGGTCGGGTGGACGGCAGCGACCACCGGCGCCGCGGCCGCGGGCGCCGTACCCAGCACGGCCCCCCAGGTCAGCGCGGCCACGACGGCGGTGGCGACCACGCCGGCCGCCCGGGGGGCGCGTTGGCGGCAGGGCGGGGCGGAGAAGGCGGGCACGGGCATGGGGGCTCCAGACGTCGCTGACGTCCCCCGGTGCGCGGCACCCTAACCCACCCGAGTGCGGTACCGATAATCTTGGCGGCACCACGAAATGAGAGGGTGGGCGGCGGTTGGGCACCGCCGCTCCGCCGTGCCGCGCACCGTCGGGCCGCGCACCGTCGTACCGCGCACCGTCGTACCGTCGTACCGGACACCCAGAGCGGGTGTCCCCCAGATCAGGGAGCCGCATGTCACCGCACCAGTCGCCCGATCCCACCGTCTTCGTGCTCTTCGGGGCCACGGGCGACCTGTCCAAGCGGATGGTGATGCCGGCGTTCTACGAGCTGAGCTGCCGCGGCTTGCTGCCCGAGAACTGGCTGCTGGTCGGTAACGGCCGCGGCGAGATCCCGCACGAGAGCTTCCGCGACCAGGTCCGGGACTCCCTCGACGAGTTCGCCGGGGGCGTCGGGTCGGAGTCGGACTGGAAGTCCTTCGCTGACCGGCTGCGCTTCGCCGGTGGCGGCTTCGAGCGATCCAACCCGGGCAGCATGCTCGACGTGCTGCAGGAGGCCCACGATGAGCTGGCCACGCGGGCCCGCTATATCCACTACCTCGCCATCCCGCCGACGGCGTTCGTCAAGATCACCGAAGGTCTGCACGAGCACGACCTGCTGCCCGAGGACGCCCGGGTGGTCTACGAGAAGCCGTACGGCACCTCGACGAAGACCTTTCACGAGCTCGACGACCTCGTCCAGTCGGTGATGAAGGAGGAGCAGGTCTACCGGATCGACCACTTCCTCGGGAAGGAAGCGACCCAGAACCTGCACACGCTCCGCTACGCCAACGAGATGTTCGACGCCATCTGGTGCAAGGAGCACGTCGACCAGGTGCAGATCGACGTTCCCGAGACGCTCGACGTGGACGACCGCGCAGAGTTCTACGACGCGACCGGAGCCTTCCGCGACATGATCGCCACCCACCTCTTCCAGGTGGCCGCCGAGGTAGCCATGGAGCCGCCGACCAGCATGAGGGCTACCGATCTGCAGAACGCCCGGGAGTCCGTGCTGCAGGCGTTCCGTCCGCTGCTCGCCGAGGACGTCGTCTTCGGTCAGTACGAGGGCTACCGCGACCTGCCCGAGGTCGCCGACGATTCGATCACCGACACCCTGGCGGCGGTGCGGCTCTGGGTCGACACCGACCGCTGGCGCGGGGTGCCCTTCGTGCTCCGCAGTGGCAAGCAGATGGCGAAGTCGACCCAGCAGGTGTCGCTGATCATGAAGAAGCCGGACGGACCGCTCGGCCAGCTGCCGGGCGACGGATCGGTGATCACCGTGACGCTCGCGGGAAGCGGAGCGCTGTCGGTCGACTTGGTGATGAAGAAGCCGGGTCCGGACATGAGCCTGGTGGAGCACCTGGTCGGACTCAGCCTGGACGAGGGTGCAGCCGGCGACTCGCTGCCGCCGTACGTCGCGCTGATCCACGACGTGACCGTCGGGGACCGCTCGCTGTTCACCTCCAGCAAGGGGCTGGCCCGAGCCTGGGCCGTCGCCGAGGCGATCGTCAGCGACCCGCCGACGCCGGTGCCCTACCTTCCGGGCAGCTGGGGTCCCACCGAAGCGGACAAGTTCACCGGTCACCACGGCTGGCTGATCCAGCGCTCGTGAGTCATTGGTCGGCGCCGATCTGGTGGGGCCACCCGCCGCGATCCGGGTCGATCCCGAAGGTCGGTCGCAGCCGGGGGGCTCACCGGCGGACACGCCCACCGTGGCTGTCCCGCGCTCGCGTTAGTCTCGCCCGGTGAGCAGCTCGCAGGCGGTCTTCATCTCGCGGATCCGCGGGTTGCCGATCGTCGACGACGCGGGCGACACGGTCGGCAAGGTGCGTGACGTCGTCGCGCAGCGGCGGGCCCTGACCAACGCCCCGCGGGTGAAGGGTCTGGTCGTCGAGCTGTTCGCCCGACATCGCATCTTCGTCCCGATGGCTCGGGTCCGCAGCATCGGCGCCGAGCAGGTCGGCATCAACGGGGTGGTGAACACCCGCCGGTTCGCGCGCCGGGCGTCCGAACTGTTGATCATCGACGACCTCTTCGACCGATCGGTCCACCGAGTCGACTCGAAGGTCCCGGCGGTGATCTTCGACGTCGGGATCCAGCCGGTCCGCAACCACGAGTGGGAACTGGCCGAGGTCGCACTGCGCGACGCCGGGTCGACCAAGCGCTTCGGTCGACGCGGACACGTGACGATCGTCGACTGGTCCACGATCGAGCTCCTGGTCACGGGGCCAGGGCAGGGGACCGACCAGCTGCTGGCCCAGCTCGAGGACATGAAGGCAGCCGATGTCGCCCGCGAGCTGCACGAGCTCACGCCGCAGCGCCGGGCCGAGGTCGCCGCCGCCCTCGACGACCAGAAGCTCGCGGACGCGATGGAGGAGCTGCCCGAAGACGAGCAGGTCGCCCTGATCGGGATCCTCGACGCCGAGCGCGCCGCGGACATCCTCGAGGAGATGGACCCCGACGACGCCGCCGACCTGATCGGGGAGATGTCGCCCGAACAGGCCGAGGAGCTGCTGGCTCGGATGGAGCCCGAAGAGGCGCGCGACGTCCGCCGATTGCTCAACTACGACGAGTTCACCGCCGGCGGCATGATGACCCCCGAGCCCGTGATCCTGCCGCCCGACGCGACGGTGGCCGATGCACTCGCCCTGGTCCGGCGCGAGGACCTCACCCCCGCACTCGCCGCCATGGTTTTCGTCTGCCGCACCCCCCTGGAGACCCCCACCGGACGGTTCCTGGGGCCGGTGCACATCCAGCGGCTGCTCCGCGAACCCCCCTCGACCCTAGTCTCGGCGCTGGTCGACACCGACCTCGAGCCGCTGCACGACCAGGCCAACCTCTATGCCGTCAGCCGGTACTTCGCGACCTACAACCTGGTCAACGCCCCGGTGATCGACAAGGAGCACCGGCTGATCGGCGCGATCACCGTCGACGACGTGCTCGACCACGTGCTGCCCAGCGACTGGCGCGGCGCCCAGCTCGACTCCACCCGTACCGACCGGTCGCCGATCGGGGCACAGCTGCGAAGCCGGGCCCAGGAGTCCGGCCGTGAGATCGAGGTGCACGCCGCTGCCGTCGACCCCGACCACTCCGAGCACCACGACCAGACCCGACCGGGTCAGCACACCCAGGATCAGCACCGCCAGCAGCGCGGCCAGGAGGGACGCTGATGGCCCGGGCCCCCCGCGACGACGGCGCCCACAACCGGCTCAACCAGCCCGGGCGGGCGCGGCGCTCGATCGTTCCCCGGGTCCGGGTCAGGCAAGACACCTTCGGGCAGTTCGCCGAGAGCTTCGCCCGCTTCATGGGCACCGCCAAGTTCCTGACCTACATGACGATCTTCGTCCTCGTCTGGTTGGTCTGGAACGCACCGGTCGGCCCGGAGCGACCGCGGTTCGACATCTACCCCTTCATCTTCTTGACCCTGATGCTGTCCCTGCAGGCGTCGTACGCGGCACCGCTGATCCTGCTCGCCCAGAACCGGCAGGAGGCGCGGGACCGGTTGCAGCTGCAGGACGACCGCTCCGGCGCCGCCCAGAGTCGCGCCGACATGGACTTCCTGGCCCGCGAGATCGCCAGCATCCGGATGTCGGTCGGTGAGCTCGCGACGCGGGACTACCTGCGCTCGGAGATCCGCAACGAGCTGCGTTCACTGCTGTCGGAGATGGACGACAGCGACGGCGACCCCGACCGCGCCCCGTCGCGGCGGGGCGGCTCCCGCGACGGCGGCTAGACCTCGGCGCAGCCAGACGCCCCGGCACCTCGGGCGCGGCGCCGCCTAGGCTAGGCGCATCATGCCCGACGCCACCACTGACACCCGCCCCACGTTGCCCCGGATCAACCTTCCCGACCACCGCTGGATCCCCCCCATCCGGCAGGCGCTCGCGGGGGTCAACGACCCCGAGATCAAGAAGCCGATCACCGAGCTCGGGATGGTGGCGGCCATCGACGTGCTGAACGACACCGAGGGCACCGGGGTCGTGCGGGTCGAGATCCTGCTCACGATCTCGGGCTGCCCGCTCAAGGAGACCCTGACCCGCGAGGTCACCGCCGCCGTCCGCAGCGTCGAAGGCGTGGCCGAGGTCCGTGTCGACCTCGGCGTGATGACCGACGAGCAGCGGTCGGCCCTGCGGACGCAGCTGACCGGTGGTGCCGCCGAGCGGGAGATCCCGTTCGCCCAACCCGGTTCGTTGACCCAGGTGATCGCGATCGCTTCCGGCAAGGGCGGGGTCGGCAAGTCCTCGGTGACCGTCAACCTCGCGATGGCCCTGGTGGCCCAGGGGCGTACGGTCGGCGTCCTCGACGCGGACATCTACGGCCACTCCATCCCGGCCATGCTCGGGGTGGCCGACGCCAAGCCCACCTCGGTCGACGACATGATCATGCCGGTGCCCACCAACGGGCTGAAGGTGATCTCGATCGGCATGCTCAAGCCCCGACGTGACCAGGTCGTCGCCTGGCGCGGACCGATCCTGGACCGCGCGCTGACCCAGATGCTGGCCGACGTCTACTGGGGTGACCTCGACTTCCTGCTGCTCGACCTGCCGCCCGGGACCGGCGACGTCGCCATCTCGCTCGGTCAGAAGCTGCCGAACGCCGAGGTGCTGGTCGTCACCACCCCGCAGCAGGCCGCCGCCGAAGTCGCCGAGCGGGCCGGCACGATGGCCTCGATGATGAACCAGCGGGTCTTCGGCGTGGTCGAGAACATGTCCTACCTCGCGGTGGACTGCCCCCACTGCGGGGAGGCCCACCGCTACGAGGTGTTCGGGTCCGGCGGTGGCGCGGAGGTCGCCCGCACGCTGTCCGGTCGGCTTGGGTACGACGTCCCCCTGCTCGCCCAGGTCCCGCTCGACCCGCAGCTGCGTGCGGGCGGCGACGAGGGCGTGCCGATCATCACGGGAGCCCCGGACGCCCCGGCGGCGGTGGCCCTGCGTACGGTGGCCGACCGGCTCGCTGCCCGCGGCCGTAATCTCGTCGGCCGCCAGCTCGGGCTCTCCCCCGTCGGTCGCTGAGCCGGTGCCGGTTTCCCACGTATGCGTGGGAAACGGCTACTCTCCTGGGCAAATTTGCTGAGTAAAGTACGGTTTCCCACGTATACGTGGGAAACCGACCAGGCAAAAAGGGTTACGCGGGTCAGGTCGCGTCGGTGTCGTACGGGACCGCCGGGACGGCGACCAGGACCGGCTCCGGGCCGCCGGCGGACACAATCTTCGGGTCGGATCCGAACTCTCCGGCCGTGAGGCTCGACGCGGCGGCCGTACCCAGCGCCGCGGCCGAGGTCAGTTCGCCCTTCACGTCGGCCACGATCGGCTCGACGTCGTTGAGCAGGTGCTTCTGCACGAACTGCTTGGGGTTGAGGTCGCGGAAGTCGAAGTCGTCGAAGTCACTACCCAGTTCCGACTTGAGCTGGTCCTGGGCGTTGCCGGCGATGCCGCGGACGTACTTGATCACCCGGCCGGCCTTGCGGAAGAACTCCGGCAGCCGGTCGGGACCGAAGACGATGATCGCCGCGATCACCAGCACGATCACCTCGGGAGCACCGATGTCGAACACGTCTCAGCCCTCCTTCGCGCCCAGCTTGACCCGCGCCTGACGGGAGCTGCCGCCTCGATCGTAGGTCAAGGTGACAATCTGTCCGGGTCGATGCGTACGAACGTTGACAATCAGCTCCTCGACCGACCTGACCTCGAGCCCGTCGATCTTGGTGACCACGTCGTCTCGTCGCAGCCCGGCGACGTCGGCCGGACCGTTGTCGGTGACCGCGGACAGCCGCACCCCGGACTCGTCCGCGGTGGCGCGCACCTCCGCGCCGAGCACCGGATAGGTCGCCTTGCCGTTCCGGATCAGCAGGTTGCCGATCTGGACGGCCTGGTTGATCGGGATGGAGAAGCCCAGACCGATGTTGCCCGACTGGCCACCGGACCGGTTCCCGCCGAGGCTGAGGATCGCCGAGTTGACCCCGATGACCCGGCCGCCGGCGTCGACCAGCGGTCCGCCGGAGTTGCCCGGGTTGATCGGGGCGTCGGTCTGGATCGCGTTCAGATAGGCCGATGGGGTCGCGCCGGACGACGCGGCGACCACGACCGGACGGTCCTTGGCCGAGACGATGCCCTCCGTGACGGTCCCGCCGAGTCCCAGTGGCGAGCCGATCGCGATGGCCGGCTCCCCCACCGCGGTCGAGTCGGAGTTGCCGATCTGCACCGGCGAGAGCACGCTGCGGTCCGCCACCTGGATGACCGCGAGGTCGTACGACGGTGAGCGGCCGAGGATCGTGGCCGCCGACTTGCGCCCGTCGGAGAAGGTGACCTGGAGCCGACCGGTGCTGCCGCCGGCCATTACGACGTGGTTGTTGGTCATGACCCGCCCGCGAACGTCGAGGACGAAGCCCGAGCCGGTGCCGCCCTGGGTGCCCGCGACCGCGGTGATGGTGACCGTACTGGGCAGCAGCCGCTTGGCGATCTCGACTGTGTTGGCCTCGCTCGG
Source organism: Propionibacteriaceae bacterium (assembly GCA_050996715.1). GTDB lineage: Bacteria > Actinomycetota > Actinomycetes > Propionibacteriales > Propionibacteriaceae > Microlunatus. The sequence continues at coordinate 65,669 of JBPCRP010000135.1, forward strand.
CGCCGGCCCTACCGGGGGCTGGGCGATGGTGGGGGCACCGCTCGGATCGGTGCTCGGCGCCGGCGCGACCGTCGGCGGCGCGGGCACTGCCGTCCCGGGGCCGACGTCGGCCAGCCGAGCACCGGCGTAGCCCGCGACCGGGCCGACCACCAGTGCGGTCAGGGCCGCCACCAGCACGACCGTGCCGGCCCGCAGCGGACGCCGGGGGTGTTCCTGTTGCGCCGCCAGCGGCGGAGAGACCGGCTGGTCGTTCGGCGCCGGCCGCAGCGAGGGTACGCCGACGGGTGCCGGGAACAGCGCCCCGGCCGGGCTCGATGGCACAGCCGGCCCCCCACCGTCTGGACCACCGACCGGGACCACCTGCGTCGGAGTCGCGGCTCCGCGTTGGCGGACCGGCTCGCGGGTAAACCAGAGATCGAGCCCGCGGGGGTCGGTGTCATCGGGGAGGCGATCGTTCTCCCCCGTGCCCGATCCCGACCCCTGACCTGGCTCCCCGTAACCGGATCCGAACGGACCGTAGTAGGCGGAGTCGTCCTCGTCGGTCATCGGCCTATCCGGAGCTGAGGTGGAAGATGCGGGACCAACCCGCCACGATGCGGGCCATCGTAGTCGCGCGCGGGAGGGGCTCATGCGGCAACGAGTGGACCGCGGCGGTGACCAGGTCGGGGCTCGCGTCGGTCATCACGGTGAAGACGGCGCCCCCCGACTGCCAACTGGCCGTGGCCGGGAATCCCGGGGAGACGTACGCTTTCAGCTCCGGGCTCCAGCTCGAGCCCGACGGTGCGCCGGTGAGCTCACCCTTGCGTTCGAACACGCTCACCGTGCGTAGCCCGTCGCTGTAGACCATGTGCAACATCGTGGGGCTGGTCGCGGAGTCACTGCGCAACCGCACCAGGGACAGACCGTTCAGCGTGTCCTGGCAGGACCAGCCCAACGTGACCAGCGGCGCGGCGCTCGAGAGCAGCATCGACGCGGTGGTCTGGGACACCGCCAGCTGGGCCGGTCCGTGCTCGCCGGTGCTGCCCGCGTCGAGCTTCAGCTCGGTGAACCCAGCGGCGAGCTGCAGCTCCCCGTCGGCGTACACCTCTTGGCGCAGCAGCAGACCGGTCGACGTGTCGACCCACCAGCGCGCTGCGAGCTGACCCGAGGGGGACCGGGCGTCGATCACGGCAGCACGCCGGTTCAGCAGACTGGCGTCGGTGCTTCCGGTCAGGGCGAAGCCCGCCGCCACCAGGTCGAGCGTGCTGCTCGAGCCCCCACGAGAACTGGTCGGCGCGGGCACCCGGGCCCGCACCAGCGTGGTCCCGGCCGTGGTGCGGACGTCCACGTCACTCCCGTGGTCGGGGGTGGAGACGATGTCGACCTCGGCGGCGAGACTGCCGCCGGGCACGGCCACCTCGACCTGCTGCTCCCCGCGATAGCTGAGTTGGCCGTCGGCGCTCGCGGCCCGGGTCAGCTCGGCCAAGGCTGCCGCCTCCTCGAGGCTCGGCCGTCCGGCCGCTACGAGGTCACTAGTTAGCGGCGTGCTCGACCGGAGGGCGCCGGACCGGGCCATGATCATCGTTGCCAGGGCGTCGTTGCCGAGTGGGAGCTCGGCCAACGTCGCTGAGAACTCCGACCGGGTGGCCATCGTGGGGTCCGGTAGCTGGGCCAGCGCCGACGCGGGCGCTGACGCGTAGCCGACCACCGAGACGGCGGTCACAACGGTGACGGTGGCGACGGCACTGACGCCGAGGCGACGGCGCCGGATCCGTCGGCGGCTGGGGAGCACGCCGGAGCGGGTACGACGAAACGGCCGGCTCCACAGGGGTTCGCGGGCCTCGATCCCGGCGATGCGTACGAGCCGCTCAGCCAGCGCTGCGGGCGGGGCAGACGTGCCCAGGGGCGTGTCGTTGAGCAGATCGCGGACCCGGGACAGCTCATCGATCTCGCGCCGGCAGGTCGGGCAGACCGCCAGGTGACCCGTCAACCGGTCGGTGTCGGTCGGCGACAGCCGGCCGTCCACCCACCCCGATCGCAGCGGTGCGAGGTCGTTGCACTCCCCCTTGGTCACGTGATCCCTGCCAGCACCCTTCGCGGGTCCAACGGCAGCCGGATCGGCCGCCGACGGGGCTCGGTGTCCTGCCCCTGGTCCCCGCCCTCGACGTCGGTCCCGAAGTAGCGGGCGTGCTCGGCGGTCGGCCGCCGATGGGCGAGCGATTCGCGCAGCTGGGCCCGACCGCGGTGGATTCGGCTGCGGACGGTCCCGATCTTCACGTCGAGGACGTCGGCGATCTCCTCGTAGGTCAGACCCTCGATGTCGCAGAGGACGACCGCGGCCCGGAAGTCGGGAGCGAGGGCGGCCAGCGCCGCGGCCACATCGTGGTCCAGGCCGGCGTCGGCGAGCTGCTCGGCCGGAGCGGGCCAACGGCTGGCGATCCGGTCTTCGGCGCCGTCGGTCAGCCCGTCGAAGCGGATCTTCTGCCGACGGCGGGCGCCGTCGAGGAAGAGGTTGGTGGTGATCCGATGCAGCCAACCCTCGAACGTGCCCGGCTGGAACCGGTGCAGCGAGCGGAAGACGCGGACGAAAACGTCCTGGGTCAGGTCCTCGGCGTCGTGCGGGTTGCCGGTCAGGCGGTACGCGAGCCGATAGACCCGGGCGCTGTGGTCGCGGACGACGTCCTCCCAGGACGGCGGAGCCCACTCGGGGTCCACGGACTCGGGGGCCTGATCCGTCGGGGTCGACCCACCAGGGGTGGTCGGCTCAGGGGTGGTCGGGTCAGGGGTGACCGGTGCAGCAGGCGCAGCGGGCGGCTGCCACTGCTCTGCCCTGGGTCCAGCCCAGATGGCCATCGCGACTTCCTCCTCCGGACCAGGTGAGGAATTCTCCCGGTCGATCGAGTGACCTCCATCCTCGCCGATGAACCTGTCATTCGGCTGAGCGCCGACTGTGCGCGCTGTGATGCTGGTCTCTTCGGGGGACCAACGTCAGGGTCTGGCTCGCGGTTCCCGAGGCCGGATCCGTCGTCGGGACACCCGGCGGGTCAGAGCCCGGCGGCGTGCAGGCAGGCGGCGAACGCGTCGATCTGCTCGGGCGTCGCGGCCACCAGCGGCGACCGGACCGGCCCGGCCCCCCGGCCCTGCAGCTCGAGCCCGGCCTTGACCATGATCGCGCCCTGGGTCGAGAACACCCCGGTGAAGACGGGTAGGCACTGCCGATGCAGCCGGAGCGCCTCGGCAGGATCGCCGCCGAGGTACGCGGCGATCATCGCCGCGGCGAGCTGACCGGTGAAGTGGGTGGAGGTGCCGACCAGCCCCGAACCGCCGACCGAGAGCAGCGGCAGCGTCGACGCATCGTCCCCGGAGTAGTAGACCAACTCCGTGGTGGCCAGCACCGTGGACGCGGCGGCCAGGTCGAGCTTGGCGTCCTTGACCGCGACGATCCGCTCGTGCTCAGCGAGGGCGAGCAAGGTCTCGGTCGAGATGGGGACCCCGGATCGCTGCGGGATGTCGTAGAGCATCACGGGCAGGTCGGTCGCGTCGGCCACCGTACGGAAGTGGTGGAGCAGGCCGGCCTGCGGCGGCCGGGAGTAGTAGGGGGTGACGACCAGCAGCCCGTCAGCCCCCGCGCCGGCGGCAGCCTCGGCGAGCGCCACCGTGTGCCGGGTGTCGAAGGTACCGACGCCGGCGACGACCGCGGCCCGGTCCCCGACCGACTCGATCACGGCGGCGAGCAGGTCGGCCTTCTCCGCATCGGTGGTGGTGGGCGACTCGCCCCCGGTTCCGCTGATCACGAGACCGTCGTGCGCGCACTCGTCCACCAGGTGGGTCGCGAGCCGCACCGCCCCGTCGAGGTCGAGGCTGCCGTCGGCATGGAAGGGCGTGACCATCGCCGAAAGCAACCGACCGAACGGGGCAGGCGGAGCGGACATGGCCCAGATTCTAGGGGTGGGGCAGTCGGATCAGGCGATGACCACCAGTGGATCGCCGTCGTTGACCACGTCACCGGCGCCGACCACGATCTCACTGACCGTGCCGGCGACCTCGGCGAGAACCGGGATCTCCATCTTCATCGACTCGAGGATGACCACCGGGTCGTCGGCGGCCACTGCGGTTCCGACCTCGACCTCGACGCTCAGCACTGCAGCGACGAGCTCGGCGACCACCGTGTGCGTCATGCGGTCATCGTAAGGGCGCCGACCGCGATGTCGTCCACGGGAGGACGGGACGGCGGGCCGACGCTACGCTGTCGGCCGTGACCGACGCGTCGTGGACCCCCACCCTCGCCAAGACCGCACCCAAGGCCGCCTCCTGGGTTTATGCGGAAGACCTGATCGGCGAGTCCGAGGTGGGCACGCAGGCGCGCGCCGCCGCCGGACCGCTGGGGGTGACCGCCATCGGCCGCGGGGGGGCCAACGCCCTCACCGTGCTGGCCCGCGTGGTCAGGGCCAAGGCCGTGGTCGAGATCGGCACCGGGTCCGGCGTGTCGGGCGTCGCGCTCTTCGCCGGGATGGAACCCGACGGCATCCTCACCAGCGTCGACATCGAAGCCGAGCACCAGCAGGTGGCGCGCGCGTCGTTCCTCGCCCTCGGCGTCCCCGCCCGTCGCTTCCGGCTGATCGCGGGTGCCGCGCTCTCGGTGCTGCCCAAGCTGAGCGACGGCGCGTACGACCTGGTGTTCGTCGACGGTGACAAGGTGGAGTACCCCGAATACGTCGAGCAGGCGATCCGGCTGCTCCGGCGTGGCGGGGTGCTCGCGGTCGACAACGCCCTCTGGCACGACCGCACCGCCGACGGCAGCATCACCGACGACCAGACCGAGTCGATCCGCACCGCGATCACCGCGGTGATCGAGAACGAGGACCTCCTGCCGGCCCTGCTGCCCGTCGGGGACGGGCTGCTGGTTGCCGTCAAGCGCTGACTCCTCTCGACCTGGGGCGCCGGTGTCACAGGTCCGGGTCGGGCGGTGTCTTCACGGTGACCCCATCCGAGGAGGCACCATGACCGTCCCGTCCCCCGTCCCGTCCCCCGTCCCGTCCCCCGTCGCGGCCGCTGGCCACACCGCCCGCGTCCCGCTCACCCACCGCCGTACGCCGTACGTCCGAGTGCTGGAGGCCTACTGTCGCCGTCGGTACGGCGCGGTGCTGGAGCCCGCGCTCGTCGCACTGCACAACCGGCGGGTGCTGCGCACCGTGCTCAGGACGGAGTCCGGTGTCGCCCGCTGGAACACCCTCGACCCGACGGTCAAGGCACTGGCCTCGATGGCGAGCGCTGCCACGATCGGGTGCGGCTGGTGCCTCGACTTCGGCTACTGGGAGTCGCGACACCAGGACGTCCCGGCGGCCAAGCTCGACGCCGTCCCCCGCTGGCGCGACGTCGTCGGGGTCCACAGCGACCTCGAACGCGCCGCGATGGAGTACGCGGAGGCCATGACGGCCACCCCACCAACCGTCGATGACGCCCTGGTGGTGCGGCTGCGGACCTGGCTGAGTGACGCCCAGCTGGTCGAGCTGACCGGGATCGTGGCCCAGGAGAACTTCCGCTCCCGGGTGAACACCGCGATGGGTCTGACCGGACAGGGGTTCAAGGACTCCTGTGACCTGGGCGGTCGGGCGCGGAGCGATGGCTGACCCGCCCGACCAGCCTCGACCGGCGTCGCACGCCGGCCTGTTCGCCGCCCACCGCTCGGCCGTGGTGGGGGCGGCGTACCGGGTGCTCGGGAGCCTTGCCGACGCCGAGGACGTGGCTCAGGAGACCTGGCTGCGGTGGGCGGACGTCCCGCTGGCCGAGGTGACCACCCCCCGGGCCTACCTGGTGCGGATCGGGACCCGCCTCGCGCTCAACCGGGTGCGGCAGCTGAGCCGGCAGCGCGAGACGTACGTCGGCCCGTGGCTACCCGAGCCGTTCGGCACCCTGACCCAGGTCGGCGGCGGTGTCGGGGAGACCGGCGACCCGGCGCGCGCCGTCGAGGTGGCCGAGTCGGTGTCGCTCGCGATGCTGGTGGTGCTGGAGTCGCTGGGACCGGCCGAACGCGCCGCCTTCGTGCTGCACGAGGTGTTCGAGGTGCCCTACGCCGAGGTGGCCGACACCCTCGACCGCAGCGAGACGGCGGTACGGCAGCTCGTGCACCGAGCCCGCGGCCACGTGCGCGACCGCACACCGCGGCACCCCGTCGACCCCACCACCCACGCCCGGATCACCGACCGGTTCCTCACCGCCCTCCGCAGCGGCGCCCTGGACGAGCTGGTGGCGCTGATGGCCCCCGACGTGGTGCTCGTGTCCGACGGCGGCGGGGTCAAGCAAACGGCGTTGCGACCCATTCACGGGTCGGACAAGATCCTGCGCTTCGTGCTGGGGATCCTCGGTCGCTACAGTGATCCGGCCCTGGAATTCGCCCCCTGCGCGGTGAACGGTGAGCCCGGGTTGGCGGCCGTCGCGGTGGCCCCGGACGGCTCCCGCGAGTTGGACAGCGTCGCGGTCCTCACCGTCGACGACGGGCTGGTGACCTCGATCCTGCTCGTCCGCAACCCCGCCAAGCTGGCCGCGATCACCCTGCCCTGAGCTGACCCACCGCCACCATGTGATCACCGCCATTTTGCGCACAATGACCCCGCCGGACGGGGTCGACGGGGTCATTGTGTGCACAACGGAGGTGGTGAGGGTGTGGCGGGTCAAGCGGGAAAGCGGAGGGTGGCGGCATGACCCCGGCACA
>JBPCRP010000140.1:0-6794 GCA_050996715.1 Propionibacteriaceae bacterium
TCGTAGTCCTGGCGCAGCTCGAAGTCAGGGGTGAGTCCGCTCCGCACCTGCCGGAAGGCCGCCCGGGTGTCGAACTGACCGACCAGACCCGGCGAGGTGAGCACCACCGTGGTGCCGACCACCTGCGGGATGGTCGAGGTGGGGTAGATCAGCACGCCCTCGGGTTGCCAGCTCTCCCGGAGCTCCGGAACCAGGAAGAGCCGCGCCACCGACAGGTCGCCGCCCTTGGCCATCGCGTCCAGGAAGCCGAGGACGATGTTGATCGGGAGCGCGTCCGGCACCGGGGGGCGGGCGTCGATGTCCCCGCCGCGCTCGATCGCCGCTTTGCTCGGGGTCACCGGGGTGACGGGTCCGGTCGTCGGCACCGAGACGCAGCCGGTCGCCACCAGGGGGACCCCGGCCAGCAGACCCAGCACGCACCGGCGAGACAGGCCTCCGGTCGTCGGCATCGACCCCGACCGGTCGCGATCTCGTCTCGTCGGCCGGGTCATCGGTCGTCGCCCCCGTCGGTCGATTCGGCCACCTCGACCGGTTTCCCGGCCGGCACGTCGGACACCTCGCCGGAGAGGGCCGCCGGGACCGTGATCGACACGCCGACCGGGATCGGCTCCGCCGTGGTCGCATCGCTCAGCAGGGCGGGGTCGGCGCCCACGAAGTCCCGCGGCACCAACGGCAAGGGCGATTCGGCCCAGGCGGTCCCCGCCTGACGAGGGAGGGTCAGCCGAAACTGAGCGCCCATCCCCGGCCGTCCCCAGGCCACGATCCAGCCACCGTGCAGGCGAGCGTCCTCCATCGAGATCGACAGGCCCAGCCCGCTGCCGCCGATGGTCCGCGCCCGGGCGGGGTCGCCGCGCCAGAACCGGTGGAAGACCTGCTTGGCCTGGTCGGCTTCGAAACCGACCCCATGGTCGCGAACCGCGACCGCGGCAGCCGTGTCGTTCGCCGCCACGTAGACGTCGACCGGATGGCGTTCTCCGTGCTCGATCGCGTTGATCAGCAGGTTGCGCAGGATCCGCTCGATCCGCCGGGAGTCGGCCTCGACCACGGCTGAGCCGTCGGCGTGCACCCGGACCTCGATGCCCTGGGAGCGGGCGTACCCGGAGTGCACGTCGACCACCCGTCGGGTGACCTCCACCAGGTCGATCCGGTTCAGGCTGAGCACCGCCGCCCCGGCGTCGAAGCGGGATATCTCGAGCAGGTCGGTGAGCAGGGCCTCGAAGCGGTCCAGCTCGGTCTGCAGCAGCTCGGTGGACCGACGCGCCACGGGATCGAAGGCATCCCGGCTCTCGTAGAGCAGCTCCGCGGCCATCCGCACCGTCGTCAGCGGCGTCCGCAGCTCGTGGCTGACGTCGGACACGAAGCGCTGCTGCACCCGGGAGAGCTCCTCGAGCTGGTTGATCTGCTTCTGCAGCTCGGTGGCCATGTAATTCATCGAGATCGCGAGGCTGGCGAAGTCGTCGGTGCCACGGACGACCATCCGGTCCGCGAGGTTGCCCGAGGCGAGCCGTTCCGCGGCGAGCCGGGCCGCCCGGACCGGGGAGACGACCTGGCGACTCACCACCGCAGAGATCAGGGTCAACAGCACGATCAGCAGCGCACCGGCGGTGATCACCGCTCCTTGGAGCGTCCGCAAAGTGGACACCTCCTGGTCCAGGGGGAACACAAAGTAGATCTCCGATACCCCGACACCCACCCGCAGACTCGAGCCGACGACGAAACCGGGGACCGTCGGGCCGGGTCGGCCGTCGACTCCCGGGTAGACCACGGTCGTGGAGCGCGAGAAGGTCTCCGACGGACTGGCCACCACGCGGTCCTGCAGCTCGGCCGGGATGCTCGCGGGGGTGGCGCCGCCGCGACGTCCCGAGTAGCTGGAGAGCGGGCCACGCAGGATCACGTCGTAAAGCTCGCCGTTGTTGCCCTGGACCGCGACCTGGTTGGTGAGCTGAAAGAGCAGGGTGCTGACACTGGTCTGCGGAGTCAGCGCCGCGGCATCGAGCCGTTCTTGGGCGGTCTGGATCGCCGTGGTCGCGGTGACCTCGGCGTTCCTCTCCTTGGTGTCGACCACGCCTTGGGACGCCGCCTGCATGAGGACGGCCCCGCCCAGGATCAGCACGACGATCGAGGCGAGGAAGGTCGTACTGACCACTCGCAGCGGTAGCGATCGACGCCACAGCCGCAACGGCAGCCGGATCCACTGCGCCCGCCACCACGGGGCGTCGGCGGACCGGCGGCGGGCCCGCAGCGGGGTGCCGAGCGGCTCGGGCTCAGCGTCGACGGCGACGGCCCCCTCGACGGCGCTCGCGGCGACGGCGCTTGCGGCGACGGCGTCGACCGTGTCGTCGGCGAGCGCGGCCACGACGGCGACCGGTACGCCTTCGACCTCACCGGTCGGGCTGACTTCGATGTCGGGGGGGACGTCCTCGTCGCGGCCGCCGGCCGGCAGGTACGGCGGCGCCGAGGTCGAGTCGTTGCTCATGATTGTCCGCTCAGCCGTTCAGCGGCGACGCAGGATCGGTCGGCACCCGTCAACGTGGTCTCGCCTCACCGTGGTCTCGCCGGCCCGATCAGGAGTCGCCGGCCTTGTAGCCGATCCCCCGCACGGTGACCACGATCTCGGGGTGCTCGGGGTCGCGTTCGATCTTGGACCGGAGCCGCTGGACGTGCACGTTGACCAGACGGGTGTCGGCAGCGTGCCGGTAACCCCAGACCTGCTCCAGCAGCACCTCGCGGCTGAACACCTGCCAAGGCCGACGGGCCAGGGCGAGCAGCAGGTCGAACTCGAGCGGGGTGAGCTGGATCGGGACGCCGTCGCGCTTGACGGAATGAGCGTCGACGCTGATCACGAGGTCGCCGACCGTGAGCGACTCCTTCTCAGAGTCCTCGGGCGGACGGCGCAGTCGAGTACGGATCCGGGCCACGAGCTCCTTGGCCTTGAAAGGCTTCGCGACGTAGTCGTCGGCACCCGCCTCGAGTCCGGCGACCACGTCGATCGTGTCGGAACGCGCGGTGAGCATGACGATGGGGACCCCGGACTCGGCGCGGATGTCGCGGCAGATCTCGACCCCGTCGCGACCCGGCAGCATCAGGTCGAGCAGCACCAGGTCGGGCTTGGCGTCGCGAAAGCTGTCCAGCGCCTTGTCGCCGTGGCTGCACCAGACCGGGTCGAAACCCTCCCCGCGCAACACGATGGAGAGCATCTCGGCCAGAGCTGGGTCGTCGTCGACCACCAGCACCTTGCCCGCAGGCATGGTCGCCTTGGTCGGATCGCTCACCCGGACCCTCCCGGTTCGTCAGGCCGGCCGAGGTGACCAGCAGTTCTGGTCATCCTATGCGCGGCAGGTCAGGTTGGCGGTGAGCGATGAGGGCGGGTTCGTCGGCTCAGTTGAGCTCGGGGTGCTCGGTCCAGCTCGCGAAGAACGCCATCTCCCCGCGCTGGCGACGCAGCACCGATCGCCACAGGCCCAGCGGCTGCGTCCCGAAGACGTCGGCGTACCGGGCGCCGACCACGTGCCACATGCCCTCGGCGATCTCGTCGGCCAGCTGTCCGGGTTGCCAGCCGGCGTAGCCCGCGAAGATCCGGAGGTCCTTGTAGGCCCCGGCGACGATCTCGATCGGCGTGTCCAGGTGCAGCAGCCCCACGTCGTCGAACAGGCGCCGCCACCCGGGTGGGCCCTCGTCGGAGCTGACCACGCTGGCCAGGCAGATGGCTCCGTTGGGTGAGACCGGCCCGCCGTGGAACAGCAGCCGCGGAACCGACACCGCGTCGACCCAGGCGGGCAGCACCGCGTCGAGGCGGGTCTGGGAAATCTCGTTCAGGATGACCCCGAGCGAGCCGTCCTCGTCCGCGTCGAGGACCAGGACCACGGTCTGGTTGAACACGCCGTCGGTCAGTCTCACGCTGGCCACCAGCAGGTCACCGGCGTGGGCGACCACGGCGGCGGGACGGGGCTCCGGCCCCCCCGCACTCACGCTCGGACCGCCCGCCACGCGAAGAATGCCCCCACCGTGATCCCCGTCGCGTCGGCCAGCACGTCCCAGGGGTCACCGCTGCGGTAGCGGTAGAAGGCGAACTGGACCAACTCGCTCACCACCGCGTGCAGGAACGAGACGGCGACCACCACGCCGACCAGGCGGCGGGGCCGTCGTACCGGTGCGGCCTGACGCCGTCGGGTGCGGTCGACGGCGAGGCAGATCAGCACCACCGGCAGGCCGAACGCGACAAAGTGCCCCACCTTGTCCAGCCCCGGCAGGCCGGGCTCGGTCGGGGGAGGCAGCACCCGGTAGACCCCCCAGAGCTGCAGCGCCACGGCCAGCAGCGCAGCCAGCCACCACCAGCTCAGCCGGCGAACCGGCGAGTCGCCACGCATCCGTACCGGGGCGGGAGTCTGGGCGGTGGGCATCTGACTTTCGCGGGGGCCTCTGACGGCGGGCTCAGAGAGCCACTTCGGTGTCGACGGGTAATTCCGCCGGGCCGCCCGCGGCCAGCCGTACGGCGTTGGCCACGGCCGTGTGGACGTCGGCGTGGAACACGCTCGGCATGATGTAGGCGGCGTTGAGCTCGGAGTCGCTGACCACGCCCGCCAGGGCGCGGGCCGCGGCGAGCAGCATCGCGGAGGTGATCTCGCTCGAGCGGGCGTCCAGCAACCCCCGGAAGACCCCGGGGAACGCCAGCACGTTGTTGATCTGGTTCGGAAAGTCCGAGCGACCGGTGGCCACGACCTCGGCGTACTCGGCTGCCTCAGCCGGGTCGACCTCCGGCTCGGGGTTGGCCAGTGCAAACACGATCGAGCGATCGGCCATCGTCGCGATGTCGGCGCCGACAAGCAGGTTCGGCGCGGAGACCCCGATGAAAACGTCGGCGCCCGCCACCGCCTCCTTGAGCGTGCCGGTGAAGTTCAGCTTGTTGGTGTGGGCGGCCAGCCAGCCGAGCTCACCGCTCAAGCCGTCGCGACCCTCATGCACCACCCCGGCGATGTCGGCGACCACGATGTCGGTGACCCCGGCAGCAAGCAGAAGCTTGATGATGGCGGTACCGGCCGCGCCCGCACCCGACATCACGATCTTGATCTGGCCGATCTTTTTCTCCACCACCCGCAGCGCGTTGAAGAGTGCGGCGACCACCACGATCGCCGTCCCGTGCTGGTCGTCGTGGAAGACCGGGATATCGAGCAGGTCACGCAGCCGACGCTCCACCTCGAAGCAGCGCGGGGCCGAGATGTCCTCCAGGTTGATTCCGGCGAACCCGGGGGCCACCGCCTTGACGACGGCGATGATCTCGTCGGTGTCCTGGGTGTCCAGGCACAGCGGCCAGGCGTCGATGTCGGCGAACCGTTTGAACAACGCCGCCTTCCCCTCCATCACCGGCAGCGCGGCCGCCGGGCCGATGTTGCCCAGCCCGAGCACAGCCGACCCGTCGGTGATCACCGCAATGCTGTTGCGCTTGACCGTGAGCCGACGCGCGTCCTCGGGGTTCTTGACGATGGCCAGGCAGACCCGCGCGACCCCGGGGGTATAGATCATCGACAGGTCGTCGCGGTTGCGGATCGGGTGTTTGGAGTTCATCTCGATCTTGCCACCGAGGTGCATCAGGAAGGTCCGGTCGCTGACCTTGCCGATCACCACCCCGGGGACGGCGCGCATGGCCTCGACCAGCTCGTCGGCGTGGCTGGTGTCGCGGGCGGCGCAGGTGACGTCGATGCTCAGCCGCTCGTGACCCGAGGCAGTCACGTCGAGCGCGGTGACGATGCCACCGGCCTGCTCCACGACGGTGGTCAGCCGACCGACCGAGGAGCCGCCCGCGGGAACCTCAAGGCGCACGGTGATCGAGTACGACACTGACGGTAAGGAGCTCACGTCCGTGATCCTCTCACGCTCGCGGGCCCGCGGGCTCGCGGTCGGGTCGGGTCGACCACGCCGGCCAACGCCGCTCCGGATCTGGAACGCCCTCAACGCTCGCGGTGCGCCGGGGATGGCGGTCCGGCGGGCCGCGGCCTGGTCCCCAACACTTCGGGTCACGTTGATAAGTGCACCTGTCGCCACCGGTCGAGAGACGTCCCGTCCGGACCTGGCTCAGGCGTGCACCTGTCGCCGCTGGTGGAGAAACGTTCGCCAATACCCGGCTCAGGCGTGCACCTGTCGCCGCTGGTGGAGAAAAAGACGTCCGTCTGGGACGACCCGGGGCGCCGTGACCGCGCTGGCTCCACGAATGCGACCGGAAGAGCGCGGGTCGACATCCTGCGTCGTGGGGTCTGACCGGCTCAGTCCTCGCCGATGTCCTCGTTCCACAGCGCCGGCTCGGCCGCTATGAACTCGGTCATCATCGCCACGCAGCCGGGGTCGTCGAGGACCACGACCTCGACCCCGTGCTCGGCCAGCCAGTCGTGCCCGCCGACGAACGTACGGGCCTCCCCCACCACCAAACGGCTGATCTGGAACTGGCGGACCAGCCCGCTGCAGAACCAGCACGGAGACAGCGTGGTGACCATCGTCGTCCCGCGGTAGCTCCGCTGCCGGCCGGCGTGACGGAAGGCGTTGGTCTCACCGTGCATGGCGGGATCGCCGTCCTGGACCCGGCGATTGCGGCCCGAGCCCAGCAACGTCCCGTCGGCGGCGAAGAGCGCCGCGCCGATGGGGATGCCCCCCTCGGCTAGACCTTCCCGGGCCTCGGCCACCGCTACCGACAGCCAGGCGTGATCGTCGTTCACCGCGGCGACGTCCGCGTCGCCCTGGTCGTCGAGCGGGGCAGTACGCCGTAGAGCACGGCGTAGACCACCGCCGCCAGCACGAACCCGACC
>JBPCRP010000002.1:0-15621 GCA_050996715.1 Propionibacteriaceae bacterium
GCTCAGCTCCGCCGTTCACCTCGACAAGGGCTGCTACCGGGGCCAGGAGACGGTGGCCCGGGTGCACAACCTCGGTCGACCACCACGCCGGCTGGTCCGGCTGCTGCTCGACGGCACCGCCGAGACGTTGCCGGCACGCGGCGCACCGTTGGAGCTCGACGGTCGGGTCGTCGGCTTCGTCGGTACCTCCGCCCGGCACCACGAGCTCGGCCCGATCGCGCTCGGGCTGGTCAAACGCAACGTGCCGGTGCAGGCCGTACTGTGGAGCCAGGGCATCCCCGCGAGCCAGGAGCCTCTTGTCGACCCCGAGGTCGGGCAGCACTTCCGTCCCACCCGACCCGCGCTGCGGTGACCGGGCGGATCCTGTCCGACACGCCGGCTGAACGCGGGAAAACCTGACTGGTCGGCGTTTCTGCTGTCCGCGAAGTCAGGCCCGAGCCGGGTCCCCAGGGCGCCCGGAGGCTTAGCCTCGGGACTGTGAGCCTGACCGCCAGAACCTCCAGCCCACTGGACCAGCAGAACCCGTACGCGGCCGACCCGATCGCCGTGGAGGTGATCCGCAACGGCTTTGTGGAGAGCGTGCATCACGCCCGGGTCGTGATCACCGGCCCGGACGGTGACGTGATCGCCAGCCTCGGCGCGGAGTTCGCGCCGATCTACCCCCGGTCCACGCTCAAGCCGCTGCAGGCCGTCGGCCTGCTGCGCGCCGGCCTCGACCTGACCGATCCCGTCGACGGCCGGCTGCTCGCCGTCGCCTGTGCCTCGCACTCGGGGGAGCCGTTCCACCTCGAAGCGGTGACCGAGATCCTCACCCGCAGCAGTCTCGACGCGTCGGCGCTGCAGACCCCGCCCGCGCTGCCCATGGACGAGGCCAGCCGCGACACCTGGATTCGGGCAGACCGTGCCCCCGAGCCGCTTGCCTACAACTGCTCGGGCAAGCACGCCGCCATGATCCGGACCGCAGTCCTGGGCGGCCACTCGGTCACCGACTACCGCGACCCCGACCACCCCGTGCAGCTGGCCATCCTCGAGACCATCGACGACCTGACCGGTGAGCGCGCCGGCGAGCTGGCGATGGACGGTTGCGGGGCCCCGCTCTACGCGGTCAGCCTGGCTGGGGTGGCCCGCGCGTTTGGGCGGATCGCCGGCGACGGAGGGAGCGAGGGACCCGAGGCCGCCGTCGGGCGGGCCATGCGGGACCACCCGGAGTACGTCTCGGGTACCACTCGCGACGAACTGGCCCTGCTGCGTTCCCTGGCTTCGGCCGGTACGCCCGCGATCGGCAAGGCGGGTGCGGAGGCGGTCTATGCGCTGGGTCTGCCCGACGGCCGTGGGATCGCGATCAAGATCGACGACGGCGGCTCCCGGGCCCGCCCGGTGCTGATGGCGGGGGTGCTGGCGCGACTCGGCCTCGCCACCGACGTGGTCACCGCCCAGGCCGCGGAGCCGGTGCTGGGTCACGGGGAGCCGGTAGGTGAGGTCCGCCCGGTCACCGCCGTACTCGACGCGCTCAGCGGTCAGCTCGCCTGAGTCGGACCCGCACCCCCGCCCACACTTCGACATCACGGTGGGTGAAGTGCGACGGGCGAGGACCGATCACCCTGGCCACTCCTCCGATGGTCCCGGCGTTCTGGCCCTAGCATTGCGTCGGTGAGCACCCCCCCGACCGGACCGGTCGACTGGTCGTCCTACGACGCAGTCCTCTTCGATCTCGACGGGGTGCTGACCCCCACGGCCGAGGTCCACATGCGCGCGTGGGAGCAGATGTTCTCCGACTACCTGCGCCGGGTCGGCAACCAGTCGCCCTACACCGAGAGCGACTACTTCGACTACATCGACGGCAAGCCGCGGTACGACGGGGTGCGGTCCCTTCTCGCGTCCCGCGGGATCACCCTGCCCGACGGCGACGCGAGCGACGCCGCCGACGCCGACACGGTCGCCGGGCTCGGCAACCGTAAGAACGACGTGTTCGCTGCGGTGCTCTGCGACGAGGGCGTGACTCCGTACCCGGGTTCGGTCGCCCTGCTCGATCAGCTGGCCACGATCTCGACCAAGATCGCGGTCGTCTCCTCCTCGAAGAACGCCCCCGCGGTGCTTGCCGCCGCCGGCCTGGCCGACCGCTTCGAGGTCGTGGTCGACGGGATCGTCGCCGAACAGCAGGGTCTGTCAGGCAAGCCCGACCCCGACACCTACCTGTACGCCGCCCAGCTGCTGGGCACCACCGCCGACCGATCGGTGGTGGTCGAGGACGCGCTCTCCGGTGTCGAGTCCGGGCGAGCCGGCAACTTCGGCCTGGTCCTGGGCGTTGACCGCGGGGTGGGCGTCGATCGGTTGCTCGCCTCCGGCGCCGACGTCGTGGTCTCCGACCTCGCCGAGACCATCGGCGCACCACGATGACCAGCGACACCCTGTCCACCGGCCGCCTCGGTCCGGGGGAGAGTCCCGTGTCCGACGGGCTGCCCGGCAGCCACCCCGACCAGCCGCCGTCGGTGGTCGACCACCTCGACCGCACCCGCTTCCCGGTGGACCCGTGGCGGCTCAGGGAGTGCGTCTACAGCGCCGAGGACCTCGGCCGCACCGAGACCATGTTCGCGGTCGGCAACGGCTATCTGGGCCTGCGCGGCAACGTGGAGGAGGGCCGGGAGACCCACACCCACGGCACCTTCATCAACGGATTCCACGAGACCTGGCCCATCCGGCACGCCGAGGAGGCATTCGGCTTCGCTCGCGTCGGACAGACGATCGTCAACGTCCCCGACGCCAAGACGATCAAGCTCTACGTCGACGACGAGCCGCTGCTGTTGTCGGTCGCCGACCTCGAGAGCTACGACCGCACCCTCGACTTCGGGTACGGCCAGCTCCGGCGCGAGATGATCTGGCGGACCCCGGCAGGCAAGCGGGTCCATGTGCGGTCGAGCCGGATGGTCTCCTTCGCCCAACGGCACCTGGCGATCATGACCTTCGACGTCACCATGCTCGACGAGGAGGCGCCGGTCGTCGTCTCCAGTCAGCTGCTCAATCGGCAGGACGGCAAGGACGAGTACCACGTCCGGGCGGCGGCGATGGGTGAGGGGTTCGACCCGCGCAAGGCCGAGGCCTTCGACTCCCGGGTGCTCGTCCCGCAGAGTCACTGGGCCGGCGAGCGTCGGATGATCCTCGGTTACCGGTGCGCCTACTCCAAGATGACCCTCGCGGTCGGGGTCGACCACACGATCGCCACCGACAACGCCTACAGCGAACTTATCTCCGCCGACGAGGACACGGGCAAGATGGTCTTCCGGGTCGACGCCCAGCCCGGGGTACCGATCCGGATCACCAAGGTCGTGTCTTACCACACCTCACGCGGCGTGCCGGTGCGCGAGCTGGTGGACCGTTGCCGACGCACCCTTGATCGGACTGGCGACCAGGGCATCGAGGACCAGTTCGTGGACCAGCGCGCCTGGCTGGAGAGGTTCTGGTCGCACTCCGACGTGGTCGTGGAGGGCGCTCCCGAGCTGCAGCAGGCCATCCGCTGGAACCTCTTCCAGCTCGCGCAGGCGACCGCTCGGGCCGAGCAGTCGGGGGTCCCCGCCAAGGGAGTCACCGGCTCCGGGTACGGCGGCCACTACTTCTGGGACACCGAGATCTACGTCTTGCCGTTCCTCACCTACACCGCTCCGGCCATGGCGCGAAGCGCGCTGCGGTTCCGCTACAACATGCTCGAGGCGGCCCGCCGACGTGCCGAGGACCTGACCCAGCGCGGCGCGCTCTTCCCCTGGCGGACGATCAACGGCCAGGAAGCGTCGGCCTACTACGCTGCGGGGACAGCGCAGTACCACATCGACGCCGACATCGCGTACGCGTTGTGCAAGTACGTCGCGGTCAGCGGGGACGAGGAGTTCATGCTCCGCGAGGGCGTCGACATCCTGGTGCAGACCGCTCGGATGTGGGCGGACCTCGGCTTCTGGCGCGAGGAGGGCGACGGGGAGTTCCACATCCACGGCGTCACGGGGCCCGACGAGTACACCACTGTGGTCAACGACAACCTGTTCACCAACGTAATGGCGCGGTTCAACTTGGCCCAGGCCGCCGCGGTCGTCCGGCGGCTGCAGCAGACCCGGCCCGAGGCCTATCGCCGGCTCGAGTTGCGGCTCGATCTCGATCCCGACGAGGCCGACGAGTGGGCGCGCGCCGCCGAGGCGATGGCGATCCCGTTCGACGAGGCCACCGGCATCCACCCACAGGACTCGCTGTTCTTGGAGCGCGAGGTCTGGGACCTGGCCAAGACCCCGTCGCAGCGCCGCCCCTTGATGCTCTACTACCACCCGCTCGTGATTTACCGCTTTCAGGTGCTCAAACAGGCCGACGTCGTGCTGGCCCTGTTCTTGCAGGGTGATCACTTCACCCTCGCCGAGAAGCAGGCCGACTTCGAGTACTACGACCCGATCACCACCGGCGACTCGACTCTCTCGGGGGTGGTGCAGTCGATCGTGGCCGCCGAGGTCGGCTACCACAAGCTCGCGTTGAACTATTTCACGTCCTCGCTGTTCGTCGACCTCGCCGACCTCCATCACAACGCGTCCGACGGGGTGCACGTGGCCTCGACGGGCGGCGTGTGGAACGCGTTGATCTACGGCTTCGCCGGCATGCGGGACTACAACGGCATGATCACCTTCGACCCGCGGCTGCCGTCGGTCTGGCGCTCGCTGTCGTTCGCGATCATGCTCGGCGGACAACGGATCCGGGTGCAGCTGAGTGCGGAGTCCATCACGTTCTCGATGGAGGAGGGCACCAGCTCCTTGCTCGTCTGGGTACGCGGTCGGGAGATCGCGGTCCCGGTTTCCGAAGCGATCACCGTGCCGCTCGATGGGCAGGGCCCGATCATCGACTCCGAGGTGACGCTGACCCGCACGGGCCGTCGTGAGGACGGCAGCCTGATCACCGCGTCGGTCCCCAACCCGGGCCGACCCCGCGGCTGACCGCTGACGAGCCTGGGTCACCCGCCGTCGAGCGGGGCCGGGGCCGGGTCTTGAAGGTTCTCGCGCGATCTATCGTCGGTGACATGGCTCCGACTAGCGCCACTCGGCGCTTTCCGTTCGGCCTGCGCCAGCATGTCTGCGGAGCTATCTAGGCCGATGACCCGGTGGCCACGCTCGGCCAGGTACGCACCATGGCGGTCAGTTCCGCACGCCGCGTCGAGTGCCGTACCTATAAGGAGCCGGTCGACGCGGTCGCGCACCCACGGCTCCTCAAGTGGGTAGAGACCGTTTCTCCGAACGTCGTAGCTCATCGACCAGCGGCGGTAGCCGTCCACGGTGCTCGCGTCCTCTGCGTCTATGCCGGAGCTGGCGGCAAGGTCCGGGTCGTCGAACAGCCTTCTCACATCGGCGACTCGGGCGTCGGCGAGTCTTGGGGCGGCGTTGTAGGGGTCCTGGACCTTCGGCTGCATGAGGTGACCCCTCCCCCTCTCCCTGACCTCCCCCCTTTGCGAAAGTGGTCACAAACGACCCGGGACTCGCCGTGAGAGGCGCAGGAATTGACCAGTTACTCGCCAGTACGTGGCAGTCAGGGGTCGCCGAGCCGCTTCATGACGAAGAGCGTGGCGCCGCGAATACTGTCAGGCTCACCGCTCGACACCGAGAACCCAGGAGACGTGATGAGGTTCATCGTCCCCGACCGCTCTACGCCGGCCCGCTTCACCGACGCCGACTGCCGGCTGGCGGACTTCGCCGTCCTGGAAGGAGACCTCGGAGTCAGTACCTAAGTCGGCGCCGATCTCGATCATCTTCGTCATCCCGATGGTGGTCTCGGCCATCATCTACTCATTCGTCTTCCGCTTCTTGTTCAGCAACTCGCTGCCCCTGCTTGGAGAGGCCATCGGGTCCGCAACCCGGTCGTCGAGCCTGCTGGCCAACGAACAATGGGCGTGGCTCGCCATCGTCCTCGTGACCGTGTGGGGCTCCGTCCCGGGCACGATGCTGATCTACATCGCCGGGCTCACGACGGTGCCGGCCGAGGTCTACGAGGCGAGTTCCATCGACGGCGCCACCCCGTGGAAGAACCTGCGACACATCACGGTGCCACTGGTGGCCGGCTACGTCGGGATCAACCTGATCCTCGGCTTCACGACCTTTCTCGCCGTCTACGACCCCATAGTCGGTCTGACCCAACGCGGTCCAGACACCGCAACACGGAGCGTCGCCTACACGACCTTCTCCGGCTTCAGCGGAGGCGACTACGCATTCCAGATGGCGAACGCGGCGATCTTCTTCCTCATCACGGTCGTCATCGCGGTGCTTCAGCTGCGTCTCTCCCATGGAAAGGCTTACGGAGCATGAGCACATCCAGCGCAACCACAGCCGTCGCCGTCCGGCCCGTCCCGGCGTCCGCCCGACGCGGCCGCGTGGGCCAGGAGAAGACGAACTGGACAGTGACCCTGCTGCTGATCGTCTGCTCGCTCACCGTTCTGGTGCCCCTGTACGTCACCGTCTCGATGGCCTTCAAGACCACTCAGCAGTCGACCGACCTGAAGGCATTCAGCCTGCCGCACCCGTTCACCACGAGCGGCTTCGTCGAGGCCTGGAGCCTGACCAACTATCCGCGCGCCTTCTTCGTCTCGCTGGTGGTCACTGTCGTGTCGGTAGCCGGCTCGATCCTGCTCTCATCGATGGCTGCCTACGCCATCGTGCGCAACTGGGACCGCAAGCTCTTCCGCTACTCCTTCTTCTACCTGCTGGCCGCGATGTTCATCCCGTTCCCGGTCGTCGCGCTCCCACAGGTCCAGCTGACGGGCGCCTTGGGGCTGGACAACTATGCCGGAGTGGCAGTGCTCCACATCGTCTTCGGTCTCGCTTTCAACACGCTGCTGTTCTCGACCTTCCTCCGCTCCATTCCCTATGGGTTAGAGGAGTCGATGCGGATCGACGGCGCCAGCACGTCGCAGACGTTCTGGGGTCTGATCTTCCCCCTGCTTTCGCCCATGGCGGCGACAGTCGGCATCTTCGCCTTCCTCGGCTCGTGGAATGACTTCATGATGCCGTCGCTGATCATCTCTCAACCCGAGTGGCAGACGATCCCGGTGGTGAACAGCATCTTTCAGACCCAGTTCAGCAACAACTACAACGTCAGCTTCGCCTCGTATCTGATGGCCATGGCCCCCGCCATCATCGTCTACCTCCTCGCGCAGCGCTGGGTGATGTCCGGTCTGACCCAAGGTGCCATCAAGTAGGTCTTTCCGCACACTGCTCCAGGCACCCCTGGCGAATCGTCACGAGGCGGGCGAGAGTCAGCGGCCTCAGCTCAGTTCAGTACGTCTTCGGCCCCTGGTGGCTCGTCCTTGGGTGGAAGCCCGGACGTGCACCGTCATCGGCATCAGCTCGTGACCGCTTGGCGGCTTCACCGCCAGCGCGAGCTCGACCGCGCGACGACCCATGGCCCGGAGCGGCCGGTCGACGCTCGTCACGGCCGGGCGCAGCCATTCGGCGACGACCGACGCCTCGAACGCCAGGACCGCGACGTCGTCCGGGACGGACAGCCCCTGTTCGGTCAGGGCCTGGTAGGCGCCGAAGGCGATGCGGTCGTTCAGGCAGATCAAGCCCGAGGGCGTCGGTCGACCTTTCAGCGCTGCTCGCACGGCCTCGTACGCCGCCTCCGGTTCCCAGGCGCAGTCGAACGTCGCCACCACGTCGGCACCGGCCCGGGCGAGCTCCTGGCGCAGGCCGCGTTCGCGGTCGCGCCCGGGGGCGTACGCGTGGGGGGCGCGGTCGCCGACCAGCCAGACTCGGTCGGCGATCCCCTGGGCGAGCAGCAGTCGGCCGGCCTCCCGGCCCGCATCGGCCTCAGCGGGCAGGACGGCCGGAACGTCGTGGTCTGTCGCGGCGCAGTTGAGCATCACGACGCGGTGTCCGCGAAGAGCGGTCGGCAGTTCGATCTCGCGGGGGTAGACCGACGCCACGACGAAGGTCTCGATTTGCTCGTCGAGGAACATCTCGACGAGGGCGTCGGCCAGGACGGGGTCCCGCCGAGTCTCACCGACGGTCACGAGCCGGCCCAGTCGCGCCGCCTCGAGCAGGCATCCCTCGAGAAGCGCTCCGCCCCAGGGCTCGGTGGCGAGCGTGTCGGACAGGACGGCTATCGGACGCTCGATCGTGGTGCGCAAGCTGCGGGCCATGACGTTGGGCCGGTAGTTCATCTCCGCCGCCGCCCGCAACACCCGGTGCCGAGTGTCCTCCGAGATGCGCATCTGCGCGTCCTGACCGTTTAGGACGTAACCCGCCGTGGTGCGCGCCACACCTGCACGTGCTGCCACCTGCACGAGGGTCACGCGCGGCTCAGACACGCTAATAGTCTCTCAGACTGAGTTTCTCCGGCCGACGGTCTTGACACCCGCTGTGCGGGACTCCCAGGATGATCGCGGCGGTGCTGGAACATTCCAGCACCTCATCCAGGGAACCGGAGAAACGAGGCAACGGTGCTGCACGGTCGTCCTACCTCTGCGCTGACCCATTTAGCTCCATCGGCACGGTGGAGGCGCCGGGGCGTGATTTCCGCGTCGGCTTTCGCTCTGGTCGCCGCCCTGGCCCCGGCCCTGCCCGCGGCGGCCGCCGCTGACACGGTCGCCCTGGTCGGCGATCTGCAGTCCGAGCTCGGCTGCTCCGGCGACTGGCAGCCCGAGTGCGCCAAGACCGAGCTGAAGCCGGTTGCCGGACAGCCCGACCAGTACCGCAGCGCGTTCGACGTCCCCGCCGGGAACTGGACGTACAAGGTCGCGCTGGACGACAGCTGGGACGTGAACTACGGCGCTGCCGGCCAGGCGGGTGGTGCGAACCTCAGCCTCGACCTGGCGGCCGCTCGTACCGTGACCTTCACCTTCGACAACCGCACGCACGTGGTGACCGACGACCTACCACGCGCCGTCGGTGCGGACGCCGCTGCGCAGTGGCTACGCCAGGATACCGTTGCGGTCGACCTGCCCGACGCGCACGACGGCTGGACGTTCAAGCTCTTCTGGGCGCCCGAGGCCGGCCTGGCGAGCGACGGCACCCAGGTCACCGGCGGCTCCTCCGCCCCGTTGACCCTGACCGGCGGTCTGAGCAAAGGCTTGATCAAAACCTATCCCCAGCTCGCGTCCTACGAGTCCCTCCAGGTACCCGCCCCCGTGCAGCGGCACCTGCGGAGCATCCTCACCGACCAGGTCGCCGTGGCCAGCTACGACCAGGCGGGTGCGCTGCAGCAAGTCACGGGCGTGCAGCTGCCCGGCGTGCTCGACGACCTCTACCCCGGTGCCCACCGGCGGACGCTCGGGCCCGGGTGGAAGGGCTCGAAGCCGCGGGTGTCGGTCTGGGCCCCGACCGCGAAGTCGGTGGCGCTGAAACTCACCCCCGCCGGCTCGGCTACCGAGCGAACCGTCGCGATGCGTCGCGACTCTGACGGCGTGTGGTCGGTCAAGGGCAAGAAGAGTTGGCGCGACGCGCGCTACCGGTTCGAGGTGAGGGTCTACGCCCCGACGACGCAGAAGATCGAGACCAACCTCGTCACCGACCCGTACTCGCTCGGTCTGACGACCGACTCGGCGCGCTCGGTGCTGGTTGACCTGCGGAGCCGGGAGGTGACGCCGTCGGGGTGGAAGAACCTGCGCAAACCCGCCTACCGCACGACCGAGGCGCCCACGATCTACGAGACGCACGTCCGCGACTTCTCGGTCAGCGACCAGACCGTGCCCGCAGCGCACCGCGGCACCTACCTCGCCTTCACCGACCGCAACAGCAACGGTATGAAGCACCTGCGTGAGCTGGCTCGCGCCGGGTCAAGTTACGTCCACCTGCTCCCGGTCAACGACATCGCCTCGATCGAAGAGGACCGCACCAAGCAGCAGAGCCCACCCTGCGACCTGTCCTCCTACGGCCCAGCCAGCGAGGCTCAGCAGGCGTGCGTTATGAAGGTCGCCGCCGACGACGCCTACAACTGGGGTTACGACCCGCTGCACTACACCACGCCGGAGGGCTCGTACTCCACGAACCCCGACGGCACGACCCGCAACCTCGAGTTCCGCGAGATGGTCGCCGGGCTCAACGGCGTCGGCCAGCGCGTGGTGATGGACGTCGTCTACAACCACACGCCGGCGTCGGGTGAGGACCCGAAGTCCATCCTCGACCGGGTGGTGCCGGGCGACTACCAGCGGCTGAACGCGACCGGTCAGGTCGAGACCTCCACGTGCTGCGCGAACACCGCAACCGAGCACCCGATGATGGCCAAGCTCATGATCGACTCCGTCGTCACATGGGCGAAGCAGTACAAGGTCGACGGGTTCCGCTTCGACCTGATGGGACACCAGCCGAAGGCGGCGATGCTCGAGCTGCGGCACGCTCTCGACAAGCTCACCGTCAAGCACGACGGTGTCGACGGCAAGCGAATCATCCTCTACGGCGAGGGCTGGAACTTCGGCGAGGTCGCCGACAACGCTCGCTTCGTTCAGGCGACCCAGACCGAGATGGCCGGCACCGGGATCGCGACCTTCAACGACCGGCTCCGTGACTCGGTGCGGGGCGGCACGCCGTTCGACGACAACCCGCGCGTGCAGGGCTTCGCCAGCGGCCTCTACACCGACCCCAACGGCGATGCGGTGAACGGCAGCAAGACCGAGCAAAAGGCGGCGCTGCTGCTTGACGAGGACCGCATCAAGGTCGCGCTGACCGGCAACCTGAAGGACTACCGGTTCGTCGACCGCACGGGAGCGACGGTGACGGGGTCTCAGGTCGACTACAACGGCCAGCCGACCGGCTACACCGATCAGCCGCGGGAGGCCGTGAACTACGTCGAGGCCCACGACAACGAGACTCTCTACGACGCCTTGACTTACAAGTTGCCGACGTCGACGTCGATGGACGACCGCGTACGCATGCAGACGCTCGCGCTCGCGACAACAGCGCTCAGCCAGGGCACGTCGTTCTGGCAGGCCGGCGGCGACCTGCTGCGCAGCAAGTCCTTCGACCGGAACAGCTACGACTCCGGCGACTGGTTCAACCTGCTCGACTTCTCCGAGCAGGACAACGGCTTCGCCCGCGGGTTGCCGCCGAAGACCGATAACGAGAGCAAGTACGGCTACATGAAGCCGCTGCTGTCGGACCCCGACCTCAAGCCGGCCCCGGCCCACATTTCCGCCGCGGCAGACCGAGCCGACGAGCTGCTCCGAATCCGGCGCAGCACACCGCTGTTCGACCTCGGTACGCGGAGCCTGGTGCAGCAGAAGGTGTCGTTCCCCGACGGCGGGCCGAATCAAACCCCCGGCGTCATCACCATGCGGATCGACGACACCGTAGGCAAGAACGTCGACAAGCGGCTCAAGGGCCTGGTCGTCGTGTTCAACGCCAGCCCGCACGCCACCACGCAGTCCGTGCCGGGCACGCCCGGACGCCGGTACGCGCTGCACCCGGTGCAGGCCAGGGGCGGCGATCCGGTCGTGAAGCAGTCGGCCTACAACCTCAGGACCGGACGGTTCACCGTCCCAGCCCGGACAGTGGCGGTGTTCGTGCGGCGCTGAGGCGCGTCACTCTCACGGCGGACCTCGCTGACCGCCGCTAGCAAGACCAGGCAGGGAAGGCCTCGCCCAACCCTGTTTGGAACTTGATCGGTGGTCACCCTCGCGCCTGCAGGGAGGTGGGTCCGGGCCGCAGGACGGCGACGTTGGGTGCCAAGGGGCCGCCAAACAAGCCGGTGCCGTGCCGTGGAGCAGGAAGCCGCGCGAAACCTGGGTCCGCTCCGCTCCACACGTCGTACGTCCAACCCTTCGCTACGCCCAGGCGTCGGGTCCGGGCCAGGACATCGGCGACGGCCAGATCCTCGAGCAGCGGCTCTGGTTTCATGTCGACCACCGTGCAGCCGGTGGTGGTCCGGAGCAGGAAGTCCAGCGCGGTGACGTCGACGAATCGAGCCGTCCCGTCCTGACCACCAGAACTAGCGGCTTCGACGAACTCGCATCAGCGGCGTCGCCTAGATGACAAGAAGCCGAGAAGACGCCACGCCGATGACACGAAAGTGACAAGTAAGTCGAGAACCGACATGGATGCTGGTCACCTGGGTCGTGCCGATCACGCCTTCTCGGCGGGAGCCTTCTTCGTCGTGGACTTCTTGGCCGTGGACGTCTTGGCCGTGGACTTCTTGGTCGTGGACTTCCTGGCCGCCGCGGACGTCCTGGCCGTGGGGGACGGCGACGCCGGCGCCTTCGCCGCGGACACCTTCGTGGTGGGGCCCTGCTTCGTCGCGGCCCGCTTCTCGGTGGCCCTGACCGCCGCCGTACGCGCCGCCTTCACCGAGCTGCGCGGGGTCACCGTCTCGGTGGCGGTGCGCCCGGTCGCCTTCTTGCGGGCCCGGGTCACGCTTTCCTGAGCGCGTTCGAGGACCTCGTCGGTCGCCTCGGTCGTGGTCTGCGTGGCGTCCTCCCAGGTGTCGTGGCCCTTCGCCTGGACCCGACCAGCGGACTTGCGGGCCGACTCGATGGCCTCGTCCACGGCGCCCTTGCCGCGGCCGGCGAACTGCGCGTACGCCGCCTCGGCGCTGGTGCGGTAGATCTCGGCCTGCTGCTGGAGCGCGGCGAACTGGCTACGGGTCTGGATCGGCAGATCGCGCAGATGGGCCGGGAGCGTGCGCAGGAAGGCGGTGAACTCGTCGGCGCTGAGCTTGGCCTGCCGCTCGAGCTCGCCCGGCTGGCTCCGCAAGGCGGCCAAGCGCTCGTTGGCCTGCTGCTGGGAATCCGACAGCCGCGTACGGATTGTCGCGGTCACCTTCTCGGCGACGAGGTCGGTCAGCCCCGCGAGAGCGTAGAGCGGGGCGAGCTCGGACTCGACGGCTCGTCGGCGGTCCTGCGCCGTGGGGTTGGTCTTGCGGGTAGTGGTGGGCATGGCGTTCCTTCGCTAGGACGTGGGTCGAACGGGTCAGTGGTTTCGGTCAGGGAGACGCGGCAGCGGCTGCGTCGTCGGGCCTGGTGTCACGCGTCTTCGCGTTCTCGGCGACGAACGAGCTGTAGACGTCGACGAGGACGCGCTTCTGTCGTTCGGTGATCGACGGGTCGGCGAGCAGCGCCATCTCGACGGTGGTGGCGGCGTGATCCTCGGGGTCGAGGATCCCGGCTCGGACGTACAACGTCTCGGCCGAAACCCGCAACGCCTTGGACAGCTGCTGCAGCACCTCCGCCGACGGTCGGCGCAGCCCACGTTCGATCTGGCTGAGGTAAGGGTTGGAGACCCCGGTCTGCTCGGCGAGCTGGCGCAGGGTGAGCTCGGCGGCCCGGCGGCGTTCGGCGATGAACTCACCGAGGTTCCCGAGCGGGTCACCCAGAGTGGGTGTCTTGAGCTTCGGCATCTGTCCAGTGTGCTTGCAAGAGCAAGCAATATCAAACCGCTAGCAAGCGTGAGTCAGACCACACCGTCGGGCCACGGGCGGGGGCGCCCCGTGATTGAAGGCTGCCTCGCGTCGAGGGACGGTTCGGATGTCGCCGTTGGTGGAAAAACGCCGTCGGTCGGTCGGGTGGCGGTTCGGATGTCGCCGTTGGTGGAGATAAGTACGTCCGTGGGGATACCGGCCCGGCGATCGTTAACCTGCCGGACAACGCCGCCGCACGTCGGCGTCGGCGTCGCGTCGTAGGGGGCCCCGTGCCATGATCACCCTCTCCGCCTCCACCCTCGGCGCCCCGGGCGACACCCTGCCGCAGGTGCTGGCCCACCTCGAGGGCGCTCAGGTCCACGCCGTCGAGCTCCGGCTGACCACCGGTGAGCTGCTCGATCCGGCCATGACCCGAGCGGCGCGGGGCGAGCTGCGCCGGCGTCTTGACACCGCCGGGATTCGGGTCACCGGCATCGCCAGCTACGTGCGGGTCGCCGCCGACCAGCCCGACGACGTGGTCGTGGGGGCCCTGGTCGCCGCCTTCGACGTGGCAGTGGACCTCGGCGCACCGGCGGTGCGGGTGTTCCCCGGTGCTCCCTGCGAGCCCGGACCCTACGACCAGGTGCCCACCCTCACTGAGCCGCGTCCCGAGGTCGACGCCCGAGCGGCTCGTCGGTTGTCCGCCGTCGCCGGCTACGCCGCCGAGAGTGGGGTGCTGCCTTGTCTGGAGACCCACGACTCGCACCCGACGGCCGCCCACGTCGCCGCTGTCCTGCAGCAGGTCGACGGACCGGTCGGCGTCGTCTGGGACCTGATGCACCCATGGCGGGTGGGCGAACCGCTGGCGACGTCGTGGGCCCTGCTCGAACCCTGGCTGCGGATCACCGGGAGCAGCGTGCAGGTCAAGGACGCCCGGCTGCCCGACGACCCGAGTCCGCGCCCGATCGGGACCGGGACATTGCCCGTCGAGGAATTCGCCGCGCTGCTGGTCGGCGTGGGCTACGCCGGCCCGGTGACCTTGGAATGGGAGCGAGCCTGGTACCCCGCCGCACTTCCGCTCGATGACGCGCTGCGCTCCGTGCGCGCCTGGGTCGACCGGCATTGGCCCGCGGCGGCGCAGGACCGGTGAGCTCGCGACCGGTGGCCGGTCCACTCAGGCGCGGTAGACGACCACGCGGTCGCCGACCTTCATCTTGGCGTAGACGTAGGCCAGCCCACTCTTGTCGCGGATGTTGATGCAGCCGTGGCTGCAGCCGCGGTAGCCACGGGCGGCGAAGTCGGAGGAGTAGTGCACGGCCTGGCCGCCGGAGAAGAACATCGAGTACGGCATCGCGGAGTGGTAGATCGTCGACACCCAGTGCTTGCTCTTGCGGAGGATCGTGAACGTGCCCTGGCGGGTGGCCCGAGAGTCGTAGGAACAGCCGAAGCGGGCGTCGAGGGTCTTCACCAGGTTGCCGTCGACCAGGTAGTAGAGATTGCGCGAGGTCTTGTCGGCGCACAGCACCCGTCCGGTGACCCGGCACTTCTTCGGGAGCTTCGTGACCACCGAGCTGGTCGTCGTCGTCATCGACCCGGACTTGGCGACCAGCGTCTTCCAGGTCGATGCGTCGACCTTGCCGGTGACCCTGAGGTGGTTCTTGCGCTGGAAGGCCTTGACCGCCTGGGCGGTGTTGTCGCCGAAGTAGGAGGTGAGGTAGGTCTTCTTCAGCACGCCCTCCCGCCAGAGCCGGCTCTGCAGCGCCTTGACCGACGCCGAGCGCTCACCTTTGGCGGGAGCGGTATAGGTGGTGATGACCTTGACCTTGACCGTCTTCGACGCCGCCTCGGCGGCGCTGGTCATCAGCGTCACGCTGGCGACGGCGGTGGTGAGCAGGAGTGCGAGCAGAATGCGGATCAGTCGTGCGGTCATGGTCGTCCCTGTCGTCGGCGGTTTCTGCCCTGATCTACGCCAGAGCGGATCCGAAGGTTGCACGCAGTGTGTCACCAATCACCGACAGGAGTGATCGTCTTTACCAAACCGGTCGCCAGGAGCAGCGTCGTCGACGCGCCGGATCAGCCGCGGTTGGCGCGCGACCGCGTCCGGGACC
Organism: Propionibacteriaceae bacterium; assembly: GCA_050996715.1. GTDB lineage: Bacteria > Actinomycetota > Actinomycetes > Propionibacteriales > Propionibacteriaceae > Microlunatus. Next base: position 15,444 of record JBPCRP010000002.1, read on the forward strand.
GCTCGCCGGCGTTCAGCACAACCTTGCGGATCCGGACCGCACCCGGGGTGACCTCGACGCACTCGTCGCCGCGGCAGAACTCCAGGGCCTGCTCCATGCTCATGTTCTTCGGCGGGATCAGCCGCTCGAGCTCGTCACCGGTGGCGGAGCGCACGTTGGTGAGCTTCTTCTCCTTGGT
>JBPCRP010000020.1:0-18393 GCA_050996715.1 Propionibacteriaceae bacterium
AGCAGCGCGGAGGAGGATTCCGCGGACTGGAAGGGACGCACTTCGACCTTGCCCCGGCAGGCCTTGGACCCCTGCGCGGCCAGAGCGAGGGCATCGTCGAGGTCGGCGGCATCGATGACCCAGACGCAGCCAAGATGCTCCTTGGTCTCGACGTAGGGACCGTCGGTGAAGATCGGCCGCTCGCCCTGTCCGTCGACGGTGGTCGCTGTGGCTGCCATTTCCAGGCCGTCGGCGAAGACGAAATGGCCCGTCCGCTCCAACATCTCGTTGAACGCACCGGTGTCGGCGAACGCCTCCAGCATCGCCTGCTTGGAGGGATAGTCGCCGAACTCGGTGCGCTCCGCCGGTCCGAAGACGGACAGCATGTATCGAGCCATGTCACTCACTCTCCTGGGATCGACGTTCGATGATCTCCACGAGATCGGAGGGGAACCGGTGCATCTCCTGCGGCCAGTCCAACGAGACGGCCAGTCGACCCGCCCAGTAGCGCGCGGCCTGGTCGTCGGGCACCTCCACGACGGTGAACCCGCCGAGGTGCTCCATGGTCTCGACGTAGGGCCCATCGGTGAAGACCGGCTGCCCGTCCTTGCTCACGACGCTGCAGACCGCGGTCGAACCATCGATCCCCCCGTCGGCGAACACGAAGACGCCGGCCACCTTCATCTCGTCGATCACGGCTTGCGAGGCCGCGCTCTTGCTGTGGAGGTCGTCCGGCGTCTGGGGGGGCACCCACTCATCGTTGAACGCGATCAGAAATCTTGCCACTGTCGTCTCCTCTCGTCGGGGCGAGGGCCAGGTCGTAGCTCCTCGGCTGCGGTGAACTGGACCGCACACCTACTCCACGAACGGCGCCGCTCAGATTCGACATCATCGCGGACGACACGTTCAACAGGGTCCAGGACGACCCGGCGCCGAGCTCGACATCCTGATGTCGCAGCCCGGTGGGGGCTGCCGCACGTCTCCATCGAGGCTCCGCCGGCCAACGGGTGCCGACCAGTCGGCCGGGGGGTTCACAACGTCCTTGCCCCCGCCGAAGCACGGCAGGAACCGGCAGCGCCTGTCGACCTCGCCCTGGCCGACGGCGACCGGCAGTCGAGATCGAGCGACTGGTCACGCTCGGGGCCACCCGGCTCGGCTGCAGGGGGGGACGACGCCGTCGAGCTGGCCGACCCCGAGGGCAACGAGTTTCGCTTTACGCACGGCAGATCTGCGTCGTGGCCGCCGCTGCGCCGGCGACGATCGTCGACTGGCCCTGGGCCGCGTCCGGCGCACCCTGGGTGGACCGGCTGCTGCGGATCGCCAACTTCGACCTCTACGGCGGCCACGACCCCGCGGACCTGGTCGTCCGCCACCTCGATGGTCTGGCGAGCCCAGCCGACATCACGGCGGTGCTGGCCGGCTTCTGCGGATACTTCACCGACGCCGCCCGGGAACCGCCGGCGCCCGGGCTCCCCACCCTCCGTGCCTTCCAGCGAGCTCAGGCGGTCTCGACCCTCAGCTGGCTCCGTCGTCGCGTGTCCTGACCGGCCTCAGTCCGTGGCCAACCGCGGCGCTGAGGCGCCGGGGATCGACGCTCGCTCGATCCGGACGGTGCCCCAGAGCAGGGCGGCGTCGTCGGTGTCGAGCGGACCCACGGCAAAGCTGCGAGAGACCACCGCACCACCGGGGCGGACGGCCCGCCGGGTCGCCGCCCGCAACCGTTCCGCGAACTCAGCGGGCGCCCCGTCGGTGACGTTGGAGAGTGAGATCCCGTCGAAGCTGCGGGCCGGCTCGCTCTCCAGGAAGGCGATGATGTCGGCGTGACGCCACTCGATGGGCGACGTCGGGACTGGGACGGTCCAGCCCGGTCGTTCGGTGCCGGTCAGCAGCCGCCAGGTGAACCGCGACCCACCGCCGTGCCGGTCGAGACCGTCCCCGATCCGCCGCCGGAGCGCGAGATCGAAACGGTCGGGGACGAAGTCGGCGAACTCGGGACGCAGCAACCCGGCCAGGGCAGCCCCGGGGCGTAGCGCCGCTCCGAGCAGCAGCCGCAGCGGGAGGCGGTCCAACGCCGCGCGCCAGTACGCGCTGACCTCCTCGGGTGACCGGGACAAGACGGCCTGCACCCGGGTGCGCCGCCAGCCCGGGGCAATCAGCGCCAACGCGGCCCGACCGGCCATCATCCCCCGCTCGGCGGTCCCGGTGACGACCGGGGCTCCGTCGTCGACGCGGCCGCGCGCGTACTCCAGCTGGGTGGGGTTGATGTCGACCGCGACCACCCGGTGACCTGCGGCCGCGCAGGCCGCGGCGGTCTCCCCGGACGACGCGATCACGCACACGCGGCGGGCGGGTCCGGGGGGTCCGAACGCTGCGAGCTCGACCCGCTCGTCCTCGTAGGACCAGCCGAAGAGAACCCGGGGTCGACCGTCGCCGCGACCCAGCCGCCCGGCCCGCCAGGGGGTGTCAGCCACGGTCGGCTCTACCGGCGGCCCACGCGCGGCGCACGCGTCGGACGCTCCTGATCGTTGCGTCGATCCCCGTGCCCGGCCGCCGATGATCACCGGCGCACCCGTGGTCGTCGAGCACGGACGGAGGGCTACTTCTTGTCGGCTCGGGGCGCCTCGGTGGTCGACAGCGCGGCCACGAACGCCTCCTGCGGCACCTCGACCCGGCCGACCATCTTCATCCGCTTCTTGCCCTCCTTCTGCTTCTCGAGCAGCTTGCGCTTGCGGGTGATGTCACCGCCGTAGCACTTGGCGAGCACGTCCTTGCGGATGGCGCGAATGGTCTCCCGGGCGATCACCCGAGCGCCGATGGCGGCCTGGATCGGCACCTCGAACTGCTGCCGAGGGATCAGGTCCTTGAGCTTGCCCGACATCAGCAGCCCGTAGGCGTACGCCTTGGCCTTGTGCACGATGGCGCTGAACGCGTCGACCGGCTCGCCCTGCAACAAAATGTCGACTTTGACCAGATCCGAGGGCTGCTCACCGGCCGCCTCGTAGTCGAGACTGGCGTAGCCCTTGGTCCGGGACTTCAGCGCATCGAAGAAGTCGAAGACGATCTCGGCCAGCGGCAGGGTGTAGCGGATCTCCACCCGGTCGGCCGAGAGGTACTCCATGCCGTGCTGCACCCCCCGCCGGGTCTGGCACAGCTCGAGGATCGTGCCGATGTAGTCCACCGGGGTGAGGATCGTCGCCTTGACCACCGGCTCGTACACCTCGGCGATCTTGCCGTCGGTCGGGTACTCCGACGGGTTGGTCACCCGCACCTCGGTGCCGTTCTCCAGCACGAGGCGGTAGACCACGCTGGGCGCGGTGGAGATCAGGTCGAGGTCGAACTCGCGTTCGAGCCGCTCGCGGACGATCTCCATGTGCAGCAGGCCGAGGAAGCCGATCCGGAACCCGAAGCCCAGCGCTCCGGAGGTCTCCGGCTCGTAGACCAAGGCGGCGTCGTTGAGCTGCAGCTTGTCCAGGGCCTCACGGAGCTCGGGGTAGTCGGCCCCGTCGATCGGGTAGAGGCCGGCGAAGACCATCGGGTTCGGATGTCGGTAGCCACCCAGGTCCCGGTCGGCGGGCTTGGCCGCAGAAGTGACGGTGTCACCGACCCGGGACTGCCGGACGTCCTTGACCCCGGTGATCAGGTAGCCCACCTCACCGACCCCCAGCGAGTCGACCTTGATCGGGTCGGGACTGATCACGCCGACCTCGAGGGTCTCGTGGGCGGACTTGGTCGACATCATCAGCACCTTCTCGCGGTGACTGAGCTCGCCGTCGACCACCCGGACGTAGGTGATCACGCCGCGATAGGTGTCGTAGACCGAGTCGAAGATCAACGCGCGCGAGGGTGCGTCCGGATCGCCCACCGGGGCAGGGATCTGGGTGACAATCTCGTCGAGCAGCTCTGAGACGCCGTCGCCGGTCTTGGCCGACACGCGCAGCACCTCGCTCGGGTCGCACCCGATGATCCCGGCCAGCTCAGCGGCGTACTTGTCGGGTTGGGCGCTCGGCAGGTCGATCTTGTTGAGCACCGGGATGATGTGCAGGTCGGCCTCGAGCGCGAGATAGAGGTTGGCCAGCGTCTGGGCCTCGATCCCCTGGGCGGCGTCGACGAGCAGCACCGCCCCTTCGCACGCGGCCAAGCTGCGCGACACCTCGTAGGCGAAGTCGACGTGGCCGGGGGTGTCGATCATGTTGAGCACGTACGCCGTGGGCTGCCCCGAAGCGTTGCTGCTGAACGGCATCCGGACCGCCTGGCTCTTGATCGTGATGCCGCGCTCGCGCTCGATGTCCATCCGGTCGAGGTACTGCGCGCGCATCGCCCGCCCGTCGACCACCCCGGTGAGCTGCAGCATCCGGTCCGCCAACGTCGACTTGCCGTGGTCGATGTGGGCGATGATGCAGAAGTTGCGGATGATCGCGGGATCGGTACGGCCCGGCTTCGTCTGGCCGGTGGAGCCGGGAGCCTGGGTGGACGAGGTCACTGCGGTCCGTTCGTGGTCGGTGCGGGAGCGGGGTGCGGATCCGGCGGGTCGTGCCAACCGACCGAGAGTCGGTCCACGCCAGAAGTCCCATCATTCCACGCGCGACGAGCCGGCCCGTCGTTCCTTCGCTCGGGGTGCCGAGGCCGCCGCGGTGCCTGGCCCAGAGGTACGGCCGGGTCCGGCGGTCCGGGTCCGGCGGTCCGGGTTGGACGGTTTGGGTACGGCCAGGGGCGCTGATAGTGTTGGCGGTCGCGCCCGGAGGTCGAGCACCACCAGGCGTTACCCATACAGATCGAGACGTACAGAGGCCTGCCCCGTGGCGAACATCAAGTCCCAGCTGAAGCGCATCAAGACGAACGAGAAGTCTCGTCAGCGCAACAAGGCTGTGAAGTCGGCGTTGAAGACGCACGTGCGCCGTTTCCGTGAGGCCGCCGCGGCAGGCGACACCGCCAAGGCCCAGACCTACGCCGCGGCCGCCGGTCGCGCGCTCGACAAGGCGGCCAGCAAGGGCGTCATCCACAAAAACCAGGCCGCGAACCGCAAGTCTGCCCTCGCGGCCCAGGCGGCTCAGCTCAGCTGACCGCCACGCGGCACCCCCGGACCGACCGTCCGAGTGCCGCCGACGCAGCACGGCTCACCCGCCGGCGTCGAGACCCCCCGGGGTCCGTTCACGTCCCGATCACCTTGCGGTGGTCGGGACGTCGTGCGTCGGGGGTAGTCGGGCGCCCTAGTAGTTCGGCTGATCTGTGCGTCGGTCGGTCAGCGGACTCGGGCCAGCGAGACCGCCAGCACGGCCCGTTCGAGCGCGAACCCGGCGTCGTCGGCCGCCCCCTTGATGTCGGCGTCGGCCTCGGCCACGATCTTGATCGCCCGGGCGAGCGAACCCTGGTCCCAGCCGCGGGCCTGGGAGCGGAGCGACTTGAGCTTCCACGGTGGTACCCCGACCTCGCGGGCCAGGTCGACCTCGCGCAGGTTGCTGCCGGCACTGACCAGCTTGCCCAACCCACGCAGCCCCGACGCCAGCGCGCTGGTCACCAGCACCGGTGGCACACCGGTCGACAGCGCCCAGCGCAGCTGCTCCAGCGCGATCCCCGTGCGACCGGTCAGGGTGGCGTCGGCCACCGCAAAACTGGTCACCTCTGAGCGCCCCCCGAAGTAACGGCGGACCAACGCGACGGTGATCACCTGATCGTCGCTGTCGGCCAGCAGCTGCGTGACGCCGGCGACGAGCGAGCGCAGGTCGTGCCCGATGGCCTCGACCAGGAACTGCGCCGCCTCTGAGTCGACGGTCCCCTTGGCCCGGCGGACCTCGGCGGTGACGAACTGCGGCAGCTCCCACGCCTTGACCGCCGGGCAGTCGACGACCCGGACCTTGGCCTTCTTCAGCCGGTCGAGCAGGCCCTTGCCCTTCATGCCGCCGCCGTGCACCAGGGCCAACGCGAGATCCTCGACGGGCTCGGTCGCCAGCCTGGTCATCGGGTCGAGGAGATCGGCGGGCAGCTGCGCCAGGTCGCGCACCACCGCGACCCGATGGCTGGAGAACAACGAGCCGCCGGTCAGCTCGGCGAGCAGGCCGACGTCGAGCCGCGACGCGTCGGTCTCGGTGACCTCGACCTCGGGATCGACCGCCCGCGCGGCGGCCACCAGCTCCTCGATCGCCCGGTCGGCCAGCAGGCCCTCCGGACCACTGACCAGGACCACCCGGCCGTACGGCGACTCGACTCCCACCCACATCAGCATGCCAGTGCCCGCCGACAGACCCGATGACTGGAGCCGTCTCAGCTCCCCTGGCCAGACTCATCGACTCGCCGACCGTGACCTCTGGGCGACCGCCGCCAGGTGTCCGTCGCGCCGGACGACCGCCACCGAACCCTGCCGATCGGTACGGAGCAGGGTCATACCGAGAGACGAGACGAGCCGGATCGTTCCCGGCGCCGGGTGGCCGTAGCCGTTGTCGAGTCCGGCGCTGACCACCGCGATCCGCGCGTGGCTGGCGGCGAAGAACTCCGCGTCTTGTCGAGCGGAGCCGTGGTGCGGGATCTTGAGGACGTCGGCGTGCAGGTCGGCGCCGGTCGCCAGAATGCGCCGCTGGCCGTCGGGCTCAACGTCGCCGGTGAGCAGCAGCCGGACTCCGTCGACCTCGGCGAGCCCGACCAGGCTGGAGTCGTTCTCTACCGACGACTGGTCCTCGGCCGGCGAAGGCGTCCCGACGGGTCCAAGGGTGGACCAGCTCAGCGTCCCAACATTGAAGCGGTCCCCCGCCCGGGGTTGCTGCACCACGACACCGGCCGCGTCAGCAAGTGCCTGGACGTGGGCCGCCTCCGTCGGCGGCGACCGGAGCGGACCGGTGAGGATCGTCGCGATGCGGTGGTCGCGGAGCACCGCAGCCAGCCCGTCGACGTGGTCGGCGTGGAAGTGGGTGAGCACCAGCACCGGGACCGAGGTCACGCCGAGCTGGTTCAGGCATCGATCCATCAGCTCCGGGTCCGGGCCGACGTCGATGACCATCGCCTGTCGGTCGCCGACCCGCACGACCAAGCCGTCCCCCTGGCCGACGTCACAGGCCACCAGCAGCCACCCGGCCGGCGGCCAGCCCGGTTGGACCGGAGCACGCAGCACCCCGACGACCATCACCGCCGAGACGCCAAGAGCCAGCGCTCGGACACGGAGGAGATGGGGCATCAGCAGGCCGGTCGACCAGGCAAGGGCCGCGAGCAGGGCGACCGCTGGAGCCGTGGTCGGCCAGTCCCAGGCGGCACCCGGGAAGCCGGCTCCGAACCGCGCCACCCAGCTGATCGGCTGGGTGCTCCAGGCCGCGCCGAAACCGATGACCGCCGCCAGGGTCGGTGAGATCAGCGACGACCCCGCCGCCGCGAAGCCGAGCACCGTGGCGGGACCGACGAACGGTCCGGCCAACGCGTTGGCCCACAGTCCGACGATGCTGACGCGACCCGAGATCGCGGCCACCACGGGCAACGTGGTCAGATGAGCGGCGAGCGGTACGGCGACGGCTTCGGCCACCGGCGCGGGCAACCAGCGCCCGAGCACCCGCGACCAGGGACGGGCCCAGCAGACGATCCCCCCGCTGGCGAGCACGGACAGCACGAAACCGACCGAGCGGCTCAGCCAGGGATCCACGAGCAGCAGGGCGAACCCGGCCACGGCGAGGTTGCGCAGTCCGGCCCGCCGCGACCCGGTCCCCAGGGCCGCCAGCGCGACCACCCCCATCGCCGCGGCGCGGAGCACGCTGGGCTCGGACCGGCAGAGCCCGACGAAGACCACGACGCCGAGCAACGCGACGAGCCGCAGCCACCATCCCCGCACACCGCCCCACCGGGCCGCCAGCAGCACGAACGCGAGCAGCAGGGTGAGATTGGCCCCGGACACGGCCGTCAAGTGGGTGAGGCCGGTGGTTTGAAACGCTGCGGTCGTCTCGACGGTCAGGGCCGACGTGTCCCCCAGGACCAGCGCCGGGACGAGGGCACGCTGCTCGGTCCGTCGTTCGCTGACGGCCACCCGCAGGCCCGTCCGGACCCGCTCGACCAGCCGCAAGCCCGCAGACGGCGGGCTGACCAGCTTCCCCTCGCCCCGCACCCGGGCCAGAGCGGCGACGTCGGCCCCGCGGTCAGCGACCTGCAGCCGGACCACCGCCCCGACCGTGCTGCCGACCGGGCGACGCGACCACTCCGTACCGCCGTGGCCGGAGACGATCACCAGCACGGGGCTCCGCAGGGTGGACGTGGCGCCCCGGGCCGCGAGGAGGCGGATCTCGGCCCGTTGCGTCAGGTAGGGCGGCAGCGGACCCTGAGCGGGGTGGATCTGGGGATCGGCGGTCAGGCGCAGCTCGACCCGAGCCACCGCCTGCTCGGCTGCGAGTGCGGCGACCGGACCGTGCTGCACCTGGGCGGCGTGGAGATACCCCCCGCCGAGCGCGGCTGCGGCGATGACGGCGACGGCCGCCACCCGCGCCGAGCCGACCACTACCGAAGCCACGGCGACCGCCACCACCCCGACGGCCGCCACGGTGACCAGGACCGGCAGATCCGAGGTCCCGGCGTACGCCGCCGCCCAGGCCGCCAGCCCCAAGGGGACCGTGCGCCGGTCCGGGACGTCGGGTTCGGTCGGTTCGTCGTCCGGCGGAGGGATCTGACCCGGAGGGGTCTGACCCGGATCACGGTGGCCCCTCACACGGTGACCTGGGGTGCAAGCTCGGCGAACGTCTTCGGTCCGATGCCGTCGACCTCCTGCAGTTCCTCGATCCGCGAGAACCGACCGTGCTCGGCTCGCCAGTCGAGGATCCGCTGCGCCGTCACCGGGCCGACTCCAGACAACCCGTCGAGCTGCTCGGCGGTGGCGGTGTTGAGGTTGACCTTGTCGGGGCTCGACCCGGCGGATCCGGTCGGGGCACCGGACGCCCTCGCTCCGCCACCGCGGGTGGGGCCGACCCCGGGATCGCGGACCTCGCTGTGCGCAGGCGGGTCGCGCTGACCGGCCGCCCGCGTCACGACCACCACCTGCTGGCCGTCGAGCAGGGGTTGTGCCAGGTTGAGGTCCCCGGGGTCCGCGTGCTGAGCGAGCCCCCCGGCGGCCTTGATCGCGTCGCCCACCCGGGCGCCGGCCGGCAGCCGCACGACGCCGGTCTGCCGGACTGCGCCGAGCACGTGGACGACGAGCCCGACGGGCGCCGAGGACGACGTCGTGCTCGTCGGGCCCGGGGTCGACCCGGACATGGCGGTCGCCGACGTCGACGGCCCGGCACTGAGCGCCACCGGAGGTACGTCGCGCTCGGCGACGGCCAGTGGCCGGGCCCGCGCTACCCCGGCTGCGGCGACCAGCAGGGCGACCACGGCAAGAGCCAGCACGACGCCGAGATGACCCCGGGTGAAGGTCCGCGCTCGGTCGACCAGACCACCCGACGCACGCGCCCGGGAGCTCAGGACGTCCGGCTCGAACGCGTCCCTGGGCTCGCCGTCGAGTCCTGGGTCGCTTCCCGAGGCACCTCCCCGGCCGATCCCCCCGCCGATCCCCACCCCAACTCCCCCCTCGATTCCCAGGTCATCGTCCGGCCGCAGATCGTCGTCGTCCTGGTCCGACCACGTCGGCAGTGCCGGGCGCGGTCGCAGCACGACGTTGAGCCGGCGCCGGGCCAGCTCCGCGGTCTCGACGTCGAGCCGCCGAGACCTGATCGGGCTTCGAGTCACGTGGATTCGACTCACGTGGGAACCCTCGGCGTCCGACCTGACGGTGGACCGCCGGGATGGCGTTCTGTGGACAACGCTCGGTTTCCGAATCGGCCTGGGGATGAATCCAGCCAGGTACGGTGAGCTGTCAACCGGCGACCGACCGGGCCGCGAGAACGAGCACGACCAGGAGGTACGGGTGGCACCGGCGGGTCAGACGGTGTGGCGCGCCGCACGACGCAGCCTGGTCGTGGTCGGATCGTTCGCCCTCCTCGCCGGATTCGGCGTGCTGGTCGCTGCGGTCCTCACCTACCGCCGCGGTGAGAGCTGGCCGGTCCCCCTGGTCCTCACCGTCATCGGGGTTGCCTCGCTGATCTATGCGTGGCGCTTCGGCTTCCACCCCCGCCTCGTCGTGGGCGACGAGATCGTGGTGCACAACCCGATCCGCACGATCCGGATCCCGTGGTCGGAGCTCACCGGCGTGCACCCCGGGGAGAACGGCCTGGTGATCGAGCGCGACCAGACGACCGTCGAGGCGTGGTGCGTGCAGACCTCCCGACGCGACCAGCAGCGTGGCCGGGCCGGCCGGGCGGACGCCATCAGCACCGAGCTTCTCGAGCGGGCCCGGGTAGCCGCCGCCGTCGCCGAGCCGCTCCGGCTCCGCCCCGCCGGGATGGAGGAGGCCGACCTGCTGACCGAGATCGAGCGCACCACCAACGAGGTGGCGCTCGCTCACGTCTTCCCCAAGGCCGATCATCCCTACCCGACCGACGCCGTACGGCACCGGTGGACGAGGCTGCTTTCCGACGAGGACGTCGAGGTCGTGCTAGCGGTCCGGGGTGATGAGGCGGTCGGCGTGATCGCGTACGGCGACGACCGGGTACGTCATCTCGCGGTCCGCCCCGCTCATTCTGGAACCGGGGTCGGGTCGACGCTGCTCGATGCCGCCTGCGAAGACCTGTTCGACGACCCCGGTACACGCGAGATCCGGCTGTGGGTGCTGGCGGCGAACACGCGTGCTCGGTCCTTCTACGTCGGACGCGGCTGGGTCGACGGCCGGGGACGCCGGACCTCGGAGTACCCGCCGCATCCCGAGGAGCACGAGATGGTGCGACCCAACCCGCGGGCGGCACGCCGTGGTCGCTGACCGGCCCGGCAGGCACCACCGGCTGGTTGGTCCCTTCGGGCATCCTGGGCCGATGCCCACTGCCCCACCCGGTTCGTCGTGGTGAGCGCGACGACCGACCCGAGCCCTGCCGTACGACGGCCGGCGCGCGGCGGGCAGGGCTGGTGGGTGAGCGTCGGCGTCCTCGCCCTCCCGCCGGCGCTGCTCGCGACGTACCTCCGTGTCGTCCCGCCGGATGGCGGCGTCGGGGAAATGGCGGCCTCGTTCGTCGCGTACGGCCTGATCGGCTACGTCGTCAGCCTGGTCTGCTTCGTGGTCGCTCTGCTCCGGGCTCGCCGGCGGGTGGCGCTGGGCGTCATCGCGCTGGTCGTGGCGGCACTGACCGCGCTCCAGATCTCGTGGCAGGTGCCGTTCTTCGTCGCCGACGACCGACCGGCGACGACCGCCCCCATCACCGTGCTCACGCTCAACCTCAAGATCGGCGCGGCCGACCCGGCCGGGGTCTGGGCGCAGGCGCAGCATGCCGACATCGTCCTGCTTCAGGAGTTCGCCGGCTTCGACCCCACCCGTGCGGCCGGCACGGCCTGGTCGGCCCGCTTCCCTTATTCGGCGGGCTACGCCGGGCCGCCGCCCGCCGTATCCGCCGACACGGTGATCTTCTCCCGGTTCCCGCTGAGCGACACCCAGGCGCTGCCCGTGACCAAGTTCGCCCAGTGGGTGAGCGTGGCGACGGTCCCGGGGATCGGTGACGTCACCGTGATGGCGGTCCACCCGTGCAGCCCCCTGTGCGGGCCCGGCGTCTGGCAGCGCGAGCACGACGTCGTACGGGCCGTGGCCTCGCTGCATCGCGCCGGGCCCCTGCTCATCGCCGGCGACTTCAACGCCGTGGACGACCACCTGCCGATCCGCCAGCTGCGTCGCGACGGCCTGCGCTCGGCGACCGACATCGTCGGCGCGGGCTGGTTGCCGACCTACCCCGCCGACCGCAGCTTCCCGCCGCTGATCCCGATCGACCACATCCTGCTGAGCAGCCAGCTGACCGCCACCTCGATCCACCGGATCCAGGTGGCGGGCACCGACCACCGCGGACTGGTCGCCACGATCGCCGGAACGGGCTGAGGCCGAGACCCCCGCTCGACATGGCTAGTTAACGCTCTGCACGGCAGATCTGCCGTGTCCAGCGAGAGCCAACCAGGTTAACTTGGTTTTTCCCGGGCCCCCCTGGTCAGGCGGGCACCACGCTGACCAGCTTGGGGGCGCGGACGATCACCGTACGGATGTCCCGGCCGGCCAGGGCGCGGACGACGCCGTCGTCGGCCAGGGCCAGGGCCTCCAGCTCGTCCGCACCGATCGACGGGTGGACCTGGAGCCGGCCGCGAACCTTGCCCTGCACCTGCACCACGCAGGTGACCGACTCGGTGACCAGCAGGGCGGGGTCGACCGTGGGCCAGGTGGCGTTGGCCACCGACGGCTCGTGGCCCAGCCGCTCCCACATCTCCTCGGCGACGTACGGCGCCACCACACTCAGCATGACCGTCACGGCTTCGACGGCCTCGCGAACGGCGGGGTCGGCCGGGCCGGCCCCCGTGTCGATCACCTTGCGGGTCGCGTTGACCAGCTCCATGATCCGGGCCACGGCGACGTTGAACCGCTGCCCCTGCACCAAGGTGGTGATCTCGGCCACGTGCTGGTGGGTCGCCGAACGCAGACCATGATCACCGGTCGCCGGGTCGGTACCCACCGGCGCGGTCACCTCGGTCGACAGCCGGTAGGCCCGCTGCAGGAACTTCAGCGACCCGGCGGGTGAGACGTCGGCCCAGTCGATGTCCTCCTCGGGTGGCCCGGCGAAGACCACGGTGGTGCGGATGGCGTCCACCCCGAACTCGTCGATCTGCGCCCCGAGGTCGACGCCGTTGCCCAGCGATTTGGACATCGACTTGCCTTCGTTGATCACCTGGCCTTGGTTGAGCAGTCGTTGCATCGGCTCCTCGAAGTCGACCATGCCCAGGTCGTGCAGCACCTTGGTGAAAAAGCGCATGTACAGCAGGTGCAGGATCGCGTGCTCCACGCCACCGACGTACTGGAACACCGGCATCCAGCGCCGGACGTCTGCGGGGTCGAACGGCCCCTCGGTGTAACCGGGGCTGCAGTAGCGCAGGTAGTACCACGACGAGTCCACGAACGTGTCCATCGTGTCGGTGTCGCGGGTCGCGGGGCCACCGCACTGCCGGCAGGAAACGTGCACCCAGTCCGTGGCCGAGGCCAACGGCGAGACACCCTTGGGGGCCAGCGCGGTGCCCGACAGGTAGGGCAGCTCCACGGGCAGCTGATCATCGGGCACCGGCACCTCCCCGCACTGCTCGCAGTGGACGATGGGAATCGGGCAACCCCAGTAGCGCTGGCGGCTCAGCAGCCAGTCCCGCAGCCGGAAGGTGATCGCCCGCTTACCCGTGCCGGCGGATTCCAGCGCGTCGATGATCGTGGTGATCGCGACGGCCTTGTCCGTCAACCCGTTCAGCAGCTCCGAGCTGACGTAGGTCCCGTTCCCCGGCGTCGCCTCCCCGGTCAGGTTCGGGTCGGGCGCCCCGGTCTCCACGACCATCCGGACCGGCAGGTCGAAAGCGCGCGCGAAGTCCAGGTCGCGTTGGTCGTGGGCGGGCACGGCCATCACCGCGCCCGTCCCGTAGTCGGCCAGCACGTAGTCCGCGGCGTACACCGGGAGCTGCTCACCGTTGACCGGGTTCGTCGCGTAGACGCCCAGGAAGACCCCCGTCTTGGGACGATCGGTCGCCTGCCGCTCGATCTCGGTCGCCCGGTTGGTCTGCTCGAGGTAGGCCGCCAACGCCGGCCGCTGCTCCTCGGTGACGATCTCGGTCGCCAGCAGCGCCTCCGGGGCGACGACGAAGAAGGTGGCGCCGTACAAGGTGTCGGGACGGGTCGTGAACACCGTCACCGGGACCGGTCGGACCCAGCCGTCGGGGCGGCTGATCGCGAAGTCGACGTGCGCACCCTCGGACCGGCCGATCCAGTTGCGTTGCATGGCCAGCACCCGGTCGGGCCAGTGACCCTGCAGTCCCGCCATGTCATCGAGCAGCCGGTCGGCGTAGTCGGTGATCTTGAAGTACCACTGGTTCAGCCGGCGCTTGGTGACCACCGACCCACAGCGCTCGCACATCCCCGCGACGACCTGCTCGTTGGCCAGCACGGTCTGGTCCTGGGGACACCAGTTGACGTAGCTGTCCTTGCGGTAAGCCAGCCCGCGCTCGCGGAAGCGCAGAAACAGCCACTGCGTCCAGCGGTAGTAGTCCGGGTCGGAGGTGGCCAGCCGCCGCGACCAGTCCAGGCTCAGGCCGTAGCGGCGAAACGAGTTTGCCTGGGTCTCGATGTTGGCGTAGGTCCACTCGGCGGGGTGGCTGTTGCGCTGGATGGCCGCGTTCTCGGCGGGCAGGCCGAAGGAGTCCCAGCCGATCGGGTGCATCACGTCGTAGCCCTGGAGGCGCAGGAATCGCGCAACCACGTCACCCATGACGAAGGCCTCGGCGTGACCCATGTGCAGGTCGCCGGAGGGGTAGGGAAACATGTCGAGGACGTAGCGCCGCTCGGCCGTGCCGTCGTCTTTGGGGGTGAAGGTCTGGTGCTCGGCCCAGTAGGCCTGCCATCGCCGCTGGGCGGCGTCGGCGTCGTAGCGGGCCGGCTCGGCCGGCTGCGCCGAAGTGGTCCGCTGCATCTGCTCGGTCACCGTGATCTCCTCGTCTGGGGTGAGTCCGTCTCCTCGGGCATGAAAAAACCCCTCGCCGCCGGACGTGAGGGGTAGGCCGCGCGAGCTCGCGCGGCTAGCTAAGGAGGGCTGTACCCGGGTACTGCACGAGCAGAGCCTAGCCCATTCTTTACGTCGGGACCCCGCGCCTGCGCGGGCCCGGCCTAGCGCGGGCCCCTCGTTCTCGGCGCCCATGGGTTAGTGTCGTCAGGCGTCCCAACTTGCGCTCATCGGGTCGTCCACCAACCGCGCCCGATCAGCCAAGGAGGTGTTCTGTGTCCGGACTTCCGTTCTGGGAGTATCTGTCGACCTACCGCGACGAGATCATTTTGCGGACCGAGCAGCACGCATTGTTCTCGTTCTACGTCATCCTCGGCGCCGTGGTGATCGGGTTGCTGGTGGCGATCTTGACCTACCGTTCGGGGGTCAGCGCCAACTTCACCATCGCCACCGCCGCCGTCGCGTTCACCCTCCCGTCGGTCGCACTGTTCGGCTTTCTCGTCTCGATCTTCGGCCAGAGCCTGTTCGGGACCGTATATCCGGTGGTCGTGCTCTACGCGCTGCTTCCGGTCCTGCGTAACGGCATCGCGGGGTTGCAGTCCGCCGACCCCGCGGTGATCGACGCCGCGCGGGGGATGGGGGTGGGCGCGTTCCGGATGCTCTGGCAGATCCGGTTGCCCATCGCCTGGCCAGTCATCCTGGCCGGGGTCCGCGTCTCGGCCCAGCTCGCCGTCGGGATCGTGGCGATCGGGGCGTTCGTCGTCACCTTCGGACTGGGCCAGTACGGCTTCACCGCACTGGACAACCTGGGTTCGGTCAACACCGGCAACGAGGCGCTCGTCTGCATCGTGTTCACCGCGATCGTCGCGCTGTCCTTCGACGTCATCTTCGTCGCCATCCGCAGGTTCACCACTCCGAAGGGGATTCGTGACTGACACCAGAAGCACGCACCGCGACGCCGCCGAGTCGCACCAGCCCCAGGCGGGCGTCCCGATCGTGCTGACCGAGCTGACCAAGCACTACCCGCATCAGCCCGAGCCCGCGGTCGACCGCGTGACCATGCACATTCCCGCCGGCGAACTCGTGGTGTTCGTCGGGCCGTCCGGCTGCGGCAAGACGACCACCATGCGGATGATCAACCGGCTGATCGAGCCCAGTTCGGGCACGATCCACATCGGCGACGACGAGGTCGGTGGCCTCGACGACGTGCAGCTTCGGCGCAAGATCGGCTACGTGATCCAGCAGATCGGGCTGATCCCGCACCTGACGATCGCCGCCAACGTCGGCCTGGTGCCCAGGCTGCTGAAGTGGAGCAAGAAGCGGACGGCCCAGCGCGTGGAGGAGATGCTGACCGTCGTCGGTCTGGATCCGGGCGCCTTCGCGCACCGGTACCCGCGGCAGCTCTCGGGTGGACAGCAGCAGCGGGTGGGCGTGGCCCGCGCCCTGGCCGCCGACCCCCCCATCATGCTCATGGACGAGCCGTTCGGGGCGGTCGATCCGATCACCCGGGGCCGACTGCAGGAGGAGTTCTTGTCCCTGCAGCAGACCTTGCGGAAGACCATCGTGTTCGTCACCCACGATTTCGACGAGGCCCTCAAGCTGGGCGACCGGATCGCCGTGCTGCGGGAGAAGTCGCAGATCGCGCAGTTCGACACCCCCGAGGCGATCCTCGCCCGGCCGGCGGACGATTTCGTCGCCGGCTTCATCGGCGCGGGGGCCGCCCTCAAACGCCTGCACTTCGAACGGGTGGACTCTCTCGACCTGGGCTCGTCGCCGCAGCCGGCCGAGCCGGGTGCAGACACGGTCGACGTGTCGTCGTCCCTGCACACCGCGCTGGACCTGATGGTGGGCAAGGGACTCCAGTCGGTGGCGGTGCACCGCGAGGGGCGGCCGGTGGGCCGGGTCGAGGTGCAGACCATCTTGAGCCGGGTGCACCGGCCTGAGGACGAGGCCACCGTGGTCGGCGCGGAATGAGCACCGGGACCGTGGAGCCCGGACTCTCCACCGGGCCGTCGGCCGCGGAGACCACCGCCGGATCCGTCGGCGGCCCTCCGAGGCGGCGCGAGGGTCGCATCATCGGGTGGACCAACCTGATCACCCCGCTCGTCGTGGTGGTGGTCGGCGTCGGGCTCTACCTGTGGGTGAGTGGACGCTCCTTGGACACGATCGAGTCCAACATCCTGAATCGCACGAACCTGGTCCGGGCCACCAGCCAACACGTCTACGTCAGCGTGACCATCGCCGTCTTGGTGCTTCTCGTCTCCGTACCCCTGGGGGTGGTGGTGACGCGCCGGCGGACCCGGTGGCTGGCCCCCGGGGTGCTGGTCGTGGCCAACATCGGTCAGTCCGCGCCGAGCCTCGGCCTGCTCGCCCTGGTCGGCATCTTCGCGATCGGTTTTTGGCCGGTGGTGCTGATCCTCACGGCGTACTCGTCGCTGTCGGTGCTGCGCAACACCATCGTCGGTCTCGAAGGGATTGACCCCGGCGTCCTCGACGCCTGCCGCGGGATGGGGATGTCGCCGGCCGCCATCTTGTTCCAGGTCGAGCTCCCCCTCGCGGTCCCGGTGATCGCGGCCGGCGCGCGAACCGCCCTGGTGCTCGCGGTCGGCACCGTGCCGCTCGGATACGCCCTGAACGCCGGCGGTCTCGGCCTGCCGCTGTTCGGCGCGATCAAGACCAACCGCCCGGTCGCCACCCTGACGATCGCGGTGATGATCGCCCTCCTGGCGCTGGTGATGGATTGGCTGGGGGGCGTCCTGCAACGGGCGACCACCCCACGGGGGATTCGTTGACCAATCTGACCACCCGAAGTGCTCGATCGACTAGGCAAAGGAAGACAACGATGAATTCAGGAAAGTGCGCAATCGCCGGCTGGCTCGCGGTGGCCCTGGCGACGGTCAGCCTAGCCGGGTGCGGATCGCTCAGCGCTACGCCCGGTGGGAGTGGTAGCGGCGGAGTCTGCGGTGACGTGACGGCGGGTTCGGTCGACGCCAAGGCGCTGAAAGGCGTGACCGTCAAGGTCGGCTCCAAGGAGTTCGACGAGCAGCTCGTACTCGGCCAGCTGACCCTGGCCATGGTCTGCGCAGCCGGCGCGGACGGCGTCGACGAGACCAACACCAAGGGCAGCACCCAAGCCCGGGAGAAGTTGATCAGGGGCGGTAGCGACGTCTACTGGGACTACAACGGCACCGGCTGGATCAACTACCTCGGTCACGACAAGCCGATCACCGACTCGACGAAGCAGACCGAGGCCGTGGCGACCGAGGACCTGGCGAAGAACAAGCTGGTCTGGGGTCCGGCCGCCCCGTTCAACAACACCTACGCCTTCGCGGTGTCGGAGAAGTTCGCCCAGCAGAATCCCGAGGTCACGAGTCACTCCGCCATGGCGGCCTACATCAAGAAGCACAAGGACGCCACCGTGTGCGTGGAGTCGGAGTTCGCCGCCCGGCCCGACGGCTACCCGGGCTTCAAGAAGACCTACGGCATCACCGGCGGCCAGGTCAAGAGCCTCGGCACCGGGGTGGTCTACACCCAGACGGCCAAGAGTGCCTGCGACTTCGGTGAGGTGTTCACCACCGACGGCCGGATCGCCAACCTGAAGCTGACTGTCCTGGACGACGACAAGGCGTTCTTCCCGCTCTACAACGGTGTCGTCGTCCAGCGTGAGGACTTCGCCACGGCGCACCCGCAGGTGCAGCAGGTCCTCGACCCGCTGGCCGCCGAGCTGACCACCGAGGTGATGCAGCAGCTCAACACCAAGGTGAGTGCTGACGGTCTGCCGCCGAAGAAGGTTGCCCAGGACTTCCTGAAGGAGAAGGGGTTCCTCGGGTAGGACCCGAGCCGGTCGGGCGGGACCACTAAGGTCACCCCA
>JBPCRP010000034.1:0-34464 GCA_050996715.1 Propionibacteriaceae bacterium
GGTTCTTTGAACCTTTTGGGCCACTGTCTTGCCCTTCCACCCCGCCGCGACCAGCCACGCCCGGCCGCGACACGCACAAAACAGCGGCAGGATGTGGTTGGTCGGCGGTGGTCAGCCGATGTCGATCACGTAGCGCGGTCGGCGTCGGCCGGCCTGCCCAGCTCGGCGTCTCGTGTCCCCCGTTGTACCCACACGACCACGATCTCGCATTCTGGGCGTTCGTGCGTCATTCTTTCGAACCATCCTGGTCCTCATCCTCCCGACGTACGCCGATCCGCGTCGCTGGTCGTCGAGCGGTCGGCGCCGTGCTAGCCGCGGGGCGCCCGGACGAGCCCGCTGAGGTAGGCGAGCGCCACCGCCTGGGCCCGGTCTCGGGATCCCGTCGTCATCGATGCACGACACGTGGGTCTTGACCGTTGCCTCGCTCAGGACGAAGGTCGCACTGATCTCGGCGTTCGACAGGCCCAGGGCCACCAGACCCAGGACCTCCACCTCCCGCGGGGCCAACAACCTGCCGAGGTCGCAGGACGTCAGCTGCCGCGACGGGTGCGGCATGCCCCGCAGTGCCTTGATCACGTGCCCGGCCACGTCGGGATCGAGGTAGGACGCCCCGCTGCGGCCAACCGTACGGCGGTGGCGAGGTCGTCGGACGCCATGTACGCCTGCACCATCCGAAACGCGGTAGTAGTCCACCGTCGGGTCGAGCGGGCGTGGGGTCCCGGTTTCCCGCAGGTCGACGGCGACCCCGCACGCTCGCGTCGTGGTGAGGACCTGGTCGATGTTCTCCAGTCGGGGCTGAGCTGGGAGCTGAGGTGAGTCTCCCGACGCGGTCCCACGCCGCAGCCCGAGCAAGCGGTCGCAGCTCCGTCATGGCGTCGGCCTGGTACTGATCGGCCCCGCCGTCGTCGTCCCGCGGCGGTATCTATCCCTACTCCGGCCAGCGTAGGGAAGCGACGGGATCGTCGTAGCCGGGTGGCTCGTCGATGGCTCGGGACAGCAGCGGCACCACGGTCAGCTTGGCCTCCAGGCCGCCGAGGGCTCGACGGCAGGACCCGATGTCGTCCCAGCGGGTCACCAGGCTCCAGAGCTCGGTGTCGTCGACGTTGCGTCCGAGGTCGGCCGTTCTGAATCCGGGTCGCCCGGCCAGCACCGCGATCGCCGCGTCGGCCTGGCCGCAGAAGAGCTGGGCCTCCACCGGGGGGACCCGAAACCGGTTGATCATGATCACGGCGGCAGGCTACGCCGACGGCACCGCAACTTGACAGGACCAGTCCGGCTTAATGAAAATGAATGTCATGCGGATTATCGCGCGACCCACCGGCGTGCTGCTGGCGACCGCTGCTTTCCTGCTGGTCTCGGCCTGCGGCGCATCCACGAGCGGCACCTCCCGGGCAGCGGGCGCCGAGCCTGGGCAGCTCCACGTCGTCGCCGCGTTCTACCCGTTCCAGTTCGTCGCCGAGCGGGTCGCGGGATCTCATGGCTGGATCTCCAGCCTCACTCAACCCGGCGCCGAGCCACACGACGTCGAGCTCACCCCCCGCCAGGTGGCCTCGGTCGCCGACGCCGACCTGGTGGTCTACGAGAAGGGTTTCCAGGCGGCCGTGGACAAGGCGGTGACCGACTCGGACACGACTACGGCGTTCGACACCACCACCGTCGTGCCGCTGCAACCCTTCGAGGAGGGCCGCGGGCAGGGTGCCGATGGTCAGGTGGGCGCCGACCAGCACGCTGCGGACCCCGGCAGCGCCGAGCAGTCCGGGCTGGACCCCCACGTCTGGCTCGACCCCACGAACATGATCACCATCACCAGGGCCGTCGCACGGCAGCTCAGCACCGCCGATCCCGATCACGCCGCGGACTACGCGAGCAACGCCACCGTGCTGGAGTCTCAGCTCAGCGCGCTCGACGCGGCCTTCCGGAGCGGGCTGCGGACCTGCCAGCGCCGGGAGTTCATCACCACGCACGCGGCGTTCGGATACCTGGCGCGGGACTACGGGTTGACCCAGATCGGGATCAACGGGGTGAGTCCCGACGCCGAACCCTCACCCGCCCGGATCGCGGACATCCAGACCGAGGCCCGCCAGTACGGCGTAACCACGATCTTCTACGAGACGCTCGTTTCCCCCGACATCGCCAAGTCGATCGCCTCCGACCTCCACCTGAGGACCGACGTGCTCGACCCGATCGAGGGCATCACCGACCGGTCGCGCGGTCAGGACTACCTTGCCGTCATGAAGGCGAACCTGGCCGCGCTGCAGGCCGCCAACGCATGTCGCTGAGCACGCCGGGGACCCCGGTTGCCTCGCCGGCAGGTTCCCCCACCGTCGCTGCCCGCCGCGTCCAGGTCGTGCTCGGTGGCCAGATCGTGCTGCACGCGGTCGACCTCACCGTGCGTGCCGCCGAGACCGTTGCCCTGATGGGCGGGAACGGCTCCGGCAAATCCACCTTGGTCCGGGCCGTGCTCGGGCTGGTCCCGGCGAGTCAGGGCGAGATCGAGCTGTTCGGTGCACCGCTGCCCAGGTTCCGGGACTGGCGCAAGATCGGCTACGTCCCCCAGCGCTCCGTGCTCGGCCTGGCCAACGCCAAGGTGCGCGAGGTCGTCGGCTCCGGCCGACTTGCCCACCGGCGACCGTTCCTGCCGGCCCGGCGCCAGGACCGGGACGCAGTCACCCGGGCCCTGGAGACCGTACGGCTGGGGCACCGGGCCGACGACGAGATGATGCACCTGTCCGGGGGCCAGCAGCAACGGGTGCTGATCGCCCGGGCCCTGGCCACCGATCCCGAGCTGCTCGTGCTCGACGAACCGGTCGCCGGAGTGGATCTCGAGCACCAGCAGGTGCTGGCCGACGTCTTCGGCGCCCTGGTCGACCACGGTACGTCGGTGCTCGTGGTCCTGCACGAGGCCGGGCCGATCGCGGGCCTGGTCCAGCGCGCCGTGGTGCTCCGGGACGGCCACGTCGTGCACGACGGTCCGCTACCCGCCGACCTCGACCACACCCGCCACACCGACCACGAGCTCGGGCACGGCGGTGGCCACGAACACCACCACCCCGACGTCGGGGCCGACGCCCTCAGCGCATGGCCGTCCGACCCGGTCGACCGCGCACGGGGCGGCCGTGGGGTCCGCCGATGATCCAGATCCTGTCCTACTCCTTCATGCAACGGGCGCTGATCGCCGCCCTGCTCACCGGCCTGCTCGCGCCCGCGATCGGGGCCTACATCGTGCAGCGCCGGCTCAGCCTGCTCGGCGACGGACTCGGCCACGTGGCGATCGCCGGCGTCGGGCTCGCCCTGCTCACCGGCACCCAGCCCATCCCGGTGGCCGTGGTGGTCTGCGTGATCGGTGCGGTCGTCGTCGAGTTGCTGCGCCAGCAGGGCAAGGCGACCGGTGACGTCGGACTCGCCATCTTGTTCTACGGCGGCCTCGCGGTGGGCGTCTTGATGTCCGGCATCGCGGGGGCAGGTACGGGTGCCCTGTCGCAGTACCTCTTCGGCTCGATCACCACGGTCAGCGTCGGCGACCTGACCGTGATCGCGGTGCTGGCCGTGCTGGTGCTGATCCCCACCCTGGGTCTGGCGCCTCAGCTGTTCGCGGTGACCGCCGACGAGGAGTTCGCCCGGGTGCTCGGGCTCCGGGTGCGGTTCTACAACCTGATGATCGTGGTGATCGCGGCCGTCACGGTGACGATGGCCATGCGTACGGTCGGGCTGCTGCTGGTCAGCGCCCTGATGGTCGTCCCGGTCGCGACCGCTCACAACGTGGTCCGGGGATTCCGGCCGGCGCTCGCGGCCGCGATGGCGGTCGGCGTCGTGGTCTCCGTCGGCGGCGCCATGGGCTCGTTCTACGCCGACGCCGCCCCCGGGGCATTGATCGTCGTCTCCGCCATCGCCGTCTTCGCGGTGAGCTGGCCGGCCGGCGTGCTGCTTCGCCGACGTAGGGTGCGGGGAATGGCCGGCCTCGCTTACCGCCCCACCCGCGAACTGGACCCGTCCCGCCCCGAGCAGCACCCGCACGTCCACGGTGTCGACTGCGGGCACGAGGCTGTCGTGCACGATGATCACGTGGACTTCCTGCACGACGGGCACCGGCACGCTGGGCACCGTGACCACTACGACGAGCACTGAGACCCGACGGAGCCGATCATGGTCCCCACCCAACGCAACACCCGTCAGCGGCAGGCCGTCGGCCAGCTGCTCGCCGGGGTCCACGAGTTCCGGACCGCCCAGCAGATCCACGACGAGCTGCGGCAGCGCGGGGAAGGCATCGGGCTGACCACCGTCTACCGCACCCTGCAGTCCCTGGCCGAGGCCGGTGAGGTCGACGCGATCCGGACCGGGGACGGCGAGACCGCGTACCGACGGTGCTCGGTCGGCCACCACCATCACCTGGTCTGCCGCTCCTGCGGGCGGGCCGTCGAGGTCTCCGGACCGGCGGTCGAGCGCTGGGCCGACGCCGTCGCCGCGGAGCACGACTTCCGCGACGTCAGCCACGACCTGGAGATCTTCGGCACCTGCTCCGCCTGCTGACCAGGCAGGTGGTGCCGGCTCAGGTCAGTGTCGGACCGAACTCGACCGGTCGGCGCCCGCAGTCCGACCATCAGCCAGATCACGCCCCGAACGGTCGGCGGGAACTTCGGCTGTGCGCCGAGCGTGCGGAGTCTGTGAGCTTGACCGGGTCTCCGTTACTCGTCGTCCTGGCCGTTGTCGCCGTCGGCCTTCCGGTGGGTCTGGCGGTGCGCTGGCGGCGGACGCCCGCCGGCGGTAGTGGTCGACGACGCGCCGGCGCGACGGCCCTCCGCGCGGTCGCGATCCTGGTGTGCCAGGCGGTCGCCGTGCTCGCGACGGGGGTGGCCCTGAACCGCTCCTTCGTGTTCTACAACTCCTGGTCGGACCTGCTCGGACGCCAGCAGACCGGCCAGATGGCCGCGGTCAGCGCCGGCACCCTGGTGCCGACCGACGGCAGCCAGGGACGGGTTGTCGCGCTGACCGTGCACGGCAAGGTCTCTGGGGTGACCGAGGAGGTGCTGGTCTGGCTGCCGCCGCAGTACGGCCAACGGGCGTTCAGGAAGACCAACTTCCCGGTGCTGATGGCGTTGCCTGGCCAACCCGGCACCCCGGCCGGCATCTTCAAGGTCTTCGACTTCGCCCGCAATGCGATGGCGGCCATCGACCGGCACTCCGTCAGCCCGTTCGTGGCCGTGTTCCCGCCGTTGTCGATCGCCGCGCCGCGCGACACCGAGTGCACCGACGTGCCGCGCGGACCACAGGCCGACTCCTGGCTGGCGACCGACGTGCGGGAGGGCGTGGCGCGTCACTTCCGAGTGACCCCCAACCACTGGTCGACGATGGGCTGGAGCACGGGTGGCTTCTGTGCGGCGAAGATGCTGCTGCGTCACCCCACGTCGTTCGACGCCGCGGTCAGCATCGGCGGCTACTACGGCGCCGAGGAGGACCACACCACCGGAACCCTGTTCAACCACAGCCAGGTGCTCAAGCACCAGAACTCCCCGCTGTGGCTGCTGCAGCACTCGATCGCTTATCCCGTTCACCTGCTGATCGTCACCTCGAAGGCCGACCGGGACTCCTGGTCGGGCGTCTTCTACGCCGACGCGAAGAAGATGGTCGCGATCGCCGTCGGCGTGCCCGGGGTCGACACCATCCTGCTGCCGGCCGGTGGTCACAGCTTCAAGACCTACCTCCCCACGGTGGCGCCGTCCCTCGACTGGCTGGGCAAAAACGCCGGACTGTGACGTCGACCGGTCACGAGCTGTCCGACACGCCGGCAGAACCCGGCAGAACCTGACTGGTCGGGACCTGGTTGGGGACGGCCCCCCCGTAACGGCGGTCCCGGGCGGCGTAGATCTCGACGGCCCGCCAGAGGTCGCGCCGGTCGAAGTCGGGCCACAACCGGTCCAGGAAGACCATCTCGGCGTACGCCGACTGCCAGACCAGGAAGTTCGACGTCCGCTGCTCGCCCGAGCTGCGGACGAACAGGTCGACGTCGGGTACCTCGGGCTCGTCCAGGAACTGCCGGAACTTGTCCTCGGTGAGCTTGCGTGGGTCGAGCTTGCCGGCCGCCGCGAGCTCGGCGATCCGGCGGGCGGCGTCGACGATCTCGGCGCGACCGCCGTAATTCACGCAGAACTGCAGGGTGAGCACGTCGTTGTGCAGCGTCCGCTGTTCGGCGTCCTCGAGCTCGGTGATCACGCTGCGCCACAGCCGCGGGCGGCGTCCGGCCCACCGGACCCGGACCCCCATCGAGTCGAGCTGGTCGCGGCGGCGGCGGATCACGTCGCGGTTGAAGCCCATCAGCCACCGCACCTCGTCGGGGCTGCGGCGCCAGTTCTCGGTGGAGAAGGCGTACGCCGACACGTAGCGGATCCCCAGTTCAACCGCCCCCTCGATGGTGTCGAAGAGCGCGTCCTCCCCGCGAGCGTGGCCCTCGGTCCGGGGCAGTCCCCGGGCCTTGGCCCAGCGGCCGTTGCCGTCCATCACGATGGCCACATGCTTCGGCAGCACCTCGGCCGGGATCATGGGGGGCCGGGCCCCCGAGGGATGCGGAGTCGGAGCCCGGGGCGTACGGCGCGGGGTCGATAATCTGGGTCCGCTCGACGCAGCGGCACGCGAGTTCCGCTCGGTGGTGGCCACGCAGGGACACTAGGGCGTGTCCTGCACTGGCCCAGGGCCGGGCTACGTCGTAGAGACCCGCAAACAAGCTCTGCAGCACATCAGACCCCGGCAAGGGCCCCGCCGCAGTACCCGTTCGACCTGGACGGTCCCGACCGGATCCGCGCTGCTCAGTGTCCACGTCCGCCGCTGGGACCTCCCTGTAGCTGCGGAGCAGTGAGCATCCGGACTCCTCAATGCTCGCTCAGGCTGAGCTCAGCACGACGGTGTGACAATCCCTCCGTGACTTTGCTGATCGTGCTGGCCGCGAACTACCTGTACCTCGTCGTGGCACTGATCGGGTTGGTGACCTGGCTGACGAGAGCCCGCGCCGGCAGGATCGTGCTGGGCCTCACCACGGTGGTGGCCGGGGTGGTGGGCCTGCTCCTGATCGTGGTGGCCAGCAGCCTCTATGTCGACCGGAGACCCTTCGTGAGCCACCACGTCCAGCCGTTGATCCCGCATGCCGCCGACAACGGTTTTCCGTCCGACCACACGACGCTCGCCATGGTGATCGCGTTATCGGTACTGACAGTGTCGTGGCGCTGGGGCGGGTTGGCGGTAGTGGCGGCTCTGGGGGTCGGTGTCGCCCGGGTCGCGGCGGACGTGCACTCCCCGCTTGATATCGCCGGCGCCGTGGTGATTGCCGTGATCGCGGTCGCCGTGGGTCGGCTCGTTGCGGTCCGGTTCCGAGACCAAGTGGACGCCCGACTGCCGGGTCGAGCGCCGGCGCGGGCAGATCGACGACTGTGAAGCCAAGGCCACCGGTGTCATGGCTGATGATCACACCGTTCCAGTCGTACTCGAACTCGACCACAGGGTGGCGTAGGTGAACATCTGCTGCACCCGACGTGCGTCGCCTTGGCGCACCCGATCCACCCCGTGCCTGCCGATGTCCACCGCCAGCAGCTGCTCCCAAGGCCGAGTCCAGCAACTCCTCGCCGCCGACGGCACCGGGAGCGTCGGGGCCTAGCGCCAAGTAGATTGGCGCCGTGCCGACCTACCGCGACGAAGCCATCGTGCTTCGCACCCACAAGCTGGGTGAGGCGGATCGGATCATCACGTTGCTGTGCCGCCAGCAGGGCAAGGTCCGCGCCGTGGCCAAAGGCGTCCGTCGGACGTCGTCGAAGTTCGGCGCCCGGCTGGAGCCCTTCAGCCACGTCGACCTGCAGTTCGCGGTCGGCCGCACCCTCGACGTGATCACCCAGGTCGAGTCCCTGCACGCGTACGGCGAGCCGCTGGTCGGCGACTACCCCGCCTACACCGCCGGTCAGGTGATGCTCGAGACGGCCGACCGACTGGTGGTCGAGGAACGGGAGCCCGCCCGGCAGCAGTACCTGCTGCTCGCCGGCGCCCTGCGGGTACTCGGTGAGGGCACCAGTGACGGACCCCGGCCCGCCCCCATGATCGTCGACTCCTATCTGCTGCGGTCCCTGGCGGTGGCCGGCTACGCCCCCTCGTTCTCCCACTGCGCCCGCTGCGGCGAGGTCGGTCCCCATCGCGCCTTCTCCCCCGCCGCCGGTGGGGTCACCTGCGAGGCCTGCCGTCCCGCCGGTGCGGCCCGTCCGTCGGCCGAGAGCGTCGAGCTGTTGTGCGCCCTGTTGGAGGGCCGGTGGTCGGCCACGCGCGACGCGGAGCCGCGGACGGTCCGCGAGGCCAGCGGGATCACCAGCGCCTACCTGTCCTGGCACCTCGAGCGGGGCCTCCGCTCCCTGGTCCACCTGGAGCGATGAGCGGTTCGTCCCCGCCCACCTGGGGCCCGCCGCCCGCCGCCGACCGGGTGCGGCACCGGCCCTACCGCGCGGCCTACGTCGTCGGCGTACTCGGCGCCGCCGTCCTCGTCCTGGCCCTGATCGTCCCACCGACGCTCGGCTGGCTGGTGCTCCGCGGGGCCGCCGACCTGGCCGGCCGACCCACCACGACGACGCGGCCCGCCGACGCCGACGCCGGGGTCGGGGACCCCTACTTCCCTGCCTACGGCAGCGGGGGGTATGACGCGCAGTCCTACGCGATCTCGATCGACTGGGACGCCGGCGACGCCAGCCTGCGTGGCCGCACCACGATCACCGCCGTGGCGCAGCACGACCTGACCGCCATCTTCGTCGACCTCGCTCTCGACGTCAGCGGCGCGACCGTGGACGGCGCGCCCGCCACCGTCGCGCGAACCGGCGTCCAGGACGTGCGGATCACCCCGCCGACCATGATCAGCTCCGGGTCGAGGTTCGCCGTGGTGATCGACTATGCGGGCCGGCCGGCGGCGCAGAACCGGGACGGGGTCGCGCCCTACGCAGCCGAGAGCCACGAGTGGGTGATCGCCGGGGAGCCCGAGAGCTCGGCATGGTGGTTCCCCGCCGACGACTACCCCGCCGATCCGGCGACGTTCGACCTGTCGGTCCGCGTCCCCGCCGGCACGGAGGCGGTGAGCGTCGGCCGGCTCGTCTCCCGCGACACCGGCACCGAGTCCGGCTTCGACACCTGGCACTGGGTGCTCGACCAACCGGTGGCCACCTACCTCGTGTTCCTGGCCATCGGGCAGTACGAGCTGCAGCAGGGCACGGCGGGCGGCCGACCCTACGTCTATGCCGTGTCGAGTCGACTGTCGCGGGAGGCGCGGACGTCCGCCTTCGCTCAGCTGCAACGGACTCCGGTGATCATCGCGGAGCAGGAGAAGCGCTTCGGGCCCTACCCGTTCGCCGAGATCGGCGGCGTCGTCCCGGCCGTCAACTTGCCGTTCGCAGGCCTGGAAGCCCAGACCCGGCCGGTGTACGACGCGGAGTCGATCACCGATGAACGGTTCGCCACCGAGCTACTCGTGCACGAGCTCGCCCACCAGTGGTTCGGTGACCACGTCACGCTGTCGCAGTGGAACGACATCTTCACCAACGAGGCCTACGCGTCCTGGGCCGCCTGGGCCTACACCGAAGATCAAGGCGGCGCCAGCGCGCAGGAGCGGCTGCTGCGGACCTACGACCGGACCGTCGGCCGCGCCGACTTCTGGGCCGTGACCATGATCGACCCGGGGGCTGATCACCTGTTCGACACCGTCTACGTCCGCGGCCCGATGGCCCTGCAGGCGTTGCGAAACGTGATCGGTGACGCCGCTTTTGCCCACCTCAACCGCGAGTGGGCCCAGCACCCCGGCGCCCGCAGCCTCGAACAGTGGATGGTCAAGGCGCAGTCGGTGACCACGACCGACCTCAGCCCGTTCTTCGCCGCCTGGATCTACAGCCCGCAGGCCCCCGCAAAGACGGCGGTCAACGGACTGGCGTGAGCCTCAGGCCGGCTGCGGCCACCCGCGCAGGCTCGGGGGCACTGTGACGGTGATGGTGGCCCGCTTCGTCTGCGGGTCGCCCCCCGTCCGTTGCGCCCACGCCAACAGGGTCGGCCACCAGGTCGGGCTGCCGGCGGGCAGGTCCGCCTCGGGGATCGAGACCAGGTCGGCGTCACCCCAGGTGCTCCCGTACGCGGTCGGGGAGGTCGCCACGTCGGCCACCACCTGGTCGCGCAGGTTCGGCAGGTGGTCGTTCCAGTCCGCCAACAACTTCGCCGTCGCTGCCGCGAGCGTCTGGTTCCCCGTGCGCGACGAGCTCTCCGGGTAGGTCGGATGCCGAAGGCTGGCGACGTGCAGGCCGGCCGCCCGGGTCGGCTGGGTGCGGGCCCACTGGTCCCAGGCCACCCGGGCCAGCTCGCCGAGCGTGATCACCGCGGTGATCGTGGTCGACTCGAGGATCGCGTCCAGCCAGGCGTTCCGGTAGCCGGCGATCGCCACGTCGTTCCGGTGCCGGCTGCCCCCGCCCTGCCCGTAGACGCTGAAGAGAAAGGTGTTGATCATGACGTAGCTGTGGGTGATCCCGATCTTGGTCAGCAGCCCCTGGACCCGCTGTCCCGCCTCCCCGACCAGGATCCGGCGCGTGATGGTCTCGTGCGTCGCCGGGTCCTGGCCGAGCACCAGCACCCGAGCGGTGCCGTCCAGCCGGCCCCGGTGGAAGATCGGTCCCCACTCGGTGCGAAAGTCCCCCGGCGGATAGACGTCCTCGCCCGGGTAGTCGGCGGCCAGGGTGCGGAAGGGCTCCTGGCCGTAGCCAGGGCAGAACACGTGCTCCATGCGCCAGGCCTACCACCGTTCGGCAGTCCTGACCATGCCACCGGGCGCGGGCGGAGCGAGCTGCGGCACCGTCTCCGCCCAGCCCGAGCCCGACGACGAACCGTCCGGGGTATCCAGGACCCGACCGAGGTGCTCCGACCCTGTGGAGGTGACGTCATGACACGACGTACGACACAGACCACGACCACCCGGCGGACCACCAGCAGCGTGTTCACCCGGGCCTACGCCCAGGGGGTGACCGAGCAGCTGGCGCCGGACTACGGCCCCGGGACCCGACCGGCGTTCGCCGCCACCGCGATGGTGGATCGCGCCGCGCCGGCCGAGCCGATCGCCCTGCACGGGGCGGTGATCACGCCGACCGGCGCCCTGAAGAGCGGATACGTCGTGGTCGAGTCGGGGGTGATCAGCGAGATCTCGCGCACCAAACCCTCGGGGGCCCGGGTGCACCGTACCGACGGCGTGATCGTGCCGGGTCTGATCGACCTGCACAGCCATCCCGAGTTCAACGTCTTCGCAGCCTGGGAGCCGCCGCACCAGTTCCCCAACCGCTACAGCTGGCGGGCCAGCGACGTCTACCACCAGCTGGTCCGCGATCCGCAGAACCGGTTGCTCACCGAGCTCCAACCCCAGACCCAGTTGCGCTACGCCGAGATCCGGGCGCTGATCGGCGGGGTGACGGCGATCCAAGGCGCATCGGGCAAGACCAGCCGGGCGACGAGTGAACCCTTGGTGCGCAACGTCGACCTGTGGATCTTCGGTCAGCACCGGGCCCGGGCCATGATCGACCTGCCCTCCTCGCCACACCAGCGCGACTACCCCCGGCTGCAGAAGATCATCGGCGAGATCGCCGCCGGGGAAGTGGACGCGTTCTACCTCCACCTCGCCGAGGGAGCGCGCGGGGACCGGCGCAGTCTGACCGAGTTCCAGCGCTTCCTCGACTTCGGGGCCGCCACCCCGGCCACGGTGGTGATCCACGGCAGCGCGCTCGAGGCGCCGCAGATCCACCAGCTGGCCGACGCGGGCTGCAAGCTCGTCTGGTCACCTCAGTCCAACCTGCGGCTCTACGCCCAGACCACGCTGGCCGCCGAAGCCCTCCGGGCCGGCATCCCGGTGGCTTTGGGTGCGGACTGGTTGCCGTCGGGGTCGATGAGCCTGCTGGCCGAGATGAAGGTGGCCCGGGCCGAACTCAGCCGTCAGGGTCACGAGATCGCGGCAGCCGACCTGGTGACCATGGTGACCTCCGGAGCCGCCGAGATCGCCGGGCTCGGGCACCAGCTCGGTTCCTTGGCTCCCGGCCGACCGGCCGACCTCGTCGTGCTCGAACGCCACCACGACGACCCGTACGAGAACGTCTGCCTCGCCGAGCCCAACTGGGTCGAGCTCGTCATGATCGGCGGGGACCTCGCCTACGGCCGGCAGGCCTGGTACGCCGACCTCACCGCCGACTCGACGGGACCGACGATCGAGAACCTGACGGCGTGGGGCAAACCGATGACCCTCGACACCGGGTTCGACCTCACCAGCACGCCCCAGACCAGCGCGGCACCCTCGTTGAGCGAGCTCCGGCAGCAGCTCGTGCAGGCCTATCCCCCGGTCGGACCCGTCTTTGCCTGACCCAGCAGCCCGGACAGGTCAGTGGTGGGCGCGGTTGACCGCCGAGACCACGGCCTTGAGCGAGGAGCGGACGATGTTGGCGTCTTGACCCACACCCCAGTAGACGCCCGGCTCACCGTCGAGCTCGACCTCGCACTCGACGTAGGCGGCCGCCTGGGCGTCGCCACCGGCCGACAGGGCGTGCTCGTGGTAATCGAGCACCCGGACCTGGTAGCCGATGCCCGAGATCGCGTCGCAGAAGGCCGACACCGGTCCGTTCCCCTCGCCGGTGATCGTGGTCGGCCGACCGCGGTCGACCACCGCGACCCGTACCGTGGCGTGGTCGGAGGTAGAGCTCACGTCCACGGTGCTGAGCTCCAACGGACCGACCCCCGACAGATACTCGGCGTCGAAGATCTCCCAGAGCACCGCCGGGGACAGCTCGCCGCCCTCGGTGTCGGTCCGGGACTGCACCGCGCGGGAGAACTCGATCTGCAGCCGGCGCGGCAGGTCCAGGTGGTGCTCGGTCTTCATCAGGTAGGCGACGCCGCCCTTCCCGGACTGGCTGTTCACCCGGATCACGGCCTCGTAGCTGCGTCCCACGTCGTGCGGGTCGATCGGCAGGTAGGGCGCGTCCCAGTCGATCTCGGCGACCGTCGTACCCTGCGCCGCCGCCCTCTTGTCGAGGTCGTCCAAGCCCTTCTTGATCGCGTCCTGGTGGGAGCCGGAGAAGGCGGTGTAGACCAGGTCGCCTGCGTAGGGGTGGCGCGGGTGGACCGGCAGGTTGGTGCAGTACTCCACCGTGCGACGGATCTCGTCGATGTCGGAGAAGTCGATCTTGGGATCGATGCCTTGGCTGAACAGGTTCATGCCCAGGGTGACCAGGTCGACGTTGCCCGTCCGCTCACCGTGGCCGAACAGGCAGCCCTCGACCCGGTCGGCGCCGGCCATCAGAGCCAGCTCGGTCGCGGCCACCGCCGTCCCGCGGTCGTTGTGTGGGTGCAGCGAGATGGCGACGTGCTCCCGGTGGTGCACGTGGCGGCTGAACCACTCGATCAGGTCGGCATAGGTGTTTGGTGTCGAGCGCTCGACGGTGGCCGGCAGGTTGAGGATGATCTCGCGGCCCGCCCCCGGCTGCCAGACGTCCATCACGGCGTTGCAGATCTCGACGGCGAACTCGGGCTCGGTGTTGGTAAAGATCTCCGGGCTGTACTCGTAGCCGAACTCGACGTCACCCAGGTGCTGCTCGGCGTACTTCATCACCATCTCGGTGCCCCGGGTGGCGAGGGCGATGCACTCAGGCTTGCCCACGTGGAACACCACCCGCCGGAACAGCGGCGCGGTGGCGTTGTAGAGGTGGATGGTTCCCGACTTGGTCCCTACCAGCGACTGGGCGGTGCGCTCGATCAGGTCCTCGCGGGCCTGGGTCAGCACCGAGATGGTGACGTCATCGGGGATCAGTCCCGAGGTGACCAGCTGGCGGACGAAATCGAAGTCGGTCTGGCTGGCCGACGGGAAACCCACCTCGATCTCCTTGTAGCCCAGCCGGACCAGGAGCTGGAACATCTTGACCTTGCGGGCAACGGTCATGGGGTCGATCAGGGACTGGTTGCCGTCGCGGAGGTCGGTGGAGAGCCAGCGCGGGGCGTGGGTGATGGCGCGCATCGGCCAGGTGCGGTCGGGCAGGTCGACGCCGACGTAGGGCGCGTAGCGGCCGAACGGCATCGGGCTCGGCTGCTGCACCGGAACGGTTTGCGGGCGGGTGCCGAAGGAAGTGAAGTCGGTGGTCATGTCTGGGCTGATCCTCGCTGGTGTGTGGGGTGCGGCCGGGAACGCACGAACTCCGCAGCGAGGATGCCGGCCCTTAGCGGGCCCCGCTGCGGCAGCGAAGGAGGAGCAGCCCGGGTAGGCGCTCGATGATCACCATGGGATCACCCTAAACCCAGCGAACCGCACCCGCCAACCGCGATCGCGGCGGCCCCCGCCTGGGCACCGCACACGCACGAAGCCGTGTACGTCTGAGCCGGGCCGAGCAGGCGTTCCCCCACCAACGGCGACATCCGGGCGGCGGGAGGAGATCCCCTGGCGCGGTGCGAGCGCGGGATCACGGTCGGACGGCACCGACTTTCACTTCCTGACCTCGAACACGTGGTTGAACGGGGTGCTCGCCACCGTGGCGAAGCGGGTGAACCCGGCCGCCGTGACGACCTCGCGGATCCGAGCCGGCCCCGCCTGGGTGCCGAGCGCCAGCCCGACGACCGGATCCCCGAGGTCGTGCAACGCGTCGAACACCAGGTCGTATCCGGACCCGGTGAACGCGGTCGCCGACGCCATCTCGAAGTCCACCCGATCCTCGACCCCGGCCGTAGCCCCGACGGGCGCGCCCTCAGCCGTTGCCGGCTGGTCGGATGTTCTGGTTCACATGGAAGAAGTTGTCCGGGTCGTAGCGGCCCTTGACCTCGGCCAGCCGCGCGTAGTTGTCGCGGTAGGCGGCCTTGATCCGGTCCTGTCCCTCATCCATCAAGAAGTTGACGTACGCCCCGCCGGCGGACATCGGGTGCAGCTGGTCCCCGTAGTCCCGGGCCCAGGCCGAGATCGCCTCCGCGTTGGCCGGGTCGGGGTCGACGCCGACGATCACCCCGGCCCAGCCGCCGTCGCGGTAGGCGAAGGCCGTTGCGTCGGCGGCCACCCGGCTGGCGGCCCCGTCGATCGGGTAGAGGTGCATGGTCGAGTGGCCGGTCGGTAACCGGTCACCGAAGGCGCGATGCACCTCGATGGCCTCGTCGGAGATCTCACCGAAGAAGTCGGCCCGCCAGTACCACTGCAGCCCAGCCGGGTAGAGCGGGTCGAATGCGCTCTGCAGCGCGGTGAACGGCATCGGGTGCAGGCCGACCAGCAGCGGCGTACCGTAACCGGTCACCGGCGCCAGCACGGCGTCCGCGTGCTCGTGCGCCCCGGTGTAGCACCAGACGATGCCGCAGGCCTTGCGCCCCCACAACTCCTCGGGGAACGGCGGCGCGGGAGGGATGGTCAGCAGGGCGATCCATCCGTTGAGCTCCTCGGGGAGCGACGGCAGCAGCTCGCGGTACCAGCGCATCACCTCTCCGGCGTCGGCGAGGTCGTAGAGGACCGGTCCACCGATGATAGTGCCGCCCTCGCCGATCTCGTGGCAGCGGAAGGTGAAGGAGGTGACGATCCCGAAGTTCCCGCCGCCGCCCCGCAACGCCCAGAACAGGTCGCGATGGCTGGACTCGTCGGCGGTGACGAACGACCCGTCGGCCACGACGACGTCGGCGGAGATGAGGTTGTCGACGGTGAGCCCGAATCGCCTGGTGAGATAGCCGATGCCCCCGCCGAGCGTGAGTCCCGCCACTCCGGTGGAGGCCAGGAACCCCGAGGGGGTCGCCATCCCGAACCCGACGGTCGCGTGGTCGACGTCGCCCCAGGTGCACCCCGCGTCGACCCGCACGGTGTGGCCTGCCGGGTCGACGGTGGTGCTGCGCATCGCGGAGAGGTCGACGACCAGCGCGTCGTCGGCCACTCCGAGGCCGGCCGCGTTGTGACCGCCCCCGCGCACGGCCAGGTCGAGTCCGTGGGCGCGGGCGAACCGGACGCAGGCGATGACGTCGACCGCGTCGCGGCAGCGGGCGATCGCTGCCGGGTGGCGGTCGATCATGGCGTTGTAGACGGCCCGGGCCGCGTCGTAGTCGGGGTTCTCCGGGGTGATCAGCGGTCCGCGGAGGTCGCCGCGGAGCTGGTCGAAGGGGACGGTGGTGAGCGTGCTGGTCACAAGAGGCTCCTGAGGCTGACGACTGAGTCTGCGGGCGTCCGTCGAGCCGGCGGACGAGGCGACCGTACGGCGCGGCGCGTTCGCAGAGCGTTCGCCCGCACGCTCTCGGCACCGAGCTAGCGCACCTCGCGAACGCCGTCGACCGCCGGACGCGCGGCGAGGTCCGGATCGAGGTCGCGCTCGCACCGGCGCAGCAGCGCGAGGCTGCCGTGCTGCCGGGCCAGCTCGGCGGCTTCGCGCAACCGCTCGGCCGCGGCACCCGGAGGGTCGTACGCGGCCCGTCGTCGCAGGACCTCGGGCAACCACCAGACGTCGTCGTGCGCCCGCGCGGTGACCACCGCCGCGTCGAGGGTCGCCGCCGCGGCACCGGGTTGCCCCGCCCCGTCCAGCAGATCGGCGACCAGGGCCAGCCAGTAGGGCATCCGGGCGAGCGATCCGGCCGACCTGAGCTGCTCCACCCCGGCTCGCGCGGCCGCCAGACCCTCCGACCCTGCCTCGAGCCAACCCCGCAGGACCAGCGACCACTCCCGGTAGTAGGCGAAGCCGAACCGCTCGCACAGGGCCTCCAACTCGGTCACCGTCGCCCGCAGGGCCGATCGGTCGTCGAGCAGCTGCACGGTGACCCCCCGGTACGCCAGCGCCACCGCCAGGCTGTACGGGTGCTCGATCGTGCGGGCCAGCGCGACGGCGTCGGCGCTGCTGCGGGCTGCCTGCGGCGCGTCCCCGAGCAGCCAGTGACCGTGCGCCGCCCACGCCGTCGCGTGCACGTCCGGCCGGGTGCCGACGGTCAGCGAGTGCGTGCCGTCGGTCAGCCGGGCCGCGAGCGCGAGGTGCTCCAGCCCTTCGTCGACCCGACCCAGACTCAACGCGGAGCCCCCGACGGCGAAGTGCGACACGCCCGCCGCCACCGACCCCGGAGCGGCCAGCTGCAGCGCCCGCGTCGCGACGCGGTAGCCGTCTTGGGTGCGACCCTGCACGAAGCGCGACGTCCACAGACCCACCAGGGCCAGCAGCAGTGACTCCCGCCGGCCCAGCTGGTCGGCCAGCGCGACGGAGCGCTCGAGGACGTGCTGCAGGCGGACCGAGGAATACCCGTGGCGTGCGTTGAGCGGGGCGCTGATCGCCTCCAGGACCGCGAGTTCCTGGCGGTCCCGGTGCAGCCCCACGGGCAGGTTCGCGATGATCTCCAGACTCTGGTCGTGCAGCCGGATCGCCTCGCTGTGCGCGAAGAGCTGGGCCGCCAGGTCCGCTGCCCGCCGGTAGTTCGCCACGGACCGGTCGGGCCGACCTCCGCGCCGGTACTGCTCAGCGAGCTGAACCGCGACGGCGTCGGCGTCGTCGGGGTGCAGCAGCTCCAGAGCCTGGGCGATCCGGCGGTGCAGTAGCCAACGTCGCGCCGGGCTGACCTGGGCGTAGGCGGCCGCCCGCAGCAGGTCGTGGGAGAAGTCGTAGCCACCGTTGAACTCGCGCAGGATCCGCCGCCGCCACAGCTCGTCGACGGCTCGCACCACCACGTCCGGGGCCAGGTCGCTCGCCTCGGTGAGCAGGTCCAGACCGACGTTGGTGCCGACGGCGGCGGCCAGCCCGGCGACCTCGCGAGCTGGTTCGTCGGCCTGGGCCAGGCGGTCGGAGAGAACGGTCGCCAGCTCCTGGGCGGGGAGCCGGTCACAACCGAGCTCACGCAAGGTGTGTGCGGCCTCGACGACGAAGAGCGGGAACCCTCCCGTCGTGGCGTGCAGGAGCTCCTGGTCCGCGGCAGGCAGCACCCGGCCGCCCACCGCGGCAGCCAGCCGGCCCGTGTCGGAAAGGTCCAACGGTTCGAGCGCGATGTCGGCCGTGGCGGCTCCCGCCCCGAGCTGGCGCCGCCAGGCGGTCAGCTGCGGCTCGACCTCCCCGTCGTCGCGCAGGGTGGCCGCCAGCAGCAGGGGAGCAGTCGGCCGGAAGCCGACCAGGAACGTCAGGAACGCCAACGTCTCGTGGTCGCACCACTGCAGGTCGTCCAGGATCAGCAGCAGCGGTCGCTCGATCGACAGCAGCGCCCGGGCCATTCCCTCGACGAACCGGTGCCGTTGCCACGCGTCGACCAGCGCCCGCGGGCCGGCACTCGCGTCGGCGGCGGTGTGGTGGCGCGGAACGAGCCGGTCGACCTCGTGGCGCCAGGCCGGGTCGAGCGCCGCCGTGGCCGCTGCCACCTCGGGGTGGCGCAGCCAGTCCGCGATCGGAGCCAGTGTCGAGCGCTCCCCCGTCCCGAAGCAGCGGCTGCGGGCCACCACGGCTCCCTGCCGGCGAACCCGTTCAGCCAAGTGCGCCAGCAGCCGGGTCTTGCCGACGCCCGGGCCGCCGCGGACCAGCACCACGGTCGGCCGACCTGAGGCGGCAGTCCGCCACCATCCCGCCAGCCGGTCGAGCTCCGCGCCCCGGCCGACCATGGGCACCGACCGGGGTGTCGTGCCAGGCGAGCCCGCCCCGGCGATCGGCGGAGCGCCACGGCGCCCGTCGGGCTCACCGACCACCCGGCGCAGCAGAGTCTGGGTCGCCGGGTCCGGGGCGATGTCGAGCTCGCGTTCCAAGACCGTCGCGCAGTGGTGGTAGGTGCTGACCGCGGCCGCCCGGTCCCCGAGGCCGGCGTAGAGCTCCATCAGGGTGCGGTAGCCCACCTCCTCCAGCGGCCGCAACGCGACCCGTCGCCGTGCGACCGGGACGGCGGCGCCCGGCTCGCCCGCCCGCGACTGGGTACGACAGACCAGGTCGCACACCGTCACGCAGCGGGCCTCCAGATCCGCGCGTTCGGTCAGCACCCACTCCTGGGTGGACGCCGGCAGCAGCGGGCCGCCGTACGCGTCCAGGGCGAGCAGGCCGTGCCGGAGCACCCGCTCGTGGTCACCGACGGCCGCCGCCGCGACCGCCGCGTCGTGCTCGGCGAGGAACGCGCTGACGTCGGCCCGGCACCTCGGGTCGTCCCGCCAACTCAGGCCAGCAGCACTGACCTCGACCAGGTCGAGCTGACCCAGGGCCCGCCGCAGGTCGTGCAGCTCGCGGCGCAGGTTGGTCAGCGCCTGCCGGTCGGTCGAGTCCGGCCAGAACAGCTCGGCGATGTGTTGACGGGGCTGGGCTGCGCCGGGGTGGGTGAGCAGCAGGGCGAGGAGCTCCACGACCCGCAAGGACCACGTCTGGGTTCCACCCGCACCGTCCTCACGCACGGTCTGCTCACCCAGCACGCGGATGTCGATCACGATGGGGCCCCTGGTGGTGACCTTACCGGGCCGCACCATCGGGCGGGTCCGGTCAGGGCGCAAAACCGGTGGCGCGCGATGGCTCAGGTGCGCCATGGTGCCGCCATGTCCTTGGTTCGGGTGGACCCCGACGACCGGTCCGCCGTCGAGTGCCTCACGTCGGTGATGAACGCGGCCCGGGTCGTCGACGACCCCCAGGACCATCCGACCCGGTCGGAGATCGAGAACGGCTACCTGCGGTTCGGCTGGGGCCTGGAGCTCGCCGAGACCTCGCTCTACGTCCCCGACGGCGGTGGTGAGCCGGTCGGTTTCCTCAAGGTCGACCTCCCGCGCCGCGACAACCGGCATCTCGCCTGGGTCGAGGGCGCGGTCCACCCCGACCACCGGCGCCAGGGCCACGGCACAGCGATGCTCTCGCTGCTCACCGACCGGGTCCGGAGCGCCGGTCGGACCACGATCTGGGCCGGCGGGTTGGCGGGATACGCGCCTACCCTGAGCTTCCTGGAAGGAGCCGGGTTCC
Source organism: Propionibacteriaceae bacterium (assembly GCA_050996715.1). Taxonomy (GTDB): domain Bacteria; phylum Actinomycetota; class Actinomycetes; order Propionibacteriales; family Propionibacteriaceae; genus Microlunatus. The sequence goes on from JBPCRP010000034.1 coordinate 19,908, forward strand.
GCCGCGCGAGCGGGGACGCCCGCCGTCGGCAACGGCTGGCCGACGTCGACTGGGCCGCGGTCGACCGGCTCGACGCCGCAGCCGTCCCCGCCGCCGCCGACTACGAGCTCGAACGCTCCCGGGCCCCGACCTCCGACGTCGTGCTTGCGGAGCTGGTGGAGGTGACGGCGGCGATCAACGACGCGCCGATGGGCGAGCTCGACTACGAGGACGAAGTGTTCGACGTGGAGCGGTTGCGCGACATCGAATCCGCGGCCGCCGGCCGGGGTGACCTGTTCTACCGGGTCGTCGCCCGGCATCGCGGCACGGGCGAGGTCGGCGGACACACCCAGGTGATCTTCACCCCGCACCGCCCGCACGACGCGAGCATCGGCGACACCGCGGTGGCGCGCAGCCACCGGGGCCATCGGCTGGGGCTCCGACTCAAGATCGACATGATGCGCTGGCTGGCTGAGGTGCAACCGCAGCTGGAGACGGTCGAGACCTGGAACAACGTCGACAACCACCACATGATCAGCATCAACGAGCAGCTCGGCTACCGGCTGGCCGGCACCTTCACGACCTACGAGCTCACCCTGACCTGACCACCAGGCCCGCCATCTCCCGCATCTCCCGGATCTCCCGCATCTCCTGGCAAAAGTGGTCACAAACGACACCCCCTCCGGTGTGGCTCGGGTCGTTTCTGACCACTTTCGCCGGGAGGAGGTGCGCGGAAGGTGCGGGGGAGACGGCGGAAGGTCTTTCGGCGCGGACCATAGAGGACTACCGTGAAACCGAGAAGGCAGGTCGAGCGACAGCCGAGGAGTGCCATGGGCCGATACCTGATTGTGGCCAACCAGACGCTTGCGTCAGACGAGTTGACGCAGCTGGTCAGCAAGCGCGCCAAGGCGGAGCCGTCGGAGTTTTTCATCGTCGTGCCGTCGACGCCCGTGCTGGAGATGGTCCCCGGAGCCGAAGGAGTCGCCGCCGTCGGTGGGAGCGTGGTGATGCCCTCCCCGCCTGAGCACGCCCGCGCGCTGGCGCAGGAGAGGCTGGATCAGGCCATGGGCCAGTTGCAGGCCCTAGGCGTGAAGGTGGAGGGTCGGGTCGGTGAACGTGATCCGGTCCATGCCGTCGAGGTCACGCTCAAAGGACGGAAATTCGACGAGATCATCGTGTCGACCCTGCCCAGTCGCTTGTCCCGCTGGCTTCGGCAGGACCTGCCCCACCGCCTCGAGCACAAGACTCAGCTTCCCGTCACCCACGTGGAAGCCACCTAGGTGGGCTACGGCGAGCGGAGCGGATGAGGGTCAAAAGCCCAAGCGATTGAGAAACTTGGTGTCACGCTGCCAGTCCTTCATGACCTTGACGTGCAGCTGCAGGTGCACCGGCGTTCCCAGGAGAGCCTCGATGTGCGCCCGGGCGGCCGTACCGACATCGCGCAACCGGGCACCCCGGTGGCCGATCACGATGCCCTTCTGAGACTCGCGCTCCACCACGACCGAGGCCCAGATGTCGAGCAGCGGCTTGGCCTCGGGCCGATCGGCACGCAGCGCCATCTCGTCGATCAGCACGGTGATCGAGTGCGGCAGCTCGTCGCGCACACCCTCGAGCGCCGCCTCGCGGATCAGCTCGGCGACCAGGGTCTCCTCGGGCTCGTCGGTGATCTCCCCGGCCGGGTAGAGCGGCGGCCCCTCGGGTAGCAGGTCGACCAGGCAGTCGGCCAGCACGTCGACCTGGTCGTCGGCCACGGCCGAGACGGGGACCACGTGCTCCCAGACGACGTCGAGCTGCTCTTGCAGGTGAGCGATCGCGGTGAGGTGCGCCGCCATCCGCGACGAGCCGACGAGATCGGACTTGGTCGCGACGGCAACCAGCTTGGGACGCCGGGAAAGCGCCGCGATCTCCCCCACCAGGTACGTGTCGCCCGGGCCGATGCGCTGGTTGGACGGCAGACAGACGCCGACGACGTCGACCTCGGTCCACGTCGCCCGGACGACGTCGTTGACGCGCTCCCCGAGCAGGGTGCGTGGCCGGTGCAGCCCGGGCGTGTCGATCAGCACCAGCTGCGCGTCGGCGCGGTGCACCACCCCGCGGATCGCGTGCCGGGTGGTCTGGGGCTTGGACGAGGTGATCGCGATCTTGCTGCCCACCATCGCGTTGGTCAGCGTCGACTTACCGGCGTTGGGGCGACCGACGAAGCAGGCGAAACCGGAGCGGAAACCCTCAGGGGTCTCGCCCGGGGCCTCACTCACCGGGGGTCCAACCGACAGCCTGACCGTCGGGACCGCTGAGCCAGACGAGGACCGTGCCGACACCGTGGTCAGCGAGGTCGGTGACCGCAGCCTGCTCCGCCACCGTCGGCACCGCGGCCGGTGCGGCCGCCGCGACCACCGCTACCGCCTCCAGCCCGGTGGCCCCGGACGAGACCGCCATCCCCACCGCTAGGGTGAGCGCGCTGATCTGCAGGTGCGGCAGGGCGACGGTGGCTGCGGCGTAGGTCCGACCGTCGGTGTCGCGCACGCAGGCCCCCTGCGCCGCCGCCGTCCGGGCTCGGGTGGCCCGGGCGAGGGTGACGATCTTGGTGTCCTCGGGATCGGTGGGGGCCACACCGCGTGACCCGCCGGCCGCCTCGGGCAGCGGTGTCACGACCGGCTCAGGAATCCTCGCGTCGGTCCCGGTCATGACGCCCTCGCTTCCGAGCCGGTGAAACGGGTGTCCGCGGCCGTCCGAACCCCGTCGGAAGGCTCGTCGCCGAGCTCCTCGTCGTCCTCGATCTTGGTCACCACGACCGTACCGATCCGGTTGCGCCGCCCGCTGGCCCGCTCCGCCACCAGCTCGAGCCCGTCGACCTTGACCACCGAGCCGGCGATCGGGACCTTGTTGAGCCGTTTGGCCATCAACCCGCCCACGGTCTCCACGTCCTCGTCCTCGAGCTCGAGCCCGAAGAGCTCACCGAGCTGGTCCAGCGGCAGTCGTGAAGACACTCGGTAGCGGTCCTCGCCGAGCTCGGTCACGTCGTGGTTCTCCTCGTCGTACTCGTCGTCGATCTCACCGACGATCTCCTCGAGGATGTCTTCGATGGTGGCCATCCCGGCGGTCCCGCCGAACTCGTCCACCACGATCACCAGATGGCCGCGCCGCAGTTGCATCTCGCGCAGCAGCGCGTCCACCGGTTTGGAGTCGGGGCACCATTCTGGCGCCCGCATGATCGACGCCACCCGCTCGGCCGACTCGGCGCGCGGGTTGTCATAGATCCGCCGGATGACGTCTTTGAGGTAGACGATGCCCACCACGTCGTCGAGCCCGTCCTTGATCACCGGGATCCGGCTGAAGCCCGAGCGCAGGGCCAGCGACACGGCCTGGCGCAGCGTCTTGTAGTCCTCGATGAACACCATGTCGGTCCGCGGCACCATCACCTCGCGGACGATGGTGTCACCCAGCTCGAATACCGAGTGGATCATGCGCCGCTCGCCCGACTCGATCAGCTCGCTGGCCTCGGCCAGGTCGACCATTTCGCGCAGCTCCGCCTCGGTGGAGAACGGGCCCTCGCTGAAACCCTGGCCGGGGGTCAACGCGTTCCCGATCATGATCAGCAACCGCGGGATCGGGCCCAGCACGGCGGCCAGCGCGACCAACGGGCCGGAGGCCACGCAGGCCACGCGGTCCGGGTGCTGCCGTCCGAGCGTCCGCGGCGCGACACCCCAGCCGATGTAGGAGACCACGATCATGGAGCCGGCCGTGATCAGCACCCGTTCCCAGGTCTGCACGAACAGGCCGAAGACGACGAGCGCGACGAGCACGATCGAGGAGATCTCGAAGATGGTCCGCAGCAGCAGCGCCACGTTGAGGTAGCGCGGTGGGTCCTCGACGATCTTGCGGACACGCACGGCACCGGGAAGACCGTCGGCCACCAGCCGGTCGGCCCGTGCGCGGGAGAAGGAGTAGAGCGCGGCCTCGGCCGCCGCCATGCCGCCGGCGAGGGCGACGAGCACCACCGCGACGACGAGCTGGATCCAGTCGTTGGCGTTCATCTGAGGTCGGTCATCGGCGAGCGCTCATGAGCGGTCGGGCCGGGCGCGCTGCCACGCGTCCAGGATCTTGTCCTTGAGCCCGAACATCTCGGCCTGCTCGGCGGCGGTCGCGTGATCGAAGCCGAGCAGGTGCAAGATCCCGTGCACCAGCAGGTACTCGGCCTCTGACTGCGGGGAACGGTGGTGTTCGGCGGCCTGCCGGTTGGTCACCGCCGGACACAGCACGACGTCGCCGAGGAGTCCCTCGGGCGGGTCGTCCTCGTCGCTCGGCGGACGCAGCTCGTCCATCGGGAACGACAGCACGTCGGTCGGACCGGGTTCGCCCATCCACTTCTGGTGGTAGGCGCTCATCGCGTCCTCGTCGACGAGCAGGATCGACAACTCGGCCTGCGGGTGGATCCGCAGCTGGTCGAGAGCGAAGCCGCCCAGCCGAGCGAGGCCGGCGGCGTCGGCCTCGAGGCCGGACTCGTTGTTGAGGTCGATGCTCATGAGGTCCGTCTCGTGGTGATGATCATGATCACGTGCTTTCGGCCGGTTCTCAAGAGCGTCGCTGAGGCGGCGGTTGAGCCGCCTCGAACTGTTCGTACGCCGCGACGATCCGCCCGACCAGCTTGTGCCGGACGACATCGTGGTGGGTCAGCAAGCAGAAGGCGATGTCGTCGACGTCGTCGAGGATGCCCTGCACGACGCGCAGACCGCTGCGGGTGCCGCCGGGCAGGTCGACCTGGGTGATGTCACCGGTCACGACCATCTTCGAGCCGAAGCCGAGCCGGGTCAAGAACATCTTCATCTGCTCCATCGAGGTGTTCTGGGCCTCGTCGAGGATGATGAAGGCGTCGTTGAGCGTTCGGCCCCGCATGTAGGCCAGGGGTGCGACCTCGATCGTCCCGGCGGTCAGCAGGCGCGGAATGGACTCCGGGTCGACCATGTCGTGCAGGGCGTCGTAGAGCGGACGCAGATAGGGGTCGATCTTCTCGTTCAGCGTCCCGGGCAGAAAGCCCAGGTGTTCCCCCGCCTCGACCGCGGGTCGGGTGAGGATGATCCGGTTGACCTGTTTGGCCTGCAGCGCCTGCACCGCCTTGGCCATGGCGAGATAGGTCTTGCCGGTACCGGCCGGACCGATCCCGAACACCACGGTGTGCTTGTCGATCGCGTCGACGTAGCGCTTCTGGTTCAGCGTCTTGGGACGGATCGTACGACCGCGGGTGGACAGCACGTTCTGGGTGAGCACCTCGGCGGCCGACTCGGCCTCCCCGCGCTCGGCCACCATGGTGCAGATCCGTTCGACGGCGTCGGCGGTGAGGCCCTGACCCGTGCGCAAGATCGTCACCATCTCGCTGATGATGTCGGCTCCCGTCGTCAGCGCGTGGCTCACACCGGTGAGGGTGATCTCGTTGCCCCGGACGTGGATGTCGGCGTCGAGCTCTCGCTCGAGGATGCGCAGGAACTCATCGGCCGGACCGAGGACGCTGAGCATCTCCACGGAGCCGGGGACCGTGATCTGGCGCGAGCCCACGATCGTCGCTCGCTGCGAGCCGTGGTCGGAAGCCGTGGCCGTGCTGTCTGACCTGGTCAGAATGTTCCTCGCTGGGTCGATGGTGCTGAGACGGATCGGCGATCACAGAACCGCCGACGCTCCATCGTAGTAACCTTCGCGACCCGACCCAAAGAATCCGCGAACCGGGCTGCCATTCACCCCTCGTCGACGACGTGGACCGCGGCCTCTTCAGCGCTCGCCGCGGCTCCATCGATCCCCACGTCCTCGCCGTAGAGCTCGGAGTCGACGTCCGCGCCGGTGCCCTCGTTGGGGTCGACCAGCCGGCCGGCGCGGACGTCGCCGACCTCACCGTCGTTCAGCACGTCGTCCAGCGGGTCGATCGCGTCGACGTCTGAGGAGTTGGGGTCGACCGGTACCGGCTCGGGATCGACCGGGTCGGGGATCTCCTCGGCCAACCGCTCGTCGAGGGTCTCGTGGTCGCCGATTCGGGAGGCAGCGGAGTATCCCTCGGGTGGGTTGTAGCCCTCGTCGAGAGCGTCCTGCACCCCGCGGTCCTCCAGTGACCCTTCGGGCTGGAACTGCTGGTCGTCGAGCTGCTCGGACTCGTCGGGGATCTCTGGTTCGTACGTGCTCATCGCTCTACCTTGCCACGTCCATCCAGGCCGGGCCGGGTCAGCCAGGCCTGCATCCGGGACCGGGACGCGCGCGAGCACCACGCGTCCTGGATCACTGCGGTCAGCTGGGCCAGGGTCAGCTCCCCGACCCGACTCGCGCGAAGCAGCACCGACGGGTGGCCGGCGAAGTGCGGCGTGGTGAAGAACGGGGTGCCTTCGTCCTGCACCAGCGCGTACTTGTCGATCTCGTCGGGCACCCAGATGACGATCACGTCGGCGTACCGGTCCCCCGATTCGGGGTCCACGGCGTCGGGCCGCCGGGTCCGGAAAAAGACGAAGCTCTTGCCTCCGACCTGGTAGACGGGATTGCCCTGCGACCCTTCGACGACGGTCGTGTGCGGCATCGCGGCCGCCAGCGCGTGCACGTCGGCGACGCGGGCTCGGCGAGATCGGCGCACCAGTCGAACCTAAAGCCCCGCGGCACCCACCCGTCAAGTCTTGACCGACACGCCGCCAGAACGCGGGAGAAGCTGGCTGGTCAGCGGTAGTAGCGGGCGAGGGTCTCGGCCTTGAGGTCGGCGAAGCAGTCGTCCTGGATCGCCAGCCGCACGTCGTCCACCAGGCGCACCACAAAACGCTCATTGTGGATCGTGCAGAGGGTGGCGGCGAGCATCTCCTTGGCCTTGAACAGGTGGTGCAGGTAGGCCCGGGTGTAGTGCGCGCAGGTGTAGCAATCGCACGCGTCGTCGATCGGCACGTACGCCCGGCGCGAGGCCGCGGTGGTGAGGTTGAACCGCCCGTCGCGCGTATAGACGGCGGCGTTCCGGGCGACCCGGGAGGGCGAGACGCAGTCGAAGGTGTCGACGCCGTTCTCCACGGCGGCGAAGACGTCGTCGGGCTCGGAGATCCCGAGCAGGTGCCGGGGCTTGTCGGCGGGCAGCTCCGAGGCGCACCAGCCGACGATGGTGCCGAGGTTCTCCTTCTCCAGGGCGCCGCCGATCCCGTAGCCGTCGAAGCCCTGCGGACCCCTCGGGCCTGGCACCGCGAGCCCGGCGAGGCCGCGACAGGCGCGCCGCCGCAGGTCCTCGTACTGGGCGCCCTGGACCACCCCGAACAGCGCCTGGTCCGGCTTGTCCGGTCGAGCCGTGGCCTGTCGGACGTGCTCGGCCAGGCAGCGTCGCGCCCAGCCGTGGGTCCGGGCCACCGACTGCTCCTGGTAGGCCCGGGTGTTCAGCAGCGTGGTCAGCTCGTCGAAGGCGAAGATCACGTCGGCACCCAGCTGGTGCTGGATCCGCATCGCGACCTCGGGGGTGAAGCGGTGACTGCTGCCGTCGAGGTGGGAGGTGAAGGTGACCCCGTCGTCGTCGACGTGGGCCATCCGGGTCCGACCCGCCGCGATCACGTCGTCGTCGGTCAGGCCCGCGGTGCCCATCGCGAGCACCTTCTTGAACCCGGCCCCCAGGCTCAGCACCTGGAAGCCGCCGGAGTCGGTGAAGGTCGGCCCGGGCCAGTTCATGAACGCGCCGAGACCACCGGCCCCGTCGACCACGTCGGCCCCCGGCTGCAGGTAGAGGTGGTACGCGTTGGCCAGCACCGCCTGGGCGCCCAGCTCGGCCATGGTCTCGGGAAGTACGGCCTTGACGGTCGCCTTGGTGCCGACGGCGACGAACGCGGGGGTGGCGATGGTGCCGTGGGGAGTGGAAATGAGGCCCGCCCGCCCCCGACCACCCGGCAGTTCGGCCTGGACGACGAAGGAGAAACCCGGGCCACGGGGCGGAGAACCACCCCGGACGCCGGCCGGGGTGCTGGTCTCGCGGCCGCTCACGGGTGGCTGCGTCACCGGTGCGTCATCGGCCATCACCGCAGCATCAACGCGGCGACCGCGACCACGCCGGCGGTCGAGGTCCGCAGCACCCCGTCACCCAGGGTGACCGCAACTGCCCCGGCGTCGGTCATCGCGGTGAGCTCCGACGGCGTCACGCCACCCTCCGGTCCGACAACCACGAGCACGCTGCCGGCGGTGGGCAACCGCACGTCGCGGAGCGGAAGGTCCGCCTCCTCGTGCAGGACCAGGACCAGCTCGGCCGCACGTACCTCGGAGGTCAGGTCGCGCCGCGGCTCCGCCACCGCGGGCACCCGGAGCCGGCGGGACTGCTTGGCTGCCTCCCGCACGGTGGCCCGCCACTTCGTCAGGGACTTGTCCCCGCGCTCGGCGCTCCAGCGCACCACGCTCCGTTGCGCCATCCAGGGCAGCACCTCGATGACGCCGATCTCGGTCAGCATCTCCAGCGCCAGGTCGAACCGATCGCCCTTGGCCAGTGCCTGGGCCACGACGTAGCGGACGGCCGGCACCGGGGCGTACAGGTGCTCGTGGACGGTGACGGTGATCCCGGATTTCGCGGTGGCGCTCACCGGGCCGCGGATCCCGCGACCGGCACCGTCGGTGAGCACGACCCGCTCCCCCACGCGCAGCCGGCGGACGACGGCCGCGTGGTGCCCCTCCGGACCGGCCAGGTCGACCTGCGTCTGCACCGGCGGCAGCGGATCGGCCAGCTCGCTGAGGAAGTACGGGTCGGTCACGGCGTCGGACCTACTGCACGAACGCGTCCCGCAGCCGACCGAAGACACCCTTCCCGTGCTTCTGCACACTGCCCTCGGGCCGGGTCTCCTCGCGGAGCTCGGCGAGCTGGCGCAGCAGCGCACGCTGCTCGTCGTCGACCCGGGTCGGGGTCTGCACAAGCAGGGTCACACCCAGCTCGCCGCGGCCGTTGCTGCGGAGCTTCGGAACGCCTTTGCCCTCGACGGCCACCCGGGTGCCGGACTGTGTCCCGGAGGGCACCTTGACCCGGACGCTGCGGTCCGCCTCGTCGGCGTCCTCCAAGTCCGCCTCGAGGGTGGCGACCGCTACCTCGGTCCCCAGCGCGGCGGCGGTCATCGGGATCCGCACGACGACCTCGAGGTCGTCGCCCTCGCGGCGGAACACCTCGTGCTCGGCCACGGCCAGCTCGACGTAGAGGTCACCGGCCGGTCCGCCGCCGGGGCCGACCTCACCCTGGGAGGCCAGGTGGATCCGGATCCCGGTCCCGACGCCCTGCGGGATCTTGACGTTGATCGTCCGGGCCGACCGCACCCGGCCGTCACCGGCACACTCGGTGCACGGGTTGGGGATCACCGTGCCGTAGCCCCGGCAGGTCGGGCAGGCCTGGGTGGTGCGGATGTCACCCAGGAACGAACGTTGCACGTGGGTGACGTCGCCCTGCCCGTGGCAGGTGGCACAGGTTGTGGGCTTGGAGCTGCCCTCGGCCCCCGAGCCGCTGCAGCGCGGACAGAGCACGGCGGTGTCGACCCGGACGGGCTTGGTCACCCCGAACGCCGCCTCGGCCAGCTCGATCTCGATTCGGACCAGGGCATCTTGACCACGGCGGGTCCGCGACCGCGGGCCGCGGGTGGCCTGAGCTCCGAACATCGCGTCCATGATGTTGCTGAAGTCGAAGCCACCGGCCCCGCCCGGGAACCCGGCCCCGCCGGCGAAACCGCCCATCCCCTCGGCGCTGCCGGTGCGGTCGTACAGGTCGCGCTTCTGCTCGTCGCCGAGGACCTCGTAGGCCTCCGCGACCTGCTTGAACCGGTCGCCGGCGTCGGTCTCGTCGGCCACGTCGGGATGCAGCTTGCGTGCCTGCTGCCGGTAGGCCTTCTTGATCTGCTCGGGGGACGCGTCGCGCGGCACGCCCAGGACCTCGTAGTAGTCAGTGCTCATCTAGCTCTTCAGCTCACCCTTCGGAGAGGAACCGGCCCACGTAGCGCGCGACGGCGCGCACCGAGGCCATGGTCGAGGGATAATCCATTCTTGTCGGTCCGACGATCCCCAGGGTGGCCCAGGTGTCGTCGGCGCTGCCGTAGCCGGTGGCGATCACCGAGGTGCTCTGCAACGGTACGTAGGCGTTCTCGTGGCCGATCCGTACGGTGACCACGTCGGCGGTGGTCGTCTCGCCCAGCAGCTTGAGCAGCACGACCTGCTCCTCGAGCGCCTCGAGCACCGGCTTCACGGTGGTGTCGAAGTCGTCGGTGAACCGGGTCAGGTTCTGCACCCCACCGACCACGACCCGCGTGCTGGCACCCGCCCCGAGCATCTCCAGCAGCGCGGCCAGGCAGGGCCGGGCGATCGGTCGGAGCTCCGGGGGCAAGTCGATGATCAGCTCGCTGAGCACGCCGGCGGCCTCGGCGGTGGTCTTGCCGACCAGGGCGACGTTGACCCGCGACCGCAGGTCGGCCAGCGTGGTCTCGTCGTACCCCGCGACCCCGAGGGAGCGCTGCTCGATCCGACCGGACGAGGCGATCATGATAATCATCACCCGGGTGGAGCTGAGCGAGACGACCTCGACGTGGCGGACGGTGGTGTAGTCCAACGTCGGGTACTGCACGATGGCCACCTGCTGGGTGACCTGCGCCAGCAGCCGTACGGTGCGGGTCAAGATGTCGTCGAGGTCGAGCGCGCCCGACATGAACGACGCGATGGCCCGCTTCTCGGCCGGCGACAGCGGCTTGACCGAGGTCAGCCGGTCGACGAAGAGCCGGTAGCCCTTGTCGGTGGGGATCCGGCCGGCGCTGGTGTGGGGTTGGACGATGTACCCCTCGTCCTCGAGCACGGCCATGTCGTTGCGGACGGTGGCCGGCGAGACGCCGAGGTCGTGCCGCTCGACCAGGGCCTTGGAGCCCACGGGCTCCTGGCTGGAGACGTAGTCGGTGACGATGGCGCGCAGCACCTGCAGCTTGCGGTCGTCCATCCTCACCTCCGGGCGGTTGTGCTGGTCGGTCCTGACGCGCTGGCACTCTCCAAGACAGAGTGCCAGTCTAGACCCCATGCCAGATGCACCCCGAGATCCCGCGCCCGCCTGGGCGGAGCTGAGCACCGGGGTCTGGATGACCACGGTCGAGCCCGACACCGTCAACGTCGGCCTGGTTGCGGGGTCCCGCGGGTGCCTGCTGGTGGACTGCGGGTCGAGCCCGGAGCAGGGGGCCGCGCTCGCTGCCGCGGCGACCGCGGTGACCGACCGGCCGCTGCTGGCCGTGGTCCTCACGCACGGACACCTCGACCACGTCGGTGGTCTCGCCGGTCTGGATGGCCTCGGCAGCGGACCGGTCGAGTCGATCGGGCACGAGAGCCTGACTACCGGGTCGGTGACCCTCAGCCGGCCCATCGCCTTGGCCACGGTCGTCGACCTGGGCGACCGCCGGGTCGAGATCGCCCACCTCGGCGCCGGGCACACCCCCGGCGACCTGCTCATAGTCGTCCCCGACGCCGACCTGGTCTTCGCCGGCGACCTGGTGGAGTCGGCCGGGCCGCCGTGGTTCGGGGCGGATTCGTCGCCCGCCGAGTGGCCGGCGAGCCTCGACGGTCTGATCGGGCTGCTGGGCGAGCACTCGACGGTGGTGCCCGGGCACGGGCCGGTGATGAGGCGGGAGGACGTGTTCGGCCAGCGCTCCGAGCTGGCCGCGGTGAGCGGTGAGCTCCGAGCGCTGGCCGAGACGGGCGTACCGCTGTCCGAGGCCGCGGCGCGGGGCCACTGGCCCTACCCGGTCGCGCACATCGTGCAGGGACTCGCGGCCGGCTACGCCGAGGTGCTGCCCTCCGGCGCGGTGAGCGGACGGCGCTTGCCGCTGGTGTGAGACTTCGCAGCACGATCCGCGGGCACCGGCTCGGGACTGCGGGTGACTGAGGTGGAAGGGGGCGCGACGTGGGACGGGTGACGGTCAAGACGCTGGCCGCGGCACTCGGGGTCTCCCCGTCGACCGTCTCCAACGCGTACAACCGACCCGACCAGCTGTCCGCGGTCCTCCGCGCGACCATCTTGGCCAAGGCCGAGGAGCTGGGGTACGCGGGGCCGGACGCGGCTGGTCGGGCCCTGCGCCGGGGACGCACCAACGCGGTGGGCGTCGTGCTCACGGCGCGGCTGTCCTACGCCTTCTCCGACCCGTACGCCGTGGGCTTCCTCACCGGGCTGGCCGAGGTCCTCGAGCAGGCCGCCACGGCCATCACCCTGCTGCCGGTCACCGAGACGGCCGGCGAGGTCGACGTCTCCGCCGTCCGGCAGGCGGCGGTCGACGCGGTCACCACGTTCTGCGTCGGCGACACCCACCCCGCCTTCCTGCTGGCCCGGGCCCGTCAGCTGCCCCTGGTGGTCACCCACATCAGCGCCGACCCCGACGTCTCGTTCGTGGCGATCGACGACGTGGCCGCCGGTGCGCTGGTGGGCGACCACCTGCACGCGCTCGGTCACCGACGAATCGGGGTGATCGTCGACCGGGACACCCGCGCCGGCTCGGACCCCCTCCGCCTCACACCCGACGACGTCACCTGCATCGACTGCTCGGCCCGGCTGACCGGGCTCCGGCGGTCGCTGCCCGACGCCGAGCTGGTCATCGTCTCCGGCGGCCACAACGCCGAGGCCTCCGGGCGGAGCGCCGCCGGGCACCTGCTCGGGCTGGCCGACCGGCCGACCGCCGTCGTGGGCATGAGCGACGTGCTCTGCCTCGGCGCCCTGACCGCCCTCGCCGACGCCGGGCTGACCGCTCCCGAGAACCTGTCGCTGGTCGGTTTCGACGACATCCCGGCGGCGGAGGTCAGAGGTCTCACCACCGTCCGACAACCGATCGCCGCAAAGGGGCGGCTGGTCGGCAAGCTCGTCCTGCACCCCGAACGCCCCGACCGGCGCCTCGTGCTGCCGTGCGAGCTGGTCGTCCGGTCGACCACCGCTGCGGTCTGACCCCGCCCAGGCGGCGCGTTTGCCGCGGGTCAGCTCGGCGCGTCGTCGTCGGGTTGCACCGCGATCTGCAGCTCGATCAGCTCCAGAGCGTCGTCGGTCTCCCGGATCAGTCGGGTCAGCATCGCCTTCAGCGACCCGCTCTGGAGCAGCGCCATCTGGTCCATCGCCGCCAGGGGGGCGATGGCGGCGAGCTGCCAGCTGCCGTCCACCGGGTCGTCGGAGAGCTCCACGTCGGCCGGCCAGGTGGCCTCGCTGAACTCGCTCGCGATGGCCAGGCAGCGCCGTACCTTCGCCTCGCAGGTCATCCGCAGATCGGCCAGCTCGTCGGTCCAGACCAACGGTTCGAGCAGCTCCACGTCGGCCCGTGGGTACGGGTCGTCGGGGAGCCACTCCCGGACGACGAGCCGGCGGTCGCCGCGGGCGGCCACCGCGAGCATGTCCTGCTGCTCCTTGATCTCCACGATGCTGGCGACCGTGCCGTGCTGGAACCGCCCGTCCCCACCGCCGACCTCGAACCCGCGCTCGATCAGCACCACGCCGAACCTGGGTTCACCCGAGTCGAGCACGTCGGCCATCAGCTGCAGGTAGCGCGGCTCGAAGACCCGCAGTCCGAGCGGCATCGAGGGGAACAGCACAGACCCGAGGGGGAACATCGGCAGGACGGGCATGTCGCAAGCAAAGCACGGCGCGTTGGTCGCGGGCGGACGGTGGGGCGTGCGTAGGGTCGCCCGGTGACCGATCGCTACGGCTCCGACGTCCTTGCCCCCGATTCGTCGGCGACGCACGGGGGCAGACCCACCAAGGTGGTCAGCACCGAGACCGCCCTGGAGATGGGGATGGTCGTCGAGGACGCCGCCTCCGGCTTCTGCGGGGCGGTGGTGCGCTGGGAGAACGGGCTGGTGGTGCTGGAGGACCGACGGGGCCGGCGGAAGAGCTACCCGTTCGGAGCCGGCTTCCTGCTCGACGGCGCACCCGTGGCCGTGCACGCACCGAAGCGACGGGCGGTGGCGGCCCAGCCCGGGCGGACGGCGTCGGGTTCGGTGGCCGGGGCGACGGGCCCGGCCAAGGTGGCGTTGCCGAGTCGGATCTACGTCGAGGGCCGGCACGACGCCGAGCTGGTCGAGAAGGTGTGGGGCGACGACCTGCGCCACGAGGGCGTCGTGGTGGAGTACCTCGGCGGGGTCGACGACCTGGTCGACATCGTGGCCGAGTTCCGTCCCGAACGCGGCCGGCGGCTCGGGGTGCTTGTGGACCACCTGGTGCCGGGCAGCAAGGAGTCCAAGATCGCCGCGGGGGTCCGGTCGAGCCGCTGGGGGTCTTACGTGCTGGTCACCGGCCACCCGTTCGTGGACATCTGGCAGGCGGTCAAGCCGGCTCGGCTCGGTCTGCCGGCGTGGCCGAGCATCCCCCGCGGACAGGAGTGGAAACACGGGATCTGCGCCCACTTCGGCTGGCCGCACCACGACCAGGCCGACGTCGCCACGGCCTGGCGGACGATCCTCGGCCGGGTGAACGGCTGGGCCGACCTCGAGCGTCCGCTGCTGACCGAGGTGGAGACCCTGATCGACTTCGTCACCCAGGACCACCAGTCCCGCGACTGACCCTTCCCGCCATTTTGCGCACAATGACCCCGGTAGACCGTCCTGATGGGGTCATTGTGCGCAAAAT
>JBPCRP010000068.1:0-16830 GCA_050996715.1 Propionibacteriaceae bacterium
CCCGCCGGCTGAGCAGCCGACCACCCCACGTTCGCGTACTACAGTTGCCGCCATGACGGCCGGTGCGCAGGAGTGGGAGCAGCCGATTCCTGACTCGCACCCCCCGCTCCGCGACGCCTCGGCGCCAGGTCCCTCAGCCCCGTCGTCGACGTCATTGTCGACGGCACCGTCGACGCCAGCTGCACCGAGCGTGCCAGCGGGTGCGCGTCGTCCTACCAGCATCAACGGACGGCGCCGCGCCGAGCAGGCCCGACGAACGATGTCGCGCCACTCCTCCCGCTCGATGGCGGCGCAGATGGCGGCCGACCGGCTCCACCACGACCGCTGGACCTGGCGACGTAAGATCCGGCGCAGCCCACGCAAGCTCGCGTTCTACCGCGGGATCGTCGGGGTCATCGGCACCTTGTTCATCTGCCTCGGCTTCGTCACTGGGCCGCTTCCCGGCCCCGGGGGCATCCCGTTGGTGCTGCTCGGGCTCGCGATCTGGGCGAGCGAGTTCCACTGGGCCCATCGGGTGATGGTCTGGTTCCGGCACCGGCTGAAGCAGTACCAGAGCTGGAACCGTAAGCAGCAGGTGCAGTTCTGGGCGGTGTTCGCGCTCTGCTGCTGGTTGCTCGGCTACGCCTATCTCGTGGTGATCGGTCCGCCCGGGTGGGTGCCCGCCGTCGTCCGCAACGTCCTTACGGTGCTGCCAGGCGTCTGACCCGCCGGGACCGGTCATCCCAGCCTCCCCGAGCTGGTCGGGACCCGCTGCCATGATGACGCCATGCGGGCCGCCGACTACTCGTTCTTCGACGCCCCGTTCTTGGCCCTGGCCCATCGCGGCGGGGCGCAGTACGGGCCCAATCTCCACCGGGAGAACACCCGCCACGCCTTCGACCAGGCGTACGCGCTGGGCTACCGCTGGTTCGAGACCGACGTGCACGCGACCGCCGACGGTGTGCTGCTTGCGTTCCACGACGACCGGCTCGACCGGGTCACCGCCGGCCACGGCCTGATCGGCGACCTGCCGTACGCAGCGGTGCAGGATGAGCTGATCGGCGGCCAGGACCCGATCCCCACCCTCGACGAACTGCTTGACGCCTTTCCCGACGTCCGGTTCAACATCGACGCCAAGGCGCCCCCGGCCGTGCCGCTGCTGGCGCGAGCCATCGCGAATCACGAGGCCTACGACCGGGTGTGTGTGAGCTCCTTCGGCATCCGCCGGCTGCACCACCTGCGCCGGTTGCTCGGCCCGCGCGTCGCCAGCGCAGCCAGCTCGCTCGGCGTGGGCTGGAACCGGTTCGCCCCGGCCGCAACCCGGCTGCTCGGCTCCCCCGCACCCGCGCTGCAGATGCCGCTCACGTTCACCCTGCCGACCCCCGGTGGGCGAGGTCGGGTGATCGACGCTCTCACCCCCGCCCTGCTGCGGACCGCTCACGCCGCGGGCAAGCAGGTCCACATCTGGACCGTTGACGACGCCACCGTCATGCACGACCTGATCGACCGCGGGATCGACGGGATCTTCACCGACCGCATCGACACCCTGAAGGATGTTCTCGTGGAGCGTGGACTGTGGGTCTGACCATTCCGCCCGACGGAGCCGACGAACCCGGCGGAGTTCCCGGCGGCGTCGACCCCGAGGGCGCGGACACCTCGGTGCTGGTCGCCCTCGAGATCAAACGCTCGTCGGTGCTCGCCTGGGGCCTTTGGGACTGGGGGTCCTCGGCGTTCAACGCCGTCATCGTCTCGTTCGTCTTCGCGACCTACCTGACCAACGCCGTCGGCGGCCCCCTCGACACACCTCCCGGCGCCCTTCCCACGGCCACCAAGGTCGCCCTGTCCAGCGCCGCCGCCGGTGTGGTCATCGCGCTCACCGCCCCGATCGTCGGGCAGCGCACCGACGCCGGGGGCCGCCGCAAGGCTGCGCTCGGGGTCTGGACCGTGCTGGTCGTGCTCACCATGCTGGCCATGTACTCGGTCAAGGACGACTACAGCTACCTGCTGTGGGGCCTGGTGCTGCTGGCGGTCGGGTCCATCTTCGCCGAGCTCGCCGCCGTCTCCTACAACGCCATGCTGCGTCAGGTGTCGACCCCGGCCACCGTCGGCCGGGTGTCGGGGTTCGGCTGGTCGATGGGTTACTTCGGTGGCATCGTGCTGCTGCTGATCTGCTACGTGGGCTTCATCGCACCGACCGTCGGCTGGTTCGGGGTGACCGTGGCGGAGGGCGTCAAGTTCCGCGCCGTCGCCGTCCTGGCGGCGGTCTGGTTCGCTGTGTTCGCGCTGCCGTTGTTCTTCGCCGTGCCCGAGGTGCCGACCACCCGGAGCCGTCGGCTCGGGCTGCTCGCCTCCTACCGGCTGCTGATCGGCGACCTGAAAAGGCTATGGGTGGCCGACCGTAACGCGGTGTCGTTCCTGATCGCCAGTGCGCTCTACCGCGACGGCCTCGCCGCGGTGTTCTCGCTGGGCGGGGTGCTCGCCATCGCGGTCTACGGGATGGACCCGGGTGGGGTGATCATCTTCGGGATCGCCGCCAACGTGGTCGCCGCCCTCGGCGCCGTGAGCCTGGGCTTCGTCGAGGACCGGGTCGGGCCGAAGCGGATTATCACGATTTGCCTGATCGCCATGATCGTCAGCGCCTCGGTCCTGCTCTTCGCGCACGGGCTGACCATGTTCTGGATCTTCGGGCTGCTGCTCGCGATCTGGGTCGGTCCGGCCCAGTCGAGCTCGCGGTCCTTCCTGACCCGAGTCGCGCCGCTGGGCCGGGAAGGCCAGATGTTCGGTCTGTACGCGTTCACCGGACGCGCCGTGTCCTGGCTGGCGCCGGCGCTCTTCGGGGTGATCTCGGGGATCTTCGGATCGCCGCGACTGGGGATCATCGGCATCGTCGCGGTGCTGGCCGCCGGCGCCGTCGCGCTGATCTGGGTGCGGCCGCCGGCACTGACCGCGGTCGTCGCGCCCGACTGAGTGACTGCCGGTCCCAAAGGACACTGGTTTGGGTTCGATCAGCACCCGTCCGCATCCAGGGACGGCTCCGAACCCGATACAACAAGTAGTTCGGGAGTTCCGCCGCCACCGGCACAGAATCGGCGGAGGGAACATCTGACTTCGCCCGCGAGTTGAGCAACATAGATTCACACGACCGGGGATCCGACAGGAAGGACCGAGATGGCTGACCGTTCGCTACGTGGCACGGGACTAGGTACCAAAAGCTTCGAGGACGAGGCAGGGGTCGAGTTCGCCCCCCGCCAGGAAGTGGGCTACGACTGCTCGCGCGGCCACCACTTCGCCCTCACCTTCGCCCAGGAGGCTGAGATCCCGGCGCTGTGGGAGTGCCCGCGGTGCGGCGCAGAGTCCCTGCGCTCCGACGGCGAGCGACCCGCCGCCAAGGAAGAGAAGCCGGTGCGTACGCACTGGGATATGCTGCGCGAACGACGCTCGATCGCCGAGCTCGAAGATCTGCTCGCGGAACGCCTCACCCTGTTGCGTTCCGGCGAGGTGGGACCGCCTCAGCTTGCCCGCACCTCCCGCTCCAGGAAGAGCGCCTAAGCACTGAGGCGAACGGCGCCGCCCTGCCGGCTCCGGTTGCACTGGTCGGCAACCGTGAGCTCACGTCAGGGCGGCGCTGGCACGTTCGGCCAGAGCTGCCCGCTGGGGCCGGTGCTGCCCCGTCACGGCCGGTGCGCCGGGCGAGGCGGGCGGGGAACGCTAGCGGCGGTCGTCCCCCTCGATCTCACCCGAGATGGTGTCGGGATCGGGACTCGGGTCGGCCACCGTCTCGCCCTCGATCACCTGAGAGCGCGACGGAGCGTTCCGCGGGTCCAACCCCATCGCCGCCACCCGGCGGGCGATCAGGAAACCCAGGGCCCGGCGGGCCAACGGCCGGGTGAACGGCAGCAGGACGATCAGCCCCAGGACGTCGCTGAGGAAGCCCGGCAGCAGCACCAGTCCCCCACCGACCAGCACCAGCGCGGCGTTCGCCAACTCACCGGACGGCAAGCGTCCGGTCCCGTACGCCTTCGACAGGGTGGCCCAGGCCTTCGCCCCTTCGCGCAGCATCAGCCAGCCACCGAGCACCACCTCAGCGATCAAGACCAGCAGGGTCCAGCCGAAGCCGATCTCGTGACTCACCTGGACCAGCAGCCAGATCTCGGCGATCGGCAACGCGACCAGCAGCACCACCGCGAGCACGAAGCCCCAGCTCAGGGTGCGCTGACGGCCCCGCCCGGGCCCCCTGCTCATCAGGACACGGCCTTGTGGTCGGCCCGCTTCTCCTTGGTGCGTTCGGAGAAGGTCTTCAGTTGCCGGCTACGGTGCCGGATCCCCCACACAGTGGTCCGGGCCAGTGCCTCGATCACGATGTTGCGGTTCATCTTGGAGTCGCCATACTCGCGCTCGACGAAGGTGATCGGCACCTCGATGACCCGAAAGCCCCGGCGCAGCGTGCGCCACGCCAGGTCCACCTGGAAGCAGTAGCCGGCTGAGGCGACGTCGTCGAGCCCGATCCCGCGCAAGGTGGTGGCCCGAAACGCTCGATAACCACCGGTGGAGTCCTTGAGCTTGATGCCGAGCGCCAGCTTGGTCCACAGGCTCCCACCGCGTGACAGCACCTCGCGCGACCGCGGCCAGTTGACGACCTTGCCGCCCTTGACCCAGCGCGAGCCGAGCACCAGGTCGGCATCGGCCAGCGCGTCCAAAAGCAGCGGCAGCTGCTCGGGCTGGTGGGAGCCGTCGGCGTCCATCTCCACGAGCACGTCGTAGCCGCGCTGCAGCCCCCAGTCGAAACCGGCGAGGTACGCCGCGCCCAGGCCCTCCTTGCCGAGACGGTGCAGGACGTGGATGGCGCCGTCGTCGGCGGCGAGCCCATCGGCGATCCGACCGGTGCCGTCGGGAGAGTTGTCGTCCACCACCAGCACGTCGGCGTCGGGCACGGCCGTGCGGAGCCGACCGGTGATCCGCTGGAGGTTGTCAGCCTCGTTGTAGGTCGGGATGATGACGAGCGTCCGCTCGGGGTTGCGCTCTGCGCTCACGGCACTGGCTGCCTTCTGCTCGGGGTATCGTCCGGGCGCGAGGAGCCGCCCGGAACCGGGTAATTCTCTCCATCTTGGCTCATCGGGCGGGCCGCGGCGCGGGGTGACCCGCGGCGACGCAGGATCACCGCCGCGGCGACCAGCCAGCCCGCCGTGGCCAGGGCCAGGGCCCGGTCGAGCCAGGGCGCGATGCTCAGCGCCGGGGTGAGCGCGCTGCGCAGGGGCATCGAGACCACCGCCGAGGCCGCCGTGAACTCCTGGGTGCGCACAGTCACGTGACCGGTGCGGTCGATCAAACCCGACACGCTGTTGGTCGTGGCCACCGCGATCTCTCGACGGGACTCCATCGCCCGGGCCCGGGTGATGGCGAACTGTTGCTCGATCTGGCCGGTACCGCCGTAGGTCGCGTTGTTGCTCTGCACCGTCAGCACCTGCGCGCCGTCGGTGATCGCCTCGTAGACGGTCCGGTCGTAGGCGAGCTCGAAGCAGATCACGTCACCGATCGCGATCGTCTGGGACCGACCGTCCACCACGACTGGAACCCTGAGGACCCCCGGCGTGGTGCCGGGGACCGACTGCGCGCCGACCTGCTTGAGGATCGGCAGCAGCGGCAGCAGCTGGTCCCGGAAGGGGATCCATTCGCCGAACGGCACCAGGTTGCGCTTGTCGTAACGAGCCAGGATGCCGCGGTCGGGATCCCACCACAGCGCCGAGGTCTGGCGCTGGTCGGGACCCGGTCCCTCCATCACGGCCCCCACCAGGATCGGCAGCCCGGCGATCCTGGTGGCGGACTGGACCACCTCCTGGGTGGTCCGATCCAGCGTCGGGTCGATGTCGGTGGAGTTCTCGGGCCAGAGCACGAAGTCGGGCAGCGCCGAACCGCCCAGCCGGGCCTTGGTGATCATGGCAATCGTCTCGCTCAGATGGTTGTCGGTCACCGTCCGGGCGCGGCCCATGGCCTCGATCCCCCGGCCGGGCACGTTCCCCTGGACGATCCCGACCTCCACGGCGCCGGCGCCGGCACGCGGTCCCGGGCCGCTCCAGGTCCGCAGCAGCCCGCCGCCGAGAGCGACCAGGGCCAGGGCGACCGCGCTGGCGACGACGGGACGCAGCCGCAGCAGACCCGTAAGCGCGTGGCCGTGTCGCCGCGCGTTGCGGACCCGCAGGGTGAGCCAGGCCAGCAGCTGCCCCACCCCGGCGGTGCCCAGGCTGACCCCCACCACACCCACGAACGGGAACAGCCCGGCCAGCGGACCGTCGACCTGGCTGTAGGCGATCCGGGTCCACCCGAAGCCCCCGAACGGCACCCGGGAGTAGCCGAACTCACACGAGACCCAGGCCAGGGCACCGGCCAGCGGCCACCACCGGACCCGGGTCAGCAGCGCCAGCGCGATGCCGAGCAGTCCGAAAAAGAGGGCCTCGAAGATCATCAGGGCCAGGGCGATCCAGATCCCGAGGACGTGCAGCCAGCTGACGGCGACGCCGAGCATGGCCAGGCCGAAGACGTACCCCACCCCGAAGGAACGGCGGGCCCGGAGTCGGCCGCCGGATTCGCGGACGGCGAGGGTCAGACCGGCGACGCCGACGAACGCCAGCGGCCAGACGGCGTACGGCTGGAAGGAGAGGCCGACCGCGGCCCCGGCCGCCGCCGCGCCGAGCCAGCGCAGCCAGGGTCGGTTCACGCCGTCGAGGGTACCCAGTCGGGCCGCACCCGGAGCTCATCGTCGAACGCCGACGACGTGTCCTTCGGTGGGCTTCGCGGCGCTCAGACGAGCGGGCGGTCCTCGTAGAAGGTCGAAAGCACGATGATCGAGTGGGTCGAGACGCGGCTGGTCGAGCGAATGCTGCCGAGCACCTTCTCCAGCTCGTTGGTGGTGGCCACCTGGACCTTGAGCAGGTAGTTGGCCTCGCCGGCGACCGAGTAGCACGACACGACCTGCGGCAGCCCCTTGAGCACCTCGGGGGCGTCGTCGGGCTGGTCGGGCTGGAAGGGGGTCACCGACACGAACGCGGTCAGCATCAGGCCGAGCTGGGTCGGGTCGATCACCGCGCGGTAGCCCGTGATCACGCCGCGCTGCTCGAGCCGACGGACCCGTTGCTGAGCCGCCGAGGTGGACAGCCCGGTCTCCTTGCCGATGTCGGTGTAGGACATCCGTCCGTCACCCACCAGCAGCGACAAGATCTGTCGGTCGAGAGGCTCCACCCGCGTATCGTGCCAGCATCATGAGCACCCCCCCGGATCGTTTGATGTTGCTGGACACCGCGTCATTGTACTTTCGGGCGTTCTACGGCATTCCCGACAGCATCCGGGCCCCCGACGGGAGGCCGGTCAACGCCGTCCGCGGACTGCTCGACTTCATCAGCTATCTCGTCGGGGAATACCACCCGACGCACCTGGTCTGTTGCTGGGACAACGACTGGCGGCCCGCGTGGCGGGTGGCGCTGATCCCCACCTACAAGGCGCACCGGATCGCCGAGCCGGGCGCGTCGTCGATCAGCGAGATGACCACCTCGGTCGGTACCGCGGCCGAGGAGTCCCCCGCCGGGTTGAGCCACCAGGTGCCCATGATCATCGACGTGCTCGCCGCCTTGGGCATCGCTGTGGTCGGGGCCGATGAGCACGAGGCCGACGACGTGATCGGCACCTTGGCGACTACCGCCACGATGCCGGTCGACGTGGTCACCGGGGACCGTGACCTGTTCCAGCTGGTCGACGACGACCGGCAGG
Source organism: Propionibacteriaceae bacterium (assembly GCA_050996715.1). Classification (GTDB taxonomy): domain Bacteria; phylum Actinomycetota; class Actinomycetes; order Propionibacteriales; family Propionibacteriaceae; genus Microlunatus. The sequence goes on from JBPCRP010000068.1 coordinate 7,738, forward strand.
TACGCATCCTCTACGTCGCCCGGGGGGTGGCTCGGCACGAGCGCGTCGACGACGCGTGGATGCGGGCCAAGTACGGTGTCTCGGCCGCGGCGTACGTCGACTTTGCCACGCTGCGGGGAGATCCCTCCGACGGGCTGCCGGGGGTCGCGGGGATCGGTGAGAAGACCGCCGCGAGCCTGCTGACCTCCTACGGCGACCTCGAGGGGATCCTGGCCGCCGCCAGCGAGCAGGGCACCACGATCGCGCCGGGGCTGCGGGCCAAGCTGGCGGGGGCGGTGGACTACCTCGCGGCCGCCCCCGAGGTGGTGGCGGTGGTCCGTGACCTCGACCTCGGGGTCGACCCGGACGACCTCCGTCGACCGACTCAACCTGCCCACCCGCGAGACTTCGCCCGCCTCACCGAGGAGTACGGCCTCGGCAGCAGCGCCGAGCGGGTCCTGGCCGCGCTCGCCGGGTGAGCCGACGGCCGACCTGACGCGCTGGGCCGGTGCCCCCTTTTGGCCGGACCCCGTACCGACCGGTCATCTGCTAGCCGACACGCCGCTAAAACGCGGGAGAAGCCGCCTGGTGGGCGATGTAGACCGTGTTGGCGGAGGTGCCGCCGGTGTAGAAGTTCGCAAAGCTCACGACGTGGGCGACAGCGGTACCGAAGACCTGGGCCAGGACGGCCACGAAGGCCTCATCCGGAGCTTTGTCGGACCAGAGGGCGAAGACCCCGCCCGGGTGCAGGGTGCCGGCGAGCCGACGCAGCCCGGCGGCGCTGTAGAACTCCGCGTGGCTCGGGTGCAGCACCTGGTCGGGTGCGTGGTCGACGTCGAGCAGGATCGCGTGCCACCGGCTCGGAGCGGTCGTCCCGGAGGCGTCGCCGAGGGTAGCCGGACCAAGGCCCGATCCCGCCACGGCGGCGAAGAAGTCGGCTTGAGCGAGGTGGCAACGCGGATCCCGGGTCAGGGCGGTCGCCCCCGGCAGCAGCAGGTCACGGTGCCAGCCGATGACGGCCTCGAGGGTCTCCACCACCCAGAGCGAACCCACCCGGGGGTCGGCCAGGGCGGTGCGGGCGGTGTAGCCCAGCCCGAGCCCGCCGACCACCACGTCAAACCCGCCGCCGATCGGTGCGGCGTCCCCGAGCGCCGCCAGGCCGAGCGTGGCCAGCTCTTCCTCGGCCACGGTGAACAGGCTGGACATCAAGAACTCCGCGCCCAGCCGCACCTCGTAGACGTCGACGTCGAGGGTGGGTTCGCGGCGACGGCGGAGGCTGATCTCCCCGATCGGGGTGGGCCGCCAGTCGAGCTCTTCGAAGCGGGCGCTCGCCACCGTCAGTCCTGGCCGGCGTCGAGGGAGGTGGACTCGCTGGCCTGTGGCTCCGGCCGGCAGCGGTTCAGCGCGTCGACCAGAGCCTGCTGCAGCGGGGCGTCGTCTCCGGGATGTTCCCCGAGGTAGTGGTGGGCGATGCGTTCGCGGTCGGCGGCGCGTGGGTCGAGCCCGAGCAGCTCGTCGAGCACGGGCCACGTGCCTGCCGCGGAGTGCGGGGTCTCCGGGGCCGAGATCAGGTACGCCGCCGCCAGGCTCGGGAACCGGCCCCGGGCCTCCGTCGGGTCGAGACCGGCCGGCAGGGCCACGGCGTACGGCTTGCCGGTCGCGAAGTAGTCGACCAGCACGCTGCCGACGTCGCTGACCAGCGCGTCGGAGTCGTCGAAGCACGCCAGCACCGACGCCGACCGGGTCTCGGCCGACAGCTGGTGGGCCCGCCCGGTCCGGGCCCGGTCGGCCTCGAGGATGGCGTCGACGCGATCGAGCAACGGCTGATCGGGCACGCTCTGCCAGCTGAACGGGTGCGGTCGGAAGTGCACCACGGCGCCGCGGCCGAGGAGCTGGTGGACCAGCTCGGGGGTGGTGACGAGCGAGCTCAGAGTGGTGTTGGCGTTGTAGCCGCGCCAGGTCGGCGCGAGGAGCACCCGAGGCGCCACCACCGCGTCGATCGGTCCGGTGGCGCGCGCGACCCCGGCCAGCTGCGGCCGGCCGACGACGCAGAACTTGTCGGCCGGGATCTGCACCCCGGCGCGGCGATAGCGCTCGATCGCCGCCGGCCCGGCGACGAAGATCTGGTCGAACATGGCGTGGGCGGGGTGCACCGACAGCTCCTTGTCGGAGTCGCCGTGCCCGAGGTAGATGTGCTGCAGCTGTCGGTAGCCGACGAAGTTGACGTTCTGACTGACCCCGTTGACGTAGAGCGCGACGCGGGCCGTCGGCACCACGACGGCATCGAGGTCGGCGCTTTGCGGGCAGCAGACCACCGGGACGCCCGTCATGCCCCGGGTGGCGGCCAGGGTCGTCGGGTGGCGAACGACGATCGCGTACGGTCGGCCCAGCTTCGCCAGCTCCGGCAGCCACATGGCCAGCTGGTAGCTGGCGTCGTTGGCCCGGGCGGTGTAGACGAGCAGCTCAGGGCCGTAGGTGGTCAGCGCGGACGCAATCTGCTCGCGCCGAAGTCCCGGATCCCGCGCCTGCTGGAGCGCGGTGCCGACCAGGGCGGCCTCCAAGAAGCCCACCACCACCGTGATCTGCAGGGCGACCACCGGGTGGTCCAGCGCGAGCAGCACCGTCACCGCGACCACAGCCAGGCCGAGCACGACCAGGCACTCCTGCTGAGACGGCAGCCGACCCACGGTGCGCCAACCCGGCAGGTGGGCCGCGGAGATCCGCGGTTTCTCGACGACGGCCAGCACCCCGCTGCCCGCCATCAGCAGCCCGACGCAGACCGCGATCACGACTCCGATGACCACGTCGACACCGTCATGGCCGGGACGCACCAGCACCAACGCCGTCAGGGCGACCGCCACCGAGACGGCCGGGGCGAGCAGGATCAGGCCGCCGCGGAGGCGAGCCAGGATCGACCTCACGAGCGGCTCCCCGAGCTCGGCAGGTGCGGGTCGTCGTGGGGTCGGGTCCGGTGGTCGGCGTCGAGGACCGCCCGGGCTGCGGTGAGGAAGCCGTCGGCGTAGTGATCGGCGGCGAAGTCGCCCAGGTAATAGGTGCGCAACCGGGCCCGTTCGGTCGCCAGGTCGTCGGTCGTCCCTGGGGCCAGCAGCCGGTCGAGCACGTCGTCGAGGTTGGCCAGCCCGTCCTGCACCAGGTAGCCGGCGGCCGCCACCGGGGAGGTCTCGCGGAGCGCGTCTGGGGTGGTGCCCATGGCCACCACGGCGAACGGCTTGCTCGACATCAGGTAGTCCGACAGGGTCGCCGAGACGTCGGAGACCATGGCATCGGAAAGGTTGAAGCACGCCTCCAGCGAGAGCTCGGACTCCGCCGGAGCCCCCCAGCGGTGCGCCCGTCCGGTGCGGGCCCGGTCAGCGTCGAGCAGGGCACCGATCGCCGCGATCGTGGCGACCGCGTCGTCGAAGCGGTAGTTGAACGGGTGGGCCCGGAAGACCACCGTGGCCCCCCGGTCGAGCAGGGCGGTCACGATCTCCGGCCCCTGCGGCAGCGAGAAGACCCGGCTGTCGGCGTAGGGCCCCTGCCAGGTCGGCGCGTAGAGCACGGTGGGCTCCTGGGGCATCGGACCGCGGGCCCGGCTGATCTCGGCCACCTGGGGGCGACCGGCGATGACGAACTTCTCGGCGGGGATCGACACGCCGTGCCGGGCGTAGCGATCCACCCCGGCCTGGCCGGCGGCGAAGATCTTGTCGTAGATCGCGTGCACGGGGTTGAAGCACGCCGGCTTCTCGGAGTCCCCGTGGTTCAGCCAGACGTGGGTGAGCTCGCGACGTTCGACGAAGTGGGTGTTCTTGACGGCGTTGTTGACGTAGAACGCGGCCCGCAGGGACGGTACGACCACGTCCTCGAGACTGCGCAGCGTGGGCCGGTGCACGACAGGCAGGTTCACCCCCTGGGCGCGGGAGACCGCGACCAGCTCCTCGAACATCGCGACGGTGCGGGCCACCGCCAGCCACGGCCGGCCGATCCGGGCGAGCCAGGGCAGCCACATCCCCGCCTGGTACGCCGCCCCCACCCCGGAGCCGAAGTAGAGGGCGAACTGGGGACGCAGCTCGACGACGGCCGTCGACAGCCGGTGCTCGGCCGCCGCGGCCCGGGCGACGTGGGTGAACGCCGTCGCCAGGGCCAGCACCGCCAGCACCGCCTGGGCCACCAGGGGGACGGCCCAGAGCTGGACCGGTCCGGCGACCGAGGTGGCCACGACCAGCAGCCAGGTGAGCAGCAGAGAACCGGTCTGGGACAGGGCCAGCAGCCGGCGCGGCACCCGCTCGACGATGTCGAGATCCAGCCCCGGTAGGCCGACGGCCCGCACCATCGGTGCCCGCCAGGCCTCCTGCGCCCGCTGCTCGGCGAGCAAGGCCGCCCCGCCGGCCACGCACCCCACGACGACCGCGGCGACCAGGGCGGGGGTGACCGAGGTGCGCAGAACGGCCGGGAGCAGCACCGCAGCCGCGGCGGCGAGCAGACTCAGCGCGCGGGCGGCGACGAAGGTGGCGAGGGTGGCGTGCGGCAACTCCCGACCGAGGTCGCGCTGACGCCAGCCGACGACGAGCAGCGCCATCACCACGGGCAGCCCGGTGAGCCAGCCGGCGACGTTCTCCAGGGCCAGCGTCAGCCCCACCAGGGCCAGCCCGGCCGTGCCCAGCTCGTAGGCCAGCTCGACGGCCAGCCGGCGGACGCGCGAACGCGGGATGCGGGGGGCGCCGTCGTCGGACTCCGCCACCGCCTCGTCGCGGGGCCGGGGCCGGTCGAGCACCTCGCGGACGGCGTCGACGAAGGTGCCCGCGTAGTCCGCCACCTCGACGTCGCCGAGGTAGTCGCTCCGCACGTCGAGCCGGGCCGCCCGCTTCGGGTCCGCCCCCAGCATGGCGTCGAGGGTCTGGTCGAACCCGGACAGGTCGGCGGGAACGACGTAGGCGGCGCGGGCGACCGGGTAGTCGACGACGAAGTCCTCGGGTACGGCCGGGACGGCGATCATGGCGAACGGCTTACCGGAGTACAGGTAGTCCGAGACCACGCTGGAGACGTCGCAGATCATCGCGTCGGAGGCGTTCAGGCAGTCGAGGATGCCGCGCTCAGTCTCGGCCGGCTTCCCGTGCAGGTGCGCGCGGCCGGTCTCGCGGGTGTCCGCCTCGAGCAGGTCGCGGACCCGGCGGATCACCGCGGCGTCCTCGGGGAACTCGTAGGAGAAGGGGTGCGGGCGGAAGATCACCGTGGCGCCGCGGCGGAGCAGACCGCCGACGATCAGCTCGCCGGCGGCCAGGGAGGACAACGCGGTCTCGGCGACGTGGCCTCGCCAGGTCGGGGCGTAGAGCACGACCGGGTCGCCGACGTCGGCGGGGTTGCGGGTCGCGGCGCTCACCTGGTCGACCTGGGGCCGCCCGACCACCGCGAACTTCTCGGCCGGGATCGCCACCCCATGCTCGGCGTACCGGCGGACGGCGGCGGGACCGGCGGCGAAGATCGTGTCGTACATCGCGTGGGTCGGGTTGTAGGACGGCGGCTTGTCGGAGTCGCCGTGGCCGAGATAGACGTGGTGCAGGTTCTGGTAGCGCACCAGCGAGCCGTTGCCCGAGGAGGCGTTGACGTAGCAGACCGCCTTGACGCTGGGGACCAGCACCGCCTCGAGCTCACCCAGCCGACGGCAGCTGATGACCGGTACGTCGACCTGGTCGGCGAGGAGCTCGGCCGGCAGCTCGTCACGGGTGGCGACGATGAACTTGCGACCGGTGCGGTGCAGGTACGGCAGCCACATGGTGACCTGGTAGCTCGCGTCGTCGGGACGTGCGGTGTGCACGATGAACTCGGGGGCGTACCTGGCCACCGCGAGCGGGATGGCCTTGCCCACCCGCGCGGCCCGGCGCAGCCGTTGCCGGCCCTGGTAGGCCAGGGCGGCCGCCGGGAACGCCGCCCAGCAGCACAGCAGCAGCCACCAGACCGGCTTGGCCCCACCCAGCCCGATCACGGCGCCGAGCGCGGTCGCCCCCAGGCCGCCGTTCAGGGCGAGCCGTCCCCAGGGGGGCAGCGGAGCCAGCGGCGGGATCCCGGGCAGGTGGGATACGAACGGGACCCGCTGACGCTGGATCCGGAGCAGGGTGGGCTCGAATAGCGCGCCGCCGATCAGGATCAGGGCGCCCACCGCGGCAAGCGGCACGGTGCCGGCGCTGGGGGTTCCGGCGAACAGCGCGGCGGCGGCGCCGGCGGCTACGGTCCGCACGAGCAGGCTGTCGCCGAGCGGCTCCCGTCCCCCCCGGGTGGCCCGGACACCGCAGCCGACGACTACGACCACCACCAACAGGGTGGCTGCGGTGCGGGCCAGGGTGGGCTGGTCGGTCCCGGAGACGGCGAGCACGAAGGCGAGCAGCGCCCCGACCACGAGCAGCACCTCGAGCACCGTGGCGACGGCGTGCTCGGATCTGCTCATGACTCGCTCTCGGGTAGCGTGGATTGGCGTGCGCCGGCATCGGTTGTGGCCACGCGGGGTGGCGGGTGCGGCCGTCAGGCCGAGCACCGCGGGTCGGGCCCGATTGTAGGCCCCTCGGCGACCTGGGCCGCCGGGTCCGCTCGCGCGTGGCGGCCGCTGGCCCGGGAAAACTGGCTCGCCTGGACTGGTGGTCACGCCCAGAACCACTAGGCTCCGTCGCTGTGTCGACCGACCGTTCGTCTCCGCCCCAGCTCCTGGGCCCCGACCCCGCCGCGACCCGATGATGGGTCCCGCGCGGTTCCCGTCCCCCTCCGGGGCGCTCGACCGGCTGCCGGTTCGCTGGCAGCAGCGCACCCGTGCGCTGCGTCGCCGGGCGGGCCCGGTCGCCGACGTCGTCGCCCGCCGCACCCGCGCCGTGCTGGACCACACGCCCTGGTCCCCGACGCCGTTGGTCAGCATCGTGCTGCCCGTCTACGACGTCGCGGAGTACCTGCCGGACTGTCTGGCCAGCCTGGCGGCCCAGACCCATCCGCGGCTCGAGATCATCGCCGTGGACGACGGCTCCCCCGACGACTCGATCGACATCCTCCGGGCCTTCGCGGCGACCGACCCGCGGCTGCGGGTCGTCCAGCAGGCCAACGCGGGACTCGGCGCGGCGCGCAACGTCGGTGCCGCGCGGGCGCGGGGGGCGTATCTGATGTTCCTGGACTCCGACGACGTGCTGCTCCCCAGAGCGGTGCAGCGCTACGTCGAGGTGCTCGAACGCACCGGGTCCGACTTCGCGGTCTCCCTCTATCAGCGTCTGGACGCGTCCGGACCGAGGCTGGCCGCGCCCTGGACCCGGGCGGCCCACCGCAGCACCCGCGAGCAGGTGACCCTGGCGCAGTTTCCCGAGGTGATGGTGAACGCCGTCGCGTGGAGCAAGTGCTACCGCCGGTCGTTCTGGGCGTCGGCGGGCCTGCGGTTCCCCGAGGGTGTGCTGTACGAGGACCAGGCGGTCTCCGCCCGCGCCTATGCCCGGGCCGCCCGGTTCGACGTCCTCGCCGACCTCACCCACCAGTGGCGCGTCCGTGACGACGGTCGCTCGATCACCCAGCAGTCCACCGACGTCGTCGACCTCCGGGCGCGGTTCCGGGCGGCCGAGGACTCCCTGGCGGAGCTGCGGGCGACCGGTGCCGAGTCAGCCGCCGAGGTCCGGCGGATGCAGCTGCTCAGCAACGACTTCCCGCTGTCCATCCGGGCCTCCCAGCACGCCGACGACGACTTCTGGACGGTCCTCCGTGGCGGGCTGCAACGGCTGCACCAGGGCGTCGGACCCGACCAGTGGGCCCGGGTGCCGGCGCAGCATCGGATCGCTGCGCTGCTGGTCGAGCGCGACCTCCGCGCGGAGACGACCGAGTTCATGGGCCTGGGGCACGCCAACCCGAAGAACTCCCCGGCCCTGCTGCACGACGGTCAGGTCTTCGTCCAGGTCGGGGTGCGGAACGCGCTCGGCCTGGCGCCGGACGACCCCGCGCTGGCTCTCGCCGAGACCCAGATCCAGGTCGTTGCGGTCCTGCACCGGGTCAGCTGGCGGACCGGCGGGCGGCTGGAGCTGCAGGGCTGGGCCTACCTGGACAACGTCGACCTCGGCGCTGCGGGCGTGCACCTGCAGACCCGGATCGAGGTGGTGGATCTCGACGATCCCGACCGACCTGCGGTGCCCCTGCTGGTCCGCCCGGTGACGGACCCGGAGGTGAGTGCGGTCAGCAAGCACGCGTACGCCGACTACACGGCGTCGACGTTCGTCACCGAGGTCGACGCCACCCAATTGGATGGTCGGCGGTTCGGTTTCCGGATCGAGCTCAGCGCCGGCGGGATCACCCGCACCGGTTCCTTCGGGCAGCTGATCCGCTCCGGCTCCGGGGGTGCCCTGCGTGGACGAGTCGTCGCCGCCGATCGGCAGGCGACACCCACGTTCACGGCGGCCGACGGGCTGGTGCTGACCCTCGCTCGGCCGATGTACCGGCTCGCGCAGGCTCGGACCGAGTCGGGCGGGACCCGCGTCGACCTCGACACCGACACGACTCCAGCCGTCCGGCTCGAGCTGGAGGCGGCCGGCGCCGCGACCGTGCGCGTCGCGCTGGAGCCGGCCGCGACCCCCGGTCCAGCGCGGTCCGAGAAGCGGGTCAGCGGCCTGCTCCCGGCCCTGGCGGCCGGGTCGTGGACGCTGCGGGCGATCGACCCGCGGGGCCGCCGGCTCCCGGTCGGGGTGCCCGATCAGCCCGCCGAGCTGGCGCTCACCCGGCTGCGGACCACCGCCGCCGGCAACCTCGCCCCACTCGACGTCGCCGGCGAGGTGGTCGTGGTGGACTCGGTGCAGGTCGACGGTCCGGCCGGAGCGCCCGCGCTGCGGCTGTCGGGCGCCAGCACCCTCGCCGCCGGCACCCCCCTCCGGCTGGAGCTCAGGACCGCGTCCGGAGGATCGTCTGTGGTGGTCGCCGTCGAGACGAACGGGCGCGTCGCAGCGTCGATCCCCCTCACCGCCGACCGCTGGGGGTTCGGCGGGCGCGTACTGCCCAGCGCGACGTACGACCTGGTGGCGGCGTTCGACGGACGCGCCGAGACCGCGGGCCGGTTCGAGGACGGGATCCAGGTCCGGGTCGGGGACGCGCTGCTCGCAGATCTCCCGCGCC